>JAYVOP010000304.1:0-15776 GCA_043757865.1 Verrucomicrobiales bacterium | reverse complement strand
ACTGCGCTCTATGATTTCCTAGCCGCAGAGTTGGTGGCCGGGCGCTGCCAGTTGCCCATTGCTAACGTGTATCCGGTGGAGGACATCACCGCCGCTCTCACCCACGCGCAGACTAGCCAGCGCGCGGGGAAGATCTTACTTTCCTGGACCTAACTGCTTTTTAAAATGATGCCTGATCCTAGCCCCATCCTCTTTCCCCCACCAGACTTCATTGACCACGCCAGCGATGCCTTCTTCATGCAGGCCGCCTTGCTGCAAGCCGAGCGCGCCTATGCCAAGGAGGAAGTGCCCGTGGGGGCCGTGATCGTGCGGGACGGCCGCATCATCGCCCGCGCCTACAACCAAGTGGAAACGCTGAAGGACGCCACGGCCCATGCGGAAATGCTCGCGCTCACGCAGGCGGAGAGCGTGGTGGAAGATTGGCGGCTGGTGGATTGTGATCTATATGTGACTAAGGAGCCGTGCGTGATGTGCGCGGGAGCCATCATGCATTGTCGGCTGAGACGCGTGATCTATGGCTGCGCGGATGCCAAGTCCGGGGCGGCTGGCGGCGGCTTTATCAACCTCCTCCAGCATGAAAATTTAAACCACCGCAGCGAAGTCACCGCTGGAGTCCTAGCCGAGGCCAGCCGCAGTTTGTTGAAATCCTTTTTTGGTGAACGACGCCAAGCTTCCGCAGCGCTACGTGCAGACCCCTCAGCTTCCCCCGATCATGCGCCTGAACCTTCTGCCTAACGGAGACCTCTCCTTTACCAATCTCCATCCCCTGGAGGCCAGCGCCCTCCTGGCCATCCCCCAACATGCGGATCCCACGGATGTGCCTGGAATGGCGGATCGGCTCTACCCTGCCCTTACGGGGGATGCCGTGGAGGCCGCGCACGATCCGGTGGAAACTTCCCGGGACCAAGAGGACTGGGAAGACTATGTGGTGCCAGAACTCCAGGAACTCTTTGCTGGCTCCCTAGCCAAGGTCATGGCTGGGCTTAAGCGGCTAGGGCCTGCTCCGTATGAGACTGATGATGATGATGACGACGACGATGATGCCGAGGAGGAAAATGCCGCCGAGACCTCGCCCGTGCCTAACTTCGCACTCACCGTGGTCCGTGAGGATGCGGAGGACTGGTTCCGAGCCATGAACCAAGCCCGCCTCGTGATGACGCAAAAGTCCCTCTGGATCGAGGACGACGGCCAACTCCACGGCCCCTTTCTCGATCAAATCCACTACGAGATCTACACTGGCATCCAAGAGTGGCTGGTGCTCAACGTGCTGGGTAAAGGGAACCTGTAAAACTCCGCTGGAACCAGGGCCGGAGCGTCATTCGAGCCTTGCTAGCGCAAGCCTCCGAAGGCGGCTCCGGATTCATACGCCCCGTTAAGTAAGGTGGTCCACACACCCCAAGGCTAAAAAAGAATTTTATTTTCTTGCGGTAAAATTAGAATTAGATTAATTTTGCCCCAGAAAGAATTCTTTCAAAACTTTGGGGGGGAAAACAACCTCACGAAACCGCAAGGTGTCGTGAGGTTGTTTGTTTTTATACCGATGAAGCGCGTTGCCCTCTGGCCCAGCGACGTTTGGCGAGGGGTTTCCGTGATCCAGGGGCGTGATATTTCACTTTGCACACGGAGCGGTGGGAGGTAGGGGCGGGGATGAAATTCTTGCGTGTCATCATGTTATTGGGAGTGAGCCTCTGCGGAGCCGGAGCGGCAGATCTAGCGGCTAGTGCAAAGACCTTGGCGGCTGCGCAGCGGGCCCGGGATCTGACGGCGGTGCAGTCGATCGTGTCGGCGGCGTATGCTGCGCTGGGGACGGCAGCGGGGGTGCCGGAGGCGGAAACGGAATTTGTGATGCCTGCCCAGGAGGTCCGGGCGGCCACGGCGGAGCAGGTGCCCGCGCTCTTTGAACGCCCACTGGATACGATCCAAGGCCAAGCGTGGTGGAAGGAAGCCAAGACGGGCACGGACTGCCAAGCTCCGCTGCGCGCGGTGGCCTCCGTGGTGGAAGGCTGCCTCCTGGCACGCCAAGCGGGCTGTGCGCAGCCTCGGGTCTTGCTAGCGGAGGCGGAGGCAGCGGCGGATTTCCTGGTCCACGCGCAGCAGGCGGGCGGGCGGGAGTGCTTTCCCTTTCCTGGTTGGCGGGGGAAACGCGGGAAGTTAGGAGCCATGGCCGAGGCCTTTCTCAGTAAGGCCGAGGAGGCGGGGAAAGTGGACGCGGTGCTGCATGAGGGCTGGATCATTGATGACCTGGGCACGGGCGATTTGTATTTCGACAATGGTCTCGCAGGCGTGGCCTTGCTGAGCATGTATGAGGCTAGCAAAAACGAGGTTTACCTGACCAGCGCTCGGAAGGCCGCTGACTGGGCCTGCACTCAGCCGTGCGTGCCGAATTGGAACTACAATAGCTTTCTGGTCCACTTGCTAGCGCAGACGCATCGCGTCACGGGCGATGCGAAATATCTGGCTGCAGCTAAGGAGAAATGCCGCCTGGGTTGTCTGCCAGGGCAACTCACCAGCGGGCCGCACGTGGGGCGCTGGGGAGATCCGCACAATGCGCGGCTGGTCTATCATTTCATCATTCTGCGCGGCCTGCTGAGTTTGCTAGCGGAACTACCTGCGGACGATGCCGAGCGGGCCGAGATCGAAAATGCGGTGGTCCTCAGCCTGCAAACCCGCAATGCGGAGATCCTGGAGCAGGGCGGTACCAGCCCAGATACCACGCTGGAAATCTACACCCGCCTGCTGGGAGATCGCGCGCATTTCGGCCAAATCCTCACCCGTGTGCCCACCACGGAGGCCGCCGCGCAGTTGATTTTCCGCGTGGCCGTGGAGGAATTTAAGCACGAACATCCCACCGTTTCCCCCGGCTCCTGGGGACGCTATTTACTGCTGATGGCAGGCGAGAAATGATGTGGCCCCAGCACGCTCCGCTGGAGTGGGCGGCCCTGCTCTTTGCGGCCTTTTGCAGCGGCATGTCCAAGGCCGGACTGCCGGGCATCAGCATGTTAGGCGTGGCGCTGACCGCACTGGTGTTGGGAGGATTGCCGTCATCGGGAGTCGTGCTGCCGCTGCTGATCTTTGCGGATGTGCTGGCCGCTGGCTCCTTCCGCCACCACGTGCAGTGGCCGCAGATCCGCCGCCTCGCTGGCCCCATTGCCATCGGACTGCTCCTGGGCTGGGTGGTGATGAAATTATTAGCCGACCACAAGGCGTGGTTCAATCCGCTGGTCGGCTGCGTGGTGTTGCTAATGCTAGGCGTGCAATTGGTGCGGCAACATTTCCCCCAACTGGACACGAGCCTGCCGCGCTCCGCAGCCTTCACTTGGGTGGTCGGCATCCTCACTGGCGTGACCACGATGGTGGCCAATGCCGCTGGCCCCGTGGCGAGCATTTACCTGCTCATCATCGCCCTGCCCAAGCCCCAACTCGTCTCCACTATGGCGTGGCTCTTCCTCTTCGTAAACCTCGCCAAGGTGCCTCTGAGCTTGAATCTAGGCCTGATCAATAGCGGTAGCCTAGCCCTGAATGTCTGCCAAGCTCCCGCCGTCGTGCTCGGCCTCCTCACGGGGAAACAGATCGTCGCCCGCATCCCCCAGCAGGTCTTCCAACGCGTCATCCTCCTGCTAGCCGGAGGCTCTGCGCTATGGCTGATGTTTTCCTGAACCTCCGTTTCTCGACTTGTGAAATGGGCCAGGCCGCCGCATGGCAGGGCGATGCTTCCACATCTCTCATTGTTTACTTTTTTAGAACACTCCAGCGTCGCTGCGGCCTCCATTTCTGGGGTAGTGGCTGCGCGTGGACGGCGGATTGATCTGTTTGGCGTGCTGGTGTTAGGGGTGGTGACGGCTTTTGGTGGGGGCACCTTGCGGGATCTGTGTCTGGGGGACACGCCAGTGTTTTGGATTAGGGATTCGCGGTTGGTGGTCACGGCTTTGCTGGCGGCGTGCGTGACGTTTATCGTGGCGCGGTCTCGGGATTTGCCATTGCCCGGGTGGTTGTTAGAACTAGCGGATGCCATTGGCCTAGCGTTATTTGCCATCATCGGCACGCAGAAGGCGTTTGGGCAGTTTGGAGCCACGCCACTGGCGGCGGTGGCGTTAGGAACGGTGACGGGCGTGGCTGGCGGATTGCTGCGGGATGTGATTTTAAATGAGATCCCGCTCGTGTTCCGCAGGGATCATACGCTCTACGCCACGGCGGCGGCGGCGGGCTGCGTGGTCTATCTGTGCTTGGTCCAGTGGCTGCCGGACTTAGGTGCATCCTCTCCATTTATGATCGGGGCGGCGGTGATTTTGGTGCTGCGTTTGGCGGCTCTGCGATGGAAATTGGCGCTGCCGGAATTCGTGGATCTAAGGAAGCGCTAGATTTCAGCTTGTCTCCGTTAGTTAGTCACCTTACTGCGAGCCATGACTCTGTCCCACGCCTTTTTAATTCTGCTTTGCGCCATGCCTTTGGGCTTGGGGGCCCAGACTGCTGCCCCGGCGGCGGCGGCCCCTACGAAGGCCACCTTCGTGGCGGCGGGGGAAAAGCTCTTCACCAAATTAGAAGAATTCAGCACCGTCCTGGCCACCGCTAATGATGCGGCTAGTGCGGAAGTGGCCAAACCGAAACTGGCCAAGATCAATAAAGAAATCACCGCCCTGAGCCAAGCCGCGACCGCCCTGGGCGAGCCCTCCGCCGCCATCCGTGCGGAAATGGATGCCGATGAAAAACTTACGGAGCGCGCCCAGTCAATCATGGCCAAGCTCGTCCCGCTGACGCAGAAAGTGGCCGCTGATCCTGCCGTCCTCTCGGTTCTCCGACAGACCATGCGGGACTTCCAACACGCCACTTCTCCCGCTGCACCTGCACCTGCCCAACGCTAATTCCCCCGCATGAATATCCTCGTTACCGGAGCCGCTGGCTTCATCGGCTCTAACCTCGTTCACTACCTGTTAGGCCCAGCCGCTGGGGAGACGGGCCAGACCATTTCCAAGGTCGTGAATCTAGACAAACTCACCTATGCGGGCAACGTCGCTAACTTGATTCCCGTGGCGGGCGATCCGCGCCACATTTTCGTCCAAGGGGACATCATGGATAGCAACTTGGTGCGTCAGTTGCTCGCGGAGCACGAGATCGATGCCATGATGCATCTAGCGGCGGAGTCGCACGTGGATCGCTCCATCACCAACCCGGAGGAGTTCATCCAAACCAACTTTGTGGGCACCTTCCGCCTCCTCATGGAAGCGAATCACCACCAGCAGACAAAGCCGCAGTTCCGCTTTCTCCACGTCAGCACGGATGAAGTCTATGGCTCCCTGAGCGCGACGGCCCCGGCCTTCTGTGAAACGACGCCTTATGCGCCTAACAGCCCGTATTCAGCCTCCAAGGCCGGGAGCGATTTCCTGGCCCGCGCCTTCCATCACACATACGGCCTGGATGTGGTGACCACCAACTGCTCCAACAACTACGGCCCCTATCAGTTTCCTGAGAAGCTGATCCCACTGATGGTGCGCAAGGTGCTGCGTGGCGAAAAGCTGCCCGTCTATGGAGATGGCCGCCAAGTGCGGGACTGGCTCTACGTGGAAGACCACTGCCGGGGACTGCTGTTAGCACTGCTCAAAGGCCGAGCGGGCGAGACGTATTGCCTGGGCGGACGTTGTGAAATGCAGAACCTGCAAGTGGTCCACGCACTCATCTCCGCCGTCCACACCCATCAATCTCCCGCCGCGCAAAAGACCGCCGCAGAGATCATCACCTACGTCACAGATCGCCCAGGGCACGACCGCCGCTATGCCATTAACTGTGAGAAAATAGTCCACGAGCTAGGCTGGGCCCCACGAGAAAATTTCGCCAGCGGCCTCGCCAAAACCGTCGCGTGGTATGTGGCCAACGCCGCCTGGGTGGACGCCATTGAGCAAGGCACCTATCAAGGCCAGCGGCTGGGGGTGTAGAGTGGGGCGGAAGCCTGCACGCCACCGCGCGGGGGATGCTACTGGTTGACGACAGGCGGTGGGAATGCTACTTCGGCCCATGACGACAACCCTGATTAGTAATGGTCAAACTCAAACGTTGCGGATTCCGCAGGAGTTGCGGATGCTTGGCGAACAAGTCAACATCCGTCGCTTTGGAGATGGTTTAGTGATTGAGCCAGTCAGGCAAAGCGCTTGGCCTGACAAATATTTTCAGATGATCTGCATCGAAGACGAGGCCTTTGTCCGGCTAGAGCAAGGCGTGACTCCTAGTTGTCCCAGCTTCGATTGAAACTGCAGATCCATGCTTTTTTTACTCGATACCAATGTCTGCATTGCGGTGATGCGGGGAAATGCAGCGGTGGCAGAGAGGCTCCGGGGCGTATTGCCAGATGATTGTGGAGTCTCTTCAGTGACTATCTACGAGCTTTATTCTGGCATTGAGCGCTGTAAATTCCCGGCTCAGGAAAGACAAAAGGTGGAACGATTCGTGAACCCTTTGCATTTGGTGGAGTTCGATCAAATGGCCGCGATGAAAGCGGCATCCATACGTTGGCACCTGCAGAAACGAGGCATGTTGATCGGACCTTATGATCTGATGTTGGCTGGCCAAGCCCTTGCTCTAGACCTTACGTTGGTGACGCATAATTGGGATGAATTTTCCCGGGTTCCTGGATTGAAAATTGTGGACTGGCAAGCGTGAGGCAGCCCTTCCCAGGCCCCGTCGATCCTAATACAAATCCCGCTCAATCGCCCGCAGCGCCTTCTTCACTAACGCGCCTACGCGATGTTTCGCCAGATAGACTTGGGCCATGCTCACGCCTAGCTCTCGGCTGACTTGCAGCACGCTCCAATCTTTGACCACGTAGCAATCGAAGATCTGAAACTGCTTGGGAGTGACCTTCAATTTCACGGCGGCTAAGGCGCGATCGGTCAGGGACTTGGCCCACTCGCGATCCCAGATGGCTTCTAGTTTATTGCCAGAGTCATCGGCTATGCGCTCCACCACATCCGTGCGGCGGTCGTCCGTGGCGAAATTTGGCAGGTGCATGGCGGTGTCCTTGGCGCGCTTGCGGAACTGGTCGTTGATGCGCCAACGGGTCTGCGTCATCAGCCAACTTTTAAAGCTGCCTTTGGCAGGATCATAGCGGTGTTCTTTCTGCTGTTTAGCCACGACCACGATGGTCTCTTGCACGGCATCCAGTGCCTCCTCACTGCGCAGGCCGCTCTTCAGCGCCACCGCGTAAATCAGCCTCCAGTAACGCTTGTAGAAATCTTCCCAGGATTTCTGGTCCTCCCAGTTGCCTAACCGTTCGATCAAACTTTTGCGCGTGTCCTCGTAGGCTTTGAGCAGGACGGCATCCTCAGCGGAAACGGCGTCGGGGGTGGCTGGGGCGGGCTTTTTCATGCGGTAATGAGTGGGCGAAGTTGCTGAAGAAACGAGGCCGCTTTGTCGGCAAACGAGCGCTCAGGCTCGGCAAAGAGGATGCCCCGGGAGGCATTGATAAGCACCGGAGCCTGCCGCGCCTGACCTGCTAGGGCGCTGATCTCCCCGCCCTGCGCACCTAGGCCGGGCACCAGCAGCGGCACGTCCGGCACCCGGGCCAGGACCGCGCTAGCCGCATTCGTCAGGCCGACCACGAAGCCTACTTCCGCTGCGCTGCCGTGGCTGCGGGCGGCCATTTCTAGCACTTTCGTATAAACGGGTTCGCCATTCGCGAGCAGTTGCATTTCCAGATCTTGCGCGCCTGGATTGGAGGTCACGGCTAGCAGATAGAGCCCCTTTCCGGCATAACCGAGAAAGGGCTCGATGGAGTCATAGCCGAGGAAGGGATTCAGCGTGATTGCGTCTGCGCCCATGACCTCGAAGGCCATCTTGGCATAGTAACGCTGCGTTTCTCCGATGTCGCTCCGCTTGGCGTCGAGCACGATGGGAATGTCCCGGGGAATGGCCGCACAGATCTCTTCTAACAGGCGAAACCCCGCACTGCCTTGCGCCTCAAAGTAGGCGCTGTTCGGCTTGAAAGCAGCCGCGTAGGGTGCGGTCTCGTGGATGACGCGGAAGAGGAAATCTTTTGTATCCCCCTGGATGAGATCTGGCCGTGGGTCCAGGCCCACACAGAGGCCGCCGCCGGTGAGGGTGATGCGATGTTGGAGTTTTTCAGAGTAAGTCATGCGGGAAGACGGTCGAGGAGAAGTTGGTCCCGCAGCATCACCAGGGCGACTTGGCCTGCGAGGGTTTGGTTGAGGAACGGAGAGTTCATGCTTTTAGAGCCCAGCGTTTCACGATCAAACGTGGTGCTAGCGCTTGGATTAAAGAGGACGCAGTTGATCGTCTGCCCGGGATCGAGGGCGGCCATGGGCTGGCCAATGAGGCGCCGGGGGGACGAGGAAAAGGCTTTGACTAACGTGCTCCAATCCAGCAGACCAGGACGGATCAGGCGCTCGTAGAGAGCCACCAAGGCCGTGTCCAGCCCGATCATGCCGAAGGGTGCGGGGGCGAACTCCCGCACTTTTTCAAACTCGGTAAAGGGCGCATGATCCGTGGCAATGACGTCGATGATGCCCGCGCGCACGGCTTGTTGCAGGGCTAGGCGGTCGTGCGCGGTGCGCAGTGGCGGCTTCACTTTAAACGTGGTGTCATAGCCGCCGATGTCCTCTTCCGTAAAGAGCAGGTGATGCGGCGTGACCCCCACCGTGACGGGCATGGACTCTTTGTTTTTATAACGATCCACCGTTTCCACGCTGCGCGCAGTGCTGATGAAATTGATGTGGATGCGGGTATTCACGGACTGCGCTAGGCGGATGTCCCGCGCGAGGCAGATCTCCTCTGAGCAAGGCGGGAGGCCGGGCAGGCCGAGGCGGTAGGAGGTCTTGCCATCATTCATGCAGCCTTGTGCACTGAGTTCTGGCACCTCACAATGCGTGGCTACTAGCAAGTCCAGATCCCGCGCATATTGCAATGCACGACGCAGCAACTGCGGATTCCCCACGGCTTGCGGGGCATCCGTGACCAGCACCGCACCACGTTGCTGCATATCGCTCAGCTCGGCTAGTTGCTCACCTTTTCCACCTTTGGAAATGGAGCCAGCCACGAAGAAATCGAGTTTGTGGGGCACCTTGGACGCTACGTCCAGCACGCTCTGGACCATGCCGCCATTGTCCAGCGGAGGCTGCGTGTCCGGCATCATCACCAGGCCCGTGATGCCGCCGCGCAGAGCCGCCAAAGCCCCTGTAGCAATGGATTCCGCGTCCTCATGGCCGGGCTCCCGCAGGTGCGCATGGCCATCGAACAGGCCGGGCAGCAGCACCATGCCCGCTGCCGGAATGACGCGCGCGCCCGGTGGCGGCAGCAGGTGCGGTGCGATGGCCTCCACGCGGCCTTCGGCTAGCAACACGTCCGCCACTTCCGTGGCTCCAGAGGCTCGGACGACAGTGGCAGATTGGATTAAGATAGGCTGACTCATAGATGGGCATGGCCGCTGAGGCGGCCGCGTTGTATCTGCCATGTGCAGGAAATGCGCAAGTCGAAGTGGCATACCGACAATTTCGTTGACCAGCAGGGGCGCTGGTCCCACTCTCTGCCCATGCAAAGCCGTAAACTAGAAGAACTGATCGTCCACTTGGGGAGCCATCCTAAGGTGGAGAATCTTGGGCTGACGAAGTTGTGGAAACTGATTTATTTCGTGGATACGCGGGCGCTGCGGGAGATGGGAGAGACGATTACGGATTCTGAATTCATTAAATACGAGCACGGCCCCGTGCCCAGCCGTGGAGAGAAACACCTGAAGAGTTTGGTAAAGCGCGGGGAGGTGCAAACCAAGCCTCGCACCGTGGGACAAATGAAGTTGAATGAAGTTATTTCCGTGCGCCATCCAGACCTAAGTGTGTTTTCAACCGATGAGTTAGCCATCGTAGAATCCGTGTGTCAGGAGCTTGGCAAAAAAAGCGCTACCATACTCTCGGACCTCAGCCATGCGGAGCCAGCTTGGCACTATGCAACGCTGCTAGACAAGCTTTCTCCCGAACTCATGGCCTATGGATACGCCGAGGACCCGGATGGACTGTGACGCATGGATGTCCGCTTCCACTGCGCTAAACGAGTGAGATCCTCGGGGAAAAAATCTAAGCATCGGGTGCTGGAAGGGTGCCCCTCCGTGTTGCAAGTGCTCCGGCTAAATGCGCACTATGGAGTGTCTATTCCACGCTTCCACGATCTAAGAAAGATGCGATTGCGCGCCCCTGGATTAAACGCGGGCAAGAGCGGCGGGTATCGCTTAATCTACAGCTCTAAAGAAATGGATGAGGCCATCTACTTGGTATTTCTGGAAACTTATTTTAAGGGAGATCAGGCGGATCTGAGCCAAGCGGAATACAAGACGTTGGCAGCAGAGGCGGAAGCCATTCTGGCTCAACCAATGCTTTACGACTGGGAGTGAGTTCAACACTGCGTGAGGTCCCATTTTGTTACGCCATGCAATCGGATGGCTGCCTAGCGGCTCTCACGTTTGATTCCCAGGGCACGCGCACTGGCTTACGGGCGGGGCTCCCGCGCCTCTTTACGTGAAAGGGACTGTGTGGCGGCTTGCCGCTTAGCCTGGGGCCGCCATCGGTACGCCATGCGATTCCTCTTCCTTTCCGGTGCCTTGTTGGGCGTGCATTTTTCCCCGCAGTTGCCAGCGGCGGACCTCTTTGATGGTCAGAGCCTAGCAGGTTGGACGGGGCAGGGCTGGCACGTGGTGGAGGGGGCGATGCAGGCTGAGGGGAGGCGGGAAATTTCCTGGAAAGAGCCCGTCGCAGATTTCGTGGTTGAGTTCGACTACCAATGCACCGGAGCCGCCTCCGTGCAGGTGCGGACGCTCTGTTGTAGTCTAACGGACGGCAGCATCACAGGCGCGAATGAACGTGGTGTGTTGATGAAAACAGGCACGCGCACCTCCATTGCTCCAGATGGTCGGCGGTGGGAAGATCCCGTGGGCACCATCGCCATGCCCCAGCGCCCGGACTGGCAACACTGCCGCGTGAAGGCCGTGGGATCACATGTGGAAGTGTGGATCAATGCCACCTTCTGTGGGGCCTTAGATGACCATGCTACCAAGGATGCCGCGTGGATGGGGCCGTTAGGATTCCGGCTGGTAGAGGGAAAGTTGGCGTTGCGCCACGTGCAGTTACAGGATTTAGGCCGCACGGAATTTCCCTCTGGATCAGCCACCACGGCGGCAGAGGCTGCTGCCATTCCGGTGCGCGGGGAGGATGGACGGGTGCTCAATTTCAATTTTGAAACGGGCACGTTAGCCGACTGGACGGCCACGGGGGATGCGTGGAAAGAGCAGCCGATCAAGGGTGATACGGTGCATCCGCGCAAGCCCAGTGAGGCCAGCCAGCACACGGGCGAATTCTGGCTCGGGGGCTATGAGCCCACCCATACGGATGCGGGGATGGGGACGCTGACCTCCGTGCCCTTTATTGCCACCGAGCCGTGGGCCAGTTGCTTGATTGGCGGAGGAAAAGATCCCGCCATGGTGCGGTTAGAGATCGTGGAATCAGCTACGGGTAAGGTTTTCCACACGGCTACGGGTCGTGGCGTGGAGAATCTGGTGCGGGAGGTGGTGGATCTGCGGCCCGTGTTAGGGAAGGCGCTTTTTTTGCGGCTGGTGGATCAAGGAAAGGGTGGTTGGCAGCATTTAAACTTTGATGATTTCGTCTTTCACAAGGCCGCCCCAGCGCAGTTGGCAGAGGGGAGCCGCGCTACCCAGAGCCCGGTGCTCTGGCATCTGCGAGATAATCCCGCCAAGCCCACCGCAGTGCCAAACGCAGAGGCCCAAGCCACGGTGGCGGGCATGAAACTGACGGCGGGCTTCCAAATGGAACTCATAGCCGCAGAGCCGGAAGTGGTGCAGCCGATCGCCTTTGCGATTGATGACCGAGGGCGGCTCTGGGTGGTGGAAGGCTTGTCCTATCCGAATAAACAGCCGGAGGGCAAAGGGCGGGATCGGATCGTGATCTATGGTGATAAAGATGGCGATGGAAGGTTTGAAACGCGCACGGTTTTTCAAGAAGGACTTAATTTAGCCAGCGGAATCGAGTTAGGCTTTGGCGGGGTGTTCATAGGAGCAGCTCCGCAACTGTTGTTTATCCCAGATCGAGATGGTGATGATAAGCCGGATGGGCCGCCGGAAGTGTTGCTCGATGGCTGGGGGTTTCAAGACACGCATGAGACGCTAAATAGCTTTTCCTGGGGCCCGGATGGCTGGTTGTATGGCTGCCACGGGGTCTTTTCCACGGCCAATATCGGCAAGCCCGGCACGCCCGCCGACCAGCGGGTGCCGATGCACGCGGGGGTGTGGCGTTTCCATCCAGTACGGCGGGAGTTCGAGGTTTTCGCCCACGGCGGGAGTAATCAATGGGGGATCGACTATGATGAAACAGGGCATTGGTTTATGACTCATTGCCGCAGTTTTTATGGTGGTGGCGGGACCACCTATGTGATCCCCCATGCCCATTATTGGAATCAAGCCAATGCAGGCTACGCGCCTTTCATTTCCAATGCCGGGCCGGACTTTGCGCCCGGTTTAAAGAACTATCTCCCAGCGGCGGCGCGTTATGATAGTGGCGAGGGTGGTGCTGGTAAACCCGGCACCACGGCCATCTTCGGCGGGCATAGCCATGTGGGGACGATGATCTATCAAGGCACGAACTGGCCAGCGGCGTATCGGGGGCATTTGTTCACGAATAATCTGCACGGCCAGCAGATGAATCATCAAGTGAATGTGCGCAGCGGCACGGGGTTCGAGACCATGCATGGCGGGGCGGACATGGCCTTTTCCCCAGACCCACGTTACATGGCGGTGGACCTCCAGAGCGGCCCGGATGGCGCGGTGTATCTCATTGATTGGTATGACCAACAGCATTGCCACACGCCGGTGGAAGAGAAATGGGATCGCACAAATGGCCGCATTTATCGGCTGTCCTGGGCGGCCACCTACCAGCCTGTGAGCGTGGATCTGCGGGCGCGCACGGATGTGGAATTAGCCCAAATGCAGACGCATGAGGACGACTGGTATGCGCGTCATGCGCGTCGGCTGCTGATGGAACGGGCCGCCCTAGAAAAGGTGGATGCCACCGCCCTGGCCCTGCTAGCAAAGCAGGCCAGCCATGCCGCTGCTCCGCTGGCGTTGCGTGCGCTCTGGGCGCTGCATCAATGCGGGAGGCTGGATGCAGCTCTGCTGAATGCGGCTGCGCATCATGCTGATGAAGCGGTGCGGGCGTGGGCCATTCAGCTCGGACATGGGCAGTTGGAGGGTTTGGCCGAGTTGGCTAGTGGTGATCCGTCTGGCATGGTGCGGCTGGCGTTGGCCTCGGCCTTGCCGGAAATGAAGTCGGAGGTGGCCTGGGAGATTGCCACGCTGCTGGCCGGGCACGCGGAGGATGCGGAGGATCGTTTCCTGCCCAGTCTGCTGTGGTCTGGGCTGGCCCCGCTGGCGGCCGCAGACTGGCCCCGCGCGCTGAAGTTAGCGGCTAGCACGCCGCTCGTTTCCCTGGCGGATAGCATTCGCTGGTATGCGGGCACCAGCGAGTTAGGGCGGGAGGCGTTGGATACGGCTACTGCCGAACTATCCGCAGAGTCCGCGGGCCGGGTGATGCGCATCCTAGCGTTTGCGGTGCGGGAAGAAACGCGACTGAAAGCCCCTGCCGCTTGGCCGCAAGTGGTGCGGACCGTGGGCGCGCTGGCGGCGGTGGATGAGTTGGCCGCCGTCTTTGGGGATGAGTCCGCGTTAGTCCGCGTGCGCCAGCAACTGGCCAATGCGCAAACCCCGCTCCCCAGCCGCCGTGCGGCCTTGGCGCTGCTGAAGCGCCTGGGAGATTCCGCCTCTCTGCCCGTGTTCGCCAGCTTGCTAGACAACGACGCGTTCCGCTCGGCGGTGATTCCCCTGCTGGGACGCAGTGATGATCCGGCCATCGCCAGCGCCCTGATTCAACGCTATGCCAAGTTCAATCCCACGGACCGAGCCGCCGCCCTAGCTGCGCTGACGAGCCGCGTGCCCCTGGCGCTAGCACTGGTGCAGGCCATGCAGGACGGCAGCTTTTCCAAGAAAGAATGCACCTCCCTGCACCTCCGCCAGATGCGGAATCTCGGCCATGCCGGACTCAATGAAAAACTGGCCACCGTCTGGGGCAAAATTTCCGAGACCTCGGCGGAAGCACGCACCACCATAGCTAAATTTAAGCAGCTCTACCAGGAAGCTCCGCTCTGGGCTTACGATGCAGGCAAGGGCCGGGAAGTCTTTACCAAGGCCTGCTCCACGTGCCATGCCCATGGTGAAGGCGAGGCTAAGATCGGTCCGAATCTCGGTGGGACGTGGGGGAATGGGATCGATTATTTCATCGAAAACATTGCCGATCCGAACGCGGTCGTGGGCGATGACTACCAACTCCACGTCATCAAACTCACCGATGGCAATGTGGTGGCCGGGGCCCTGGAAAAGGACACCCTCATCACCCTAACCCTGCGCACGATCATCGAGAGCATCACCATTTCTAAAGACAAAGTGCAGTCCCGGGAAAAGCTGGCTCAAAGCCTCATGCCCCCCGGCCTGCTAGAATCCCTCTCCGAGCGCGAGGCCATTGAGCTACTGAAATTCCTAACCAACAAACCCTAGCCCCATGTCGGTTCTTTTCCAAACCCCGATGAGCCGCTGCCGGAGGCCTTGATTGTTCCCGCAGTGGAGGCTCAGCATCCTACTGTTGCTGGCACCGTTTAAGGCCGACGAGACGCCTGCCAAGCCGAAGATTCCCACTGCGGTCCCAGAATCCCCTGCACCCGCCGGAGAGCCAGCGCCCAAGCCGCGCGCCACTCCGCCACCGCACTTTAGGGCCAGCACGGCGGAGCTGGAGGTGAGCAAAAAGGTCTGCCAGCGGGCGGAAGAAATGCGCGTGAAGCACTGGGCGAGGAGTGTTTATAATAGCCCTAAAAAATTTAAATTTTCTATGCTAGGGAGCCAACAAATAAGCGCAGTATATCTGAAAACAAGGCCTGCGAACTCCGCAGGCAAAGCCGCCCTGTGGGTATAAAGGCGAGACGAAAACCAGCGTCATGCGAGGCCGGCAAGACATGGTCACAGAGTCGAGATGAAAGCCTCGCACCCCCATCCGAGTCGGCAAAACCAACCTCTCAAGGATCAAGCGCGCCCCCGCCACAGCGCGGCTAGGGAATAAATTTCAGCCGAAAGTGCAATACCGTTGTCTGCATCAAACGGCTCACGCAACGCAGCTTAAAATACCTCCGCTGGCTAGGAGCCGACCTTTCTGTAGAAGCTTCCTGGAGCGCTGTGGTGGCCGCCCTGAAGGATTCCGCTGCGGTTTTTTTAGAGCAAATGTGCGACACCGTTGGATGCAGGCAATGCAAGGTGTCAGCGTTCTTTGATCGTCTAACATTTGAAGTATCTAGTCTTCCACCTCCATGCATCTCGTGGTTTCTTTGTCGGTGGCTACGATACGCAGCATACGGAACAATTTTTGATCTACGGTGGTCCTGCTTCTAGTGCTCCTAGTTTTGCATTTCCCAGCGGGTGTAGTTGCTAACACGTAAACCACCTCTTGGAGCGGGCGCGATAATCATAGCGGCGTATTCCCCCACTTCCTTTGGTAGGTCCAAAAATTCGTTACTTCGTCGGACGGTGTGGGAAAATTTACTTGTCGGCTGCGTGGTGAGCCGGATCGTTGCGCATGACTGCCAAAGATCTTGAAATGATGCTGGGGCTTACGCAGCCATGGAAACTCGTAGAGGTAATCACCGATCACGCCGCCCGCAAGGTGGTGCTCAAGGGGCGC
>JAYVOP010000303.1:0-4170 GCA_043757865.1 Verrucomicrobiales bacterium | reverse complement strand
TGGCGTTGGTGACCACCAACATCATCGCTCCCATGCTAGCCGCAGATGGCCTGCCGAAGCCGATGCACATCGCCCAAGCGGCGGGCTACGTCGCCTGCACCATGGCCGTGCTCAGCGTGATCGTCGGCTGCTTCCTACCGAGCACAACGACAGAGCCGGAGCGGAAATATGAAGTGAGTTAGATTTCTGCAAAACCTGTGCTACGGTGGCCGCACCATGCTCCGTTTTCTCCGTTTCCTTTCCCTGCCATGCTGCTCTGGCCTGCTCCTCCTTACCACGCTGGGTTCAGCCCAGGAGGCGGCTCCCTTGCCTGCCATGGAGGCCCCACAGGTGGAGATCAAGGTAGAAAAGATCGTGCCGGAACCGGCTGCTGTTCCTGGCGCCGTGCTCAAGATCCAAGGCGGTGGCCAGATCAATGTCCAAGGCGGAAACCTCATCATCATCAACGGCGTGCCCGTGCAGCCAGCGGCGGCGGATGGCGTGGCCAATCCATCCTGGTTAGGCGTGCAAATGGAGGTGAGCGGAAATCTGGATCTAGAGGACGGGGAACAGCCACCAACGGGCGTGGGATTGATCGGCGTGGTGGAAACGGGGCCAGCGGCTAAGGCCGGCGTGAAGGCGTTCGACCGCATTTTAAAGATCGACGATAAAGCACTCAAGGATGAGCAAGACCTGCGCACCACCGTCCGCGCCACCAAGCCGGGCACCAAGGTCACGCTGCATCTGCTGCGCGAGGGCAAGGAGCTAGACGTGAAAGTGGATCTGGAAGCCATGCCCGCCCAAGCCAACTTGGGCTTCGGCCTGGGCTTCACCACCACCACCAACAGCAACAAGCCCCAGCCGGTGCGCTTTTATAATGTGCCGAACCTCGCCACGGAGACCGCCCCGCTGGATGCCGTGGTGCTGCGGGATGGGAATCGCCTGGAGGGCAAACTCCTTTCCCTAACCGACACGGAGGCCACCCTCAAGCTGGCCACGGGCCCGGAGGTAACGCTGGATCTGACCGCCGTGCAGACGATCCGGCTGCTGGGCGGCGTGCGACCGAACAGCTTGCCCGCCACGCTTTCCCTCACGGATGGCAGCAGTCTCAGCGGCAGTGAATTGACGTTAGCGGACGGGAAATTTCAGTTCAATTTTGAAAACCAACAGGCGATCACGCTCGCCCGCGCGCAAGTGGCCGAGGCCGGCATCGCAGGCCCGGAGGCCCTAGCCGCACCCGTTTTCTATCGCGGCCCCACGGCGGAAGACGGCTGGAGAACAGCCACGGAGCAGTCGTGGACGTTCGCAGAGAACGCTTGGCGGAACCACAGCCCGAAGCGCGCTGCGCTCAGTCGGAAGTTCCTGGAACTGCCGCCCGCGCTGGAATTCCATTTCGACTATCAAAATACCTTGCAGCCCGGCTGGGAGTTAGTGCTCTTTGCCCAGAAGGGGGATAACCGCAGCCTCAACACCCCAGGCCTCGTGCGCATTGAGTGGAATCAAGACACGTTAGCCGTGGGCAATTTTGACGGCATGAGGTTCTACAATCTCCAGCCCACCTCGGCCCGGGAACTGCCTCTAGTGCCAGATTACCGGGATCCGCAGCATTTCCATATCTATGTGGATCGGCTGTTAGGATCACTGGAAGTTTATCGCAATGAGCGCCTGCTCGGCAGCTATGAGCTGGGCCCACTCTCGCGCGAGGACCTGCCACGCGCGGGGCGCGTATTCCAATTTAGCGCCATCGACGATAGCACATTTTCCCATCTCCAACTGCGCCCCTGGCATGGCGGCACGATCACGCTGCCAACGCCTAACCAGGAAATGGATCTCCTCACCGCAGGCGCTGCAGCCCCGCTCTCAGGCTCGCTCCAGACGCTGAGCGCTACTGAGATCATCCTCGCTGGGCAGCCCGCCATGACGCGCACCCTCCCGCTCACACTGCAACTCCAGCCCGCCGCCGCACCCGCTGCCCCGGCTCTGATAGCCGTGGAAACAAAGCCGGGCAGCAGCTTCAGCGCTACCGCCGTGCGCCTCGCGGAGGGCCAAGTCACCATCGCCACTAGCTTCGCTGGCGAGCTGCGGATGCCCGTGGAGAAACTGCGCGGATTAGAATTCCGCAGCGCCACGCCGCTACCTGCCCCCGCGCCTGGGAAGCTGGATGTGCTGACCTTTCGCAGTGGCCGGGTGCTGACGGGCAACTTCGCCCCGCCCATTGCCGAGGGGCAACTTTCCTGGCGGCTCTCTGCGGCCAAACAACCGCTCCGCATCGCCCTCAGCGAGCTGCAATCCTTACTGCTAGCGCCCCGCAGTGAGGACGCCATCCCTCTCACGCAAGTGATCCGACTGCACAATGGGGATTGGTTCCCAGCGGAAGTCCTAGCTGTGGAGCCCGATTCCCTAACCGTGAGGACGAGCTTCGATCCGCAGTGGAAATTGCCCCGCCGAGACCTGGCGACCATTTACAGTGCGCCTGCGGCTAAGCTGGTGGCGGACGGTGCCAGTGGCCGCAAACGCTGGCGGGAAACGCTGAGTGCGGGGGGAAATAGCGCGACCTTCAATGATGATGATACCACTCCGCAGTTTGTCTTTAATTACGTGGATGGCACCTACCGCAGCCGGACCTTGAATCCGAATGATGGCAGCCAGCCCGGCCTCGCCTTGCCCATCACTGCGGATGCGAACGATGGGGCGTTGATTGAATTTTCCGTCGGCAGTATGCAGAGTTACATGGTGTTTACGTTGATGGACGCGCATGGCCAGGGAGCTTTTTCCATCTATGCTTCGGGGGATTCCCTGCGGGTCACGCGCATCCGCCGCGCCTTGACGTTAGGGAATCAGCAGATGGATCAATTCCAATTCGTCATCCCTGAAAAGATCTATAGCAATCCCGATGTCCGTTACCAAATGGTGCTGGACCGCACCAACCATTGCCTGCACCTAGCCATGAATGGCCAGAAGTTAGGCACCTGTAAACTCAAGGCAGAAGACCCCTGGACGGAGATCACGCGCGCGGTCTTTTTCCCCGGCACGTTTGGTAATAAAGCGTTCAGCATTCGGAACATCTGGATCGCCCCATGGGACGGCAGCTTCAGCACCACCGCCCCGGCAGATAGCGCCAGCGTGGCGCTCGCATTTAACAATGGTGATGATGCCCAGGGCAAGCTGCTGAGCATGAATCAAAGCGAAGCGGAGATCGACACCGTGGCCGCCGGACCGCTCACGCTGCCGCTGCCCCGCATCCGCAGCATGGCCTTCAGCGGGCAGAGCGCAGAGAACCGCGCGCCCTTCCGCATCCATCTCTATGACCGCGGCCAACTCTCCGGCAGCGCCCTCGCCTGTACGGAAGCCGGAGCCGTCCTCACCACCGCCGCTGGTCCCGTGACCTTGCCGTTAGGGTTAGTGAAAGAAATCATCTTCGCGCAGGAGTGAGGCCAGCCACGCATCGCTAGTTAGCCACTGAGAGTGGCGTTAGGACGGAGCGGGAAGATGAGATGGCTCCTGAGGAGGAGCCACTCCTGGGGATGGCAGCGCCCGTGGCTACGATCTCTTTTACTCTAGACGATCCGGCTCCAGCCACTCTAATCTTCGCCCATGTCCTTTCCTGCATCCTTTTTCCTAATCAGCGCCCTGCTCACCCGGCTGGCCCTAGCCGCGCCACCGCCGAATCTCATCCTCATCAATGCAGACGATCTCGGCTATGCCGATCTGACCTGCACGGGCGCGCTAGGCTACCACACACCGAACATCGACCGGTTAGCGCACGAGGGTGTGAGGGCCACGGATTTCTATGTTTCCAGCCCGGTCTGTTCCGCCTCCCGGGCCGCGCTGCTCACGGGCTGCTACCATGAAAGATTGGGCCTCCGCGGAGCCCTCCCGCCGCAGGCGAAGCAAGGCCTGACCAGGGATTGGCCCACCCTAGCCGAGCGCTTAAAGGCCGCTGGCTATGCCACGGGCATGGCCGGGAAATGGCATCTGGGAGCCCAGCCGCAGTGGCTACCACCCGCGCGGGGGTTTGATTCCTACCTGGGCATTCCTTACTCCGGGGACATGTGGCCGCGTCATCCTGAGGCCAGCACGTTCCCTCCCCTGGCCTTGATCGACGGCATTACGCCGCTAATCCCTAACGTGTGCGCGGAGGATCAGAAGACCTTCACCCTGCGCTATGCGGAGCGCGCCACGCAGTTCATC
>JAYVOP010000302.1:0-15800 GCA_043757865.1 Verrucomicrobiales bacterium | reverse complement strand
CCGGCGGCGTGATGCGGGCGGTGGGGCCAGCAGTGAGGGCATTCCCATCCATGCCGGGGTCCGCCGCGCTGTAGAAGAAGGCATACAGAGAGTAAAACTCCTTCTGAGAAATGGGATCGAACTTATGATCATGGCACACTGCGCAGCCTGCGGTCAGGCCCATCCAGGTGGCCACGGTGGTGCTGGTGCGGTCCACGGCATAGCGGTAGAGCCATTCCTCGTTGATGGCCCCGCCCTCGCTGGTGGTCACATTGCAACGGCTGAAGCCCGTGGCCACTTGCTGGTCCGGCGTGGCGTTCGGGAGCAGATCGCCTGCGATTTGTTCGATGGTAAATTGATCGAACGCCAAGTTCCGATTAAATGCCTGCACCACCCAGTCCCGGTAGAGCCAAATCAGCCGTTCGTTATCTAAATGCAGGCCGTGGGTATCCCCATAACGTGCTAGATCCAACCAGTGCCGCGCCATTTCCTCACCATAAGTGGGGCTGGCGAGCAGGCGATCCACCACCTTCTCATAAGCCTCAGGCGAGGTATCTGCACGGAAGGCTGCCGCCTCTGCCAGCGTGGGGGGCAGGCCCGTGAGCGTGAATGTCACCCGCCTCAGCAGAGCATCTGCATCCAGCGTGCGCTGGGGCGTGACCCCCGCCTTTTCCTGGGCCGCAGCGAGGAAAGCATCTATGGGGGTAGCCGCGCCACGGCTGGGCACCGCAGGCACAGGCGTCAGTTTCGGAGCCTCGAACGCCCAATGTTTTTGATAAGCGGCCCCTTGTTCTAGCCACAGTTTCAACGTCGCCTTTTCCGCTGCGGATAAGGTTTTGTGAGATTTTACGGGCGGCATCAGATCCTCGTCCTCGGCGGGCAGATTGATGCGTTTCCAGAGTTCGCTGGTGGATAAATTTCCTGGCGTGATGGCCGTCGCCCCGCTCTCGGCCTTGCTGGTGGCTCCTTCCAGCGTGTCTAACCGCAGGTCTGCCTTCCGTTTCTTGGCATCGAAGCCATGGCACGAAAAACATTTATCCGAAAGGATCGGACGAATGTCGTGGTTGAAAGAAAGATTCTCTGCGGCGGGCAAGCAGCGCGTGGCGAACAGGAACAAGAGGATCAGGCATCGGGGGCTCATGGTGGGCAGCCTAGCGGGCCAGCGCGGCGGCTCAACGTGCGATTCTTCCGCGTGCACGCGCCCTGGGGGAAAATTCCCAACATTTTCTTTGCAACGCTAGGGAAAGCTGATTCCATCGTCACCTTTCCCTCATTATGCCAGAAACAAACGGAACCGGTCGGAAAAACTATCATCGTGTCTTACTCAAGCTCAGTGGCGAAGCGCTGCGAGCCACCGGGAGCTTAGATAATCTAAGCCCCCCGATTCTGGAGGACATGGCGAGCCAAATCAAAGCGGCCCATGCCACTGGCGTGCAGATCGGCATCGTGGTGGGCGGGGGGAATTTTTGGCGCGGCCTCACTGCGCAAAATAAGGGCATGGACCGGGCGACTGCGGATCATATGGGCATGTTAGCCACGGTGATGAATTCCCTGGCGCTGCAAAGCGCGCTGGAGGCTGCGGAGGTGCCCACGCGGGTGATGAGCGCCATTGAAATGAACTCCATCGCGGAGTCGTTTGTGAAGCGGGTGGCGGTGCGGCATCTGGAGTTAGGGCGCGTGGTGATCTTTGCCGCAGGCACGGGGAATCCTTATTTCTCTACGGATTCCGCCGCCGCATTGCGGGCCAGCGAGATCAATGCTGACGTGATCTTCAAAGCCACCAAGGTGGACGGCATTTACGACAAAGATCCCATGAAACATGCGGATGCCCAACGCTTTGAGCAGATCAACTACACGGATGCCCTGAGCCGCCAACTCAAGGTCATGGATGCCGCCGCCTTCAGTCTCTGCATGGAAAATAACAAACGCGTGATCGTCTTTGACATGAACACGCCGGGGAACATCACCAAAGCCCTGTTAGGCGAGCCCGGCCTGGGCACCCTAGTCTGTGGTGGGGACACGATCCCTGCGGGGATCTAGCGGGAGCCCTCGCCAGCTTGGCGGTGCGGCTTTGCGTTTGCAACAGTGCGGGGCGGCAAGGAAATGATGTGATCCCCTCGCGCTGCGGCGAGAGGCCCTGATTCCTGCGGATGCGTGGAGCAAACGCGCTCTGGACGGGTGGGGGCTTTCAGGCATAGTGCGCCAGTTTATTTCCCCCCGCACATGTTTTCCCTTCGCTTCCGCAGCCGACTTATCCTCGCCATGACCCTGGTGGTGGTGGGTGTGACCGCAGTCATGCTTTGGGTGACGCGGCAGCGGCTGCAGGAGGCGTATGCGAAGGTGTTCTCGAATCAATTTGAGAGTCAGTTAGGCTTCTTTACCTTGCGCCAGCAGCATCGGCTAGAAGAGCTGGAGACGCTGTGTTCCTCGGTGGCGAAGTCCGAGTCATTTATCCGTGCGCTGACCAGCGAGGACCCTCGGGCAGCGTTGGCGGTGGCGGAGGCGGGGCTTTTCAAATCTCCGCCTAGCCTGCCCGCCGTTGGGCTGCCGTCGTTTGGGCTGCCGCCGTTAGGATTACTGCCGGAGTTGACACTGCCATTGCGCCCTGGATCTCCGCCGCGCCCGGTGCTGAGTCGTTCCCAGGATCAAGGGGTCTCGCTGATCTTGCTAGATGCCAAGGGGTCGGAGATTAAGCCGCCGGAGGCCTCCCCACGGGGGAATGCCAATCAGGAACGGCGGCGGCTGAAGTGGAAATTTACAGAGGAAACTTTGGTGAAGTTAGTGCGGTCCCGTCGGGCGGGGAAGCTCTCGCAACAGCAGACGGGGTTCATCGGCATTGGGGATGAGGATCTGACGGACGATCAGCCGACGCAGTTAAAGGAGTTTGTCATCACGCCGATCCGTCCGCGCGCGGATGATGAAAACAATCCGGCCCCGCCACTGGGCGCGCTGTTAGTGGCCTTGTCTTACAGCAGTCTGGAGGACTTTTCCAAGTCGGTCTTTGGGGAGCATTCGGAGCTAGGCGCCATGCAAAGTGGGCTGTGGATCAATGGGAAAATTTTCAGTAAAAGCATTCCCACTGGGATCGCAAAATCACTGGCGAAGGAGATCGAGGATGAGGTCAATCACCATGAGGTGGGGGATGGGATGATCCCACAGAGCATCCAGGGGCGGCCTTACCGGGCGATCTATCGGGAGCTGAATCCGGGCTCGCCCTTTGGGATTCGGGCGTGCCAGGTGGGGTTGTTTTCCCTCGCGGAGGCGGAAGCGGAGCAGGCGGGGCTGTTCCGCATCATCCTGGCCTCCGGGGCGTTAGCGCTAGCCGGGGCGATGGTAGCGATTTTGGTGCTTTCCCGTGGCTTAGTGAAGCCGATCCACGCGTTAGTGCGGGCGGCGGAGGAGATCGGGGAGGGGAACTATGAGGTGCGGGTGAAGGTGAAATCGGACGACGAGTTAGGACAACTGAGCGCCTCCTTTAACCAAATGGCGAAGGGGCTGGCGCTGAATCGGAAATACCACGCGGTGCTCACTCAGGTGGCGGATAAGGGCATCGCCAAGGCGCTGATGCGGGGGGAGGTGACGCTGGGCGGGGAACTGCGGCAGGTGAGTGTGCTCTTCTGTGATGTGCGGGGGTTCACGCGGCTGACGGAGGGGATGTGTCCGCAGGATGTGGTGTTGTTATTAAATGAGCACATGACGGAGATGACGCGGATCGTGCATCGGCATCATGGAGTGGTGGATAAATTTGTAGGGGATCTGATCATGGCGATCTTCGGAGCCCCGGTGGCGCGGCCGGACGATATTGCCAATGCGGCCCGCTGTGCGCTGGAGATGCAGGGGGCGCGGGCGGAGTTGAATCGGAGTTCCCGTTTCCAGTTAGACATCGGCATTGGCCTGACCACGGGCACGGCGTTAGTCGGCTGTATGGGGAGTATTCATCGGCTAGATTATACCGTGTTAGGAGAACGGGTGAATTTAGCCAGCCGTCTGTGCGATGCCGCTGCGCCACAGGAAATTTTGATTGATGCCACCACGCAAGAGGCTCTGGCGGGCGACGCGGAGACGGAGCCCTGCGGGAATCTGCCGCTGAAGGGCTTTGCGGAGTCCACGCTGGCGTGGCGGCTGCTGAGGGTGGGGGAGGGCGCGTGAGGGGGTAGGCCGTTAGGCCGCGTGGTCGGAGGGGGTGAATCCAGCGAAGTTTAAAAGTTTCTTTAAAGCCGGAAAATCTTCTTGCAAATGCTCTTCGGGAACGCATGGTCAGGCCCCGGTCGCCACCTTGTGGTGCCCGTGAGCTTTGGTTATTCCTGAGTAGCTCAGCGGCAGAGCGGGTGGCTGTTAACCACTAGGTCGTAGGTTCGATCCCTACCTCAGGAGCCATAGTTAGCCTGCTCCATTTTCCCAGCCGTGAAAGCCCGCAAGTTTACTCCGTCCGCGTGCGTATGCCCACCTCTGGTGATAACGTGCTGGTGATGCCAGGAATTCCACTGGGAAGGTGCGGCAAGCCGGGCGGCGGCTCTACCATGGCGAGGGCGAGGCGTTGCAAGTAGGGTTGCGCGTCCGGATTCAGGGCCACCACTTTGCGCACTTCCTCGACTACGCGCAGCGTGGAGTTAGCGGCATAAGCCTTGCCGTATTCATAGCCGTAGTTTTTTTGCATGGCGGACTGCACTTGGTGCTCGATGGCCACCCACCACCGCAGGGCGTTGACTAGATCGTAGGTGCGGCCTTGGGGGTCATGTTTGTTGAACTCCAGCATTTGTACATAAGCCTCCTGGGCCGGACGGCTGGCTTGAATGACGCCATACTGATTGTCTCGTTCGGCTTGTAATTCCGCCGCCCAGCAGCGGGCGCGGAGGTTCATGGGATCATGCTGGAGCACCTGAGCCGCGATCAAATCGCTGGACTGGAAATGGGCCAGATTGTGGATACTCGTAAACGCCAAGCAGGCGGGCACGGCAAAGCCGAGCGGATATTTCAACGCGCTCCAATGGGTGGTGATCCACCCCACTACCCAGGCTGCTAACATGGCCGCCCAGGGCAGGGCCGCATACCAACGGACTTCGGCAAAGGCATCCAGCGTGCGCCAGCCCAGAACCAACACGCTAGGCCACAGGGCCAGCAAGATGAGGCCATACAAGGGCCGTCGGGCATCATGCCCCGGGCGCAGGAGCGCACACAAACTGAGCACGAGCAACGCCGCCAGGAGCAGTAATCCACTCACGCTCTGCCAGTCGGTCCAATGGTGACTCCAGATGACGGTGTGACTCGGCAGCAGATTCAAGGGGATGAGCAAACTGCGGATCTCCTCCCAGAAAATATGCCCCTGGGTGAGCCAATGCGTGCTCCAAGTCAGGCCAGAGGTGGTACCCGTGTAGCGTTGCCACAGTATATTTAAATGGATCGCCAGCCCTAGCACGAGCACGCAGCCCACTCCACCAGCGGCAATTCGCCCCCCCGGACCAGCCGCCAACCAAGTGCGGGCCCGCGTGCGTTCGATCTGGCTAGCCAGCGCCCAGCAGATGCCCACTCCGCCTACTCCTAGCAATAAAGCCGCCGGAGCCGATAACACGGCTAACAGAAAACTGCCCGCCAGCCCACCCAGTGGCAGCAGGCCCGGACGCTGCCACCAAGCGCGGGCCGCCAACACGCTGAGCAAGCCGCAGAGCGTGGCCAGTTGCCAATCCAGATGCCCCACGGAACACGCCGTCATGCTCGCCACTGGATGCAGCGCACACAGCACCCCAGCCAGCACGGACACAGGCGAGCGCAGCCACACACTGACACGGAAAGATTCTTCTAGCCAAGCCCGCATCAGTTTATAGACACCTAGGCTCGTGGCCCAGAGCGCCAGCACATTCCAGATCTGGTAGGCCCAGGCCTCACCTTCAGCTACGTAAGCTGAGAGCGCCCACAACTGACGCGGCAGCCAATGATCCTTAGGCAGGTTATCCACCGTCGCATTGACGATGGCCACATCATCCAGCCACAGGTCTGCACGGAAGACCATTTCCGCCACCCACACCACCACCAGCGTCAGCATGACCTGGGGGCGAACGAGCATTCGAAGCAGTAAACGGAAGAAAGAATCTGGATGAGAGAACATGAATTTTTTTGGATTTAATTTAAAATTTCCATAAATATACCCTAAATATGTAACAGTAGCAATGGAAATTATATTAGATGTGAAAGTCAGTATCTCAGAGTGATCGATTCATATTAAATAAAATTGTTCAATTTTTCTTGAACTGTAGAAAAGTTCCACTATAACGAGGGTCTGCCATGCTTGATCCTGCCTCACCAGTCTCTGCTCCTGACTCCACCGCCCCAGCGGTGGCGGGGGAGCCGTCCCTAGCAGAATCCGCAGAGATCAGCACGCGGGTGATCGAGATCTTCGTTTCCATCGTGAAAATGCTCGGAATTCCCAAATCTGTGGCGGAAATCTACGGGCTGCTGTTTGTCACTGCCGAGCCGCTACCCTTGGACGAGATCGTGGCCCGGCTGCGCATTAGCAAAGGTTCCGTGAGCCAAGGACTGAAGATCCTCCGCAGCTTCGGCGGGGTGAAATCCGCCTACGTGACAGGAGATCGTCGGGATCATTATGTGGCGGAAACGGAGTTGAAAAAACTGGTGGCTGGCTTCGTGCGAGGGGAGATCCTGCCCCGCCTGGAGAGTGGCGGAGACCGCCTACAGCAAGTCCAAGCGCTGGCGGAAACATTGCCTAGTGAGGCTTCATTCTTAGTCAATCGGGTGGGGAAACTCCAGCAATGGCACGCGCGCAGTCAGGCCTTTCTCCCGCTGGTCAATGCCATGTTAGATCAGGAGGATCCCAGCGTATGACTGCGGCTAGCGATCCCCTCTGGCGCTGTTTCATCAGCAAGCCCAAGTCCGAACACCTAGCCGCTCGGCTCCTAGCCGACGAGGGCTGGGAAACCTACTGCCCCCGCGTCCGCCACCAGCGCAAGACCGCCCGTGGGCCAGTGTGGTTCGTAGAAGCGTTATTTCCGAACTATGTCTTCGCCAAATTTGCCCTAAAAGACAGCCGCATGATCCGCTCTGCCCGTTACGTGCGCGGATTGTTAGACTTCACCCCCGACTGTGGCTTGGTGCCAGCCCAGGCGATCCTGGATCTGCGCTCCCGTTTCCCGGATGAGCAGCCCTACACCGTGGAGATCATCCCCGCCCCGGGGGATCCCGTGGAGCTAGCCGACGGAGCCTTCCGGGGGGTTGAAGCCACCGTCACAAAGCTCCTGCCGGGCCTGCAAAGAGTGCAAATATTACTAGATTTCTTAGGCAGCGTCCGCCACATGGAGGTGCCGCTCAGCGCGTTGATTGGCTTCCATGATCCCCGCGTGACCGCCCATCAGCAAACCCTAGCTGCCGCTGCCAAAATTTCCCCATAGTGAGCGCCCCGGCCCCTGCCGAGCGCGCCTACGCCCCGTTGTTCGTTTATGCATCACACTGTCCCGCACAGTCCACCGCCCACGATTGGTTTTGCCAGCAAATGCCGGCAATCGACCAAGGGCGGGAGCTTGAGCAGGCGGCCCCCCTCCGTAGCAAGCCCATGGCTCACCTTGACTTGAGGGTCACCACGGCCATCATCTGTGATCCCGATGGTAATAAGATCATGATTCATAAACGGAATCATTGACTCTTCCAGTCGCTCGAAAATCTCCCAAAATCGGCTTGATAAAGCACTCAACCGGAACTCAGTGCGCCCATAATTTTAAAACTAATTAAATTCACAATATGTCATCTGAAAAAATCCTTGTAGGTGGAGCCGGCGGCTTCATTGGCGGCCATTTGGTCAAAGCGCTCATTTCCCGGGGGCATCAAGTCCGTGCCGTGGACTACAAGCCCCTTGAAATGTGGTATCAACCGCATCCCGAGGCGGAGAACATCGTGGGTAATCTAGAGCAAAAGGAAGTCTGCTATGAGTCCATGAAAGGCATGGACACCGCCTTCAATCTAGCCTGCAATATGGGCGGCATGGGCTTCATCGAAAACAACCGCGCGCTCTGTATGTTGAGCGTGCTCATCAATACTCACATGATGATGGCCGCCCGGGATCAGGGCGTGAAGAAATACCTCTACTCCTCCAGCGCCTGCGTTTACAACGCCACCAAACAAACGGACACCGCCGTGACCGCGCTGAAAGAAGAAGATGCCTATCCAGCGATGCCTGAAGACGGCTATGGCTGGGAGAAGCTCTTCTCCGAGCGCATGTGCCGCCATTTTCACGAGGACTTCGGATCCGACGTGCGCATCGTTCGATTCCACAACGTCTATGGCCCCTACGGCACCTACCAAGGTGGCCGGGAAAAAGCGCCCGCCGCAGTTTGCCGCAAGATCATTACCGCTTTGCTCAGCGGGAATCACGAAATGGAAATTTGGGGAGATGGCAACCAAACCCGCAGCTTCATGTATGTGGACGATTGCGTGACTGGCCTGGATAAACTGATGGCCTCCAACTTCATGGAACCCCTGAACCTAGGCCGCAGCGAGCTAGTGAGCATCAACCAACTCGTGGACATCGTAGAAGAAATCGCGGGTATCAAAATGCAGCGGAACTACAACCTCAGCGCCCCTCAAGGCGTCCGTGGCCGCAACAGCGATAACACCCTCATCAACAAAGTGCTCGGCTGGGAACCAGAGATCGACCTCCGCACGGGCATGAAGAAGACCTACGACTGGATCTACCAAGAGATGACCACTGGCGGTAACAAGGTGTTCTAACGAAAGCAACATGCAGCCATGTCCGAGGAGTGCCTAGCCACGATCTGCCAACAGATCGAATCCGCCCTCCCTGCCCACACGCTCCAGGCCATCTACCTCTTCGGCTCCCACGCCAAAGGTCACGCCCGCCCGGACAGTGATTTAGACATCGCCATTCTGGCTGCACATGAGCTGGACATCGTGGCCCTCTTCGAGCTTTCACTCAAACTCACGGACATTGCTAACGTGCATGTGGATCTCATCGACCTTCGCGCAGCCAACACCGTCTTCCGCAAGGAAATCACCGCCTATGGCCGCACGCTGCGCGTTTACGACAGCTCTCGCCAGCAGGAGTTTGAAATGTATGCCCTCAGCAACTACGCCCGGCTGAACGAAGAACGAGCCCCAGTGCTCCGTGCCTTGGGCCATCTTTCCTAGCATGAACGACATCGTCACCAACAAAGTGCAGACCATCCATCGGTGCCTGCATCAGATCGGCGTCTATTTCGGTGGTCGCCCAGAGCGCTTGGAGGATCAGCAGGTAGAAGACGCTGTCGTGCTGAACCTCCAGCGCGCCTGCGAAGCCGCTATCGATCTGGCCAACCACATCGTTTCCTTAAAGAAACTAGGCGTGCCCCAGAACTCTAGGGATTCATTCGAACTGCTAGCCGCCCATAACCTCCTCACGCCCCTCGTGTGTGACCAAATGAAGCGCATGATCGGCTTCCGCAATATTGCCATCCACGACTACCAACGCATCGAACGTCCCATCGTGCTCTCGATTCTGACCAAGCACCTGGGAGACTTTCAATCGTTTGTCACTGAGGCCCAGGCCGCCCTTTCCTAACCGCCACTTATGTCCACCGGCATCACTCAAGACTGGCCCGCTAACCGTGGTAATCCCAAGGCGCTCATCATCCTGACACTGTTCCGCGTGGCGCAGAAAATGCGGCGGGCTCCCCGGCCTGTGATGTTGCTGTGCGTGCCGTTGCTCATGGGCTATCGCGTGCTAGTGGAGTGGGTGTTAGGCGTGGAATTGCCGTGGAATCTCACGGTCGGTCCACGGCTGCGGCTCTACCACGGACAAGCGTTAGTAATTCACGATCACTGCCGCATCGGATCGGATTGCATCCTGCGGCACAGCACCACGTTAGGCATGGGCTCGGCCACGGAGGGCCCGTCGCAGGTGCCCACGTTAGGGGATTTTGTCGATATCGGCTCGAACGTCTGCATCATCGGTGGCATCACCATTGGGAATCACGTCGTCATCGGAGCTGGCTCCGTGGTGGTGAAGGACGTGCCGGACTATGCGGTGGTGGTGGGGAATCCCGCCCGCATCCTCCGCATCAACACCCCCCCAGCCTAGATAACGCCAGCCGCGTGATGGAAAAAGTGCTCATCATTCATAACCGCTACGAGCATCGTGGGGGCGAGGATACCGTGATGGAGGCAGAGCTGGAACTCCTGCGCCAGCGCGGACATGAAGTGGAACTCTTTGAAAAAACTTACGCCGAACTCCAAGCCCAACCGCGCTGGAAAGTAGCCCTGAACGCCATTTGGAATCCTGCCACGGCCCAAGCGCTACGCCAGCAGCTCGGCCGCTTCCAGCCAGATGTGGTGCATTTCCACAATGCCTTTCCGCTCGTCTCTTACGGAGCCTATCAAGTGGTGGGAAAGGCTGGCTACCCCATCATCCAGACCATGCATAACTTCCGCTGGATGTGCGCGCAGGCGCAGTTATTCCGTGACCAGAAAGTCTGTGAGGATTGCATTGGCCATTTCCCCTGGCGTGGCGTGTTGCATGGTTGCTACCGTGGATCGCGCGTGCAGACGGCGGCCAGCTTAGTGCCGCTAGCGGTGCATCGCGCGCTGGGCACCTTTCCGCAGCACATCACGCTCTTCATTGCCTTGAATGAGTTTTGCCGGGCGAAATTTATCGAAGGCGGATTGCCCGCTGCCAAGTTTCGCGTGAAGCCCAATTTTATTTCTGCGCAGCCGCTACCTAACATGGGGCCGCGCCAAGGCGGGCTCTTTGTGGGCCGCCTTTCTAAAGAAAAAGGTTTGGATGTCCTCGCTGCGGCGGCGGCCACATTTGCTGAGCCGCCCGTGACTGTGATTGGCGGCGGGGATCTAGAGGTCATGGCCCGCACCACCTTTGGGGCTAAGTTCCGTGGCTTCCAAGACCTCGGCACCATCCTCACAGAAATGGCGCAGGCCGCCTACTTGGTCATCCCGAGCACATGGTATGAGAATTTTCCCCGCACCATCGTCGAGTCTTTTGCCATGGGCTTGCCAGTCATTGCTAGTCGGTTGGGAGCCATGGCGGAGATCGTGGAAGACGGCGTGACGGGACTGCATTTTCAGCCGGGAAATGCCGTTGATCTAGCGGCTAAAATTCAGTGGGCGCAGGCGCATCCGGCGGAAATGGCCACCATGGGAAGGAATGCCTACGATCAATATCTCACGCGTTATAGCGCGGACACCAACTACGCCCAACTCACCGCCATCTACCGGGAAGCCATCCAACTCAAACGCGCCGCCTAACCATGAGTTCACTCGTTAAATATCCCGTGTTAGGCATCCCGGTCGTGGGGGCCACTTTTGCTGAGGCCCTAGCCCAAATCAAGGCCTGGGCGTTGGCAGGCGACCGTGCTTATGGCGTCTCCTTTGCGGATGCGCATCAGATCGCCCGCGCCCGGCAGGAACCAGCATTCGGAAACTGTCTGCGCAGCTTGGATGCCGTGATGCCAGATGGGCGGCCCGTGCTCTGGGGCGTGAATCACCACCTGCCCGCAGGGCAACGCTACACGGAACGCCTCTCTGGTCCTGATATGTTCCGCCGCTTTCAAGAGCACTCTGCGGAGCATCCAGAGCTGCGGCACTTCTATTTCGGTGGTAGCCAATCCATGCTAGATGAAATCGTGCGCACCGTGCAGCTCCGCCTCCCCGGAGCCACCATTGCGGGCTCCTACTCCCCACCCTTTGGCGCATGGCCTGCCGATGAATTCGCCCGCGTGCGGCAGATGCTAGTCGATGCCCAAGCCAATGTGATTTGGGTCGGCCTCGGCTGCCCTAAGCAAGAACGCTGGGTGGCCGAACACCTCGCAGAACTGCCGCCGGGAGCTTACCTAGCCGTAGGCGCGGCCTTCGCTTTTTATACAGGTAAAGTCAGCCGCGCCCCACTGTGGATGCGCCGCACAGGCCTAGAATGGCTGCATCGCTTACTCTCCGAGCCCCGGCGGCTGTGGAAACGCTACTTCGTTTATAACACCCTCTTCATCGGTTATGCCCTCAAAGATCACTTCGATCAATGGGCACAGTCCTGAGCTTTTAGCCAACCACGGATCATGCCTCGCCTTCCCACAGATCGTCAGGGTCTGGAGTTGTTCATGCAGACCTTTGCCAAGGCGGTGAGTGGCCCTGCTAGCATCTATCTCACTGGTGGAGCCAGTGCCGTTTTGCACGGTTGGCGGGAAATGACGGTGGACATTGACCTCAAGGCTGACCCTGAGCCCCAGGGCTTCTTCCTCGCCCTGGACCGTCTGAAACAGGAGCTAGACATCAACATCGAACTGGCTAGTCCAGATCTCTTCGTGCCGGCCTTGCCCGGGTGGCGTGGGCGCAGCATCTGGTGTGGTGGGCAAGGAGGGGTCGAGTTCTACCATTTTGATTTTTACACGCAAGCGCTCGCGAAACTCGAGCGCTCGCATCCGCGGGATTTGGTGGACGTGCAAGGAATGCTGGACGCTGGATTCGTCTTGAAGCCTCGCCTGCTGGAACTTTTTCAAGAGGTCGTCCCGCAGCTCATCCGGTATCCTAACTTGGATGCGGCTCAGTTGATTGCTAAATTAGAAAATTTCTGCGCGGCATGACACCCTTAGCCATCAATGAGCTACTGGCCCACCTTCCAGGCGAAGAATTGATTCGCCCCGGCCTGACGGATTTCCATAACCGCGCCATCACCATTCCCTCTTTGCTGGTGGCCATTGCGTCCAATCGTTTGCGCGCGGCGGGCATCCTCGAATGCACCGATGCAGAGATAACCCCAGATGCAGAACTGAAACTCTACGCCCTCTGCTGCGCCCAGCCAGGCGATGCCTACTCCCAATACAATGCCCACCTGCGGCGGCTCATAAAATTCGAGCACGCGCTGGATCGTCGCCTCCGCCGTGGCCCCGCGTAGGTTCGCTCCTTGGCAAGGCGCAGCGAAAGATGAGGCCCTCCATCTTAGCCTAACCACTTGAGGCCAGCGCTTTGCAAAGGCGCGCACCATTCTAAAACCAAATTCCCCTAAATGGAATTCATCGACCTCAAATCTCAACAACAGCGCATCCGTGCGAAGATCGACCGCCGGATTGCCACGGTGCTGGACCATGGCCACTACATTCTTGGGCCAGAGAACTTAGAGCTGGAAACTCGGCTCGCGGAGTATGTCGGCGTGAAGCATTGCATTGGTGCAGCTAGTGGCACGGACACGTTGCTCATTGCCATGATGGCGCTAGGGATTGGCGCGGGGGATGAAGTCCTCACGGTGCCCTACACGTGGATTTCCACGGCGGAAATGATCGCCTTGCTAGGGGCTAAGCCCGTCTTCGTGGACATTGATCCACACATCTGGAATCTTGATCCCACCAAGCTGGAGGCCGCCATCACGCCCCGCACCAAGGCCCTCATGCCCGTAGGAATTTACGGGCAAGTGGCAGACATGACGGCTATCAATGAGATTGCGGCACGGCATCATTTACCAGTGATTGAGGATGCTGCGCAGTCGTTCGGAGCCACGCATCATGGGAAACGCTCGTGTGCGTTATCGAGCATCGGCAGCACTTCTTTCTTTCCCACCAAACCCCTCGGCTGCTATGGAGATGGCGGGGCGCTCTTCACGGATGATGACGCCCTAGCAGACACCATGAAACAGATCCGCGTGCATGGCCAAGCGAAGAAACACCACCATCCCATCCTCGGCATCAATGGTCGGCTGGACACGCTACAAGCCGCCATTCTCCTAGAGAAATTGGAAATCTTCGATGACGAGATCATCAAGCGCCAACAAGTAGCCGCCACCTACAACGCGCGTCTCGGCGGCCTGGGCGTGACGTTGCCGCACATTGCGGTGGGCAACACTTCCGTCTATGCGCAATACACCGTGCTGCATCCAGAGCGAGATGCCATCAGCGCGGCGTTGCGCAAAGCGGGCGTGCCGTCTGTAAGTTACTACGCCGTGCCGCTACACCTCCAGCCCGTATTTGCAGGCCTGGGGTATCAAGCGGGAGATTTCCCTAACGCAGAAATGGTCGCCAGCCACGGGTTGAGTTTACCAATGAATCCTTACCTCTCCGAAGCGGAGGTGGATCAAGTCTGCGCAGCCTTCACCAGCGTGTTAGCATAATCATGAACAAACTTTCCATAGGCATCATTGGAGCCGGAGCCATGGGGCGGAATCACGCTCGCGTGTTGTCCACCATGGACGACGTGCAATTAGTGGCCATCTACGACAACGATGCCGAGCGTGCCGCGCAAGTGGCCGCCGAGTTCGGCACCACGGCGGCCCCTAGCATGGCGGCATTTCTCCAGAGCGTGCAAGCCGCCACTGTGGCTGCGCCCACTACCGTGCATCTGCCACTGGGACTGGAACTCATGACTGCCGGGAAACATGTCTTCATGGAAAAGCCCATTGCCGATACCGTGGAAGCCGCGCGCCAACTCATCAACAAGTCCACGGAGACGAACACCATCCTGCAAGTCGGCCATGTGGAGCGTTTTAATCCTGTCATTGCCGAGCTAGAGCAACGCATGACCCAGCCGCGCTTCATTGAGGCGCATCGGCTCTCACCTTTTCCTAACCGCAGTATGGACATCGGCGTGGTGCTGGATCTGATGATCCACGATCTAGAAGTGATCCTCCATTTAGTGAAGAGCGAGGTCGTCTCCGTGGATGCCGTGGGCGTCAGCGTCCTCACTGCGCGCGAGGACATTGCCAACGCGCGCATCCGCTTTGCCAATGGCTGCGTGGCCAACATCACCACCAGCCGTATTTCCCCTGAGCGCTTGCGGAAGATCCGCGTCTTCCAGTCGGATGCCTACCTCTCCCTGGACTACTTCGCGCAAAGCGGAGAAGTTTATTTTAAAAGCGCCACTGGCATCCAGCACGAGCCCATTGCGCTAGAAAAACAAGAGCCCCTGCGCCTAGAACTTCAATCCTTCACCCAATGTGCCGCTAGCGGCACGCGCCCGAAAGTTGGCGGCGTGGAAGCCACCAACGCGCTGGCCCTAGCACTGCAAATCACTGATCTCATCGCCCAACAAGCCTCTTAAATAGACCTTTCCCCAATCATTCCTAACTCTATGCTAAATCATAAATCCATTCTTCTCACCGGCGGCACTGGCTCGTTCGGTAAAAAGTTCGTCAAGACCGTGCTGGAACGCTATCCAGATGTGAAGCGCCTCGTCATCTTCTCACGGGATGAACTGAAGCAATTTGAAATGGAACAAGAGTTCCCCATCAGCAAACATCCTGCGCTGCGCTATTTCATTGGCGATGTGCGGGATAAAGATCGCCTGCGACGCGCCTTGGAAGGCATCGATACCGTGGTCCATGCCGCTGCCTTGAAACAAGTGCCCACGGCGGAATACAATCCTTTTGAATGCATCAAGACCAACGTGCTAGGCGCGCAGAATTTGATCGAAGCCATTTTGGATAGTAAAGTGACCCGCGTGGTCGCGCTTTCCACAGATAAAGCAGCCGCTCCGGTGAACCTCTATGGTGCTACGAAGCTCTGCTCGGACAAGCTTTTCATCGCCACCAACAACATGCGTGGCTCGCGGGATCTGCGGCTCAGCGTGGTGCGCTATGGCAATGTGATGGGCTCACGCGGCTCAGTGATTCCGTTCTTCATGGCCAAGCGCGAGACAGGCGTGCTGCCCATCACAGACCCCACGATGACCCGTTTCAATATCTCGTTAGAAGAAGGCGTGGACATGGTGCTCTATTCGCTGGAGCACTCGTTAGGTGGAGAAATCTATGTGCCAAAAATTCCTTCCTACCGCATCACGGATGTGGCCACGGCCATCGGGCCGAAGTGTGCGTATCCCATTGTGGGCATTCGTCC
>JAYVOP010000301.1:0-4179 GCA_043757865.1 Verrucomicrobiales bacterium | reverse complement strand
GCCCCCCCGGTTTTGGAATCAAGGCAAAGCAATACCCGTCAAGCCAAACTGAGCCCGCAGGTTATAGCCCCCCCGGTTTTGGAATCAAGGCAAAGCGTGCAAGCCTGGAACGGGTTTAGTGACGGGGTTATAGCCCCCCGGTTTTGGAATCAAGGCAAAGCGAACTGCCTCTGCGTGCGCCCACTTCGAGACATGCGTAAGCCCTGGGTGCGCATGAGGAGATCATTTTCCTTAGTTGCAATGCCTCGCAGGAACGGCATCTTCCGCCCCCCGTGGCTCGGGCTTCCAGCCCGTAAGCCCCATTGCGGGCTCCTCTTTTCACCTTCCCTAACTCATGTATCGCACTCATCATTGCAACGAAATCCGCCCGTCTCACATTGGTCAAACTGTCACCCTGTGTGGCTGGGTGAATACCGTGCGGGACCAAGGGGGCGTCATTTTCCTGGACTTGCGGGACCGTGAGGGACTGACGCAGGTGGTCTTCCGTTCGGAGGAAAATCCGGGTTCCCTAACCCTGGCGGAAAAGCTGCGGGATGAGGATGTGATCCAAATCACCGGGCGGGTGACGGCCCGGCTGGAAGGCACGGAGAATGCTAAGCTCGGAACGGGAGAAATCGAAATTGTAGCGACGGCACTAACCATGCTGAACAAGGCGGAGGTGCTGCCATTTCAACTGGATCGCGAGCTGTCCAACGAAGACCTGCGGATGAAATATCGTTTCCTGGACCTGCGTCGGGAACGCATGAACCGCAACATTCGCACGCGCCATAAGATCACCACGGCGGCTCGGAATTACTTGGACCAAGCGGGCTTCATCGAGGTGGAAACGCCGATCCTTTCCAATCCCACTCCCGAAGGCGCGCGCGATTTCCTGGTCCCGAGCCGACTCAGTCCTGGCAAGTTCTACGCCCTGCCGCAGGCTCCGCAGCAGTATAAACAACTGCTGATGGTGGCGGGGCTGGAGAAGTATTTCCAGATCGCCCGGTGCTTCCGGGATGAAGATCTGCGCGCGGATCGGCAGCCGGAATTTACCCAGATCGACATTGAGGCTAGCTTCATTGAGCAGAAGGACATTGTGACGTTAGTGGAAGGCTTGCTGGCGCAAATGTTCAAGGCTGGCACGGGTCAAGACGTGGCGCTGCCATTTCCCCAGATGACCTACCAGCAGGCCATGGATGACTACGGCTCGGACAAGCCGGACACCCGTTTCGGCGTGAAAATCACCGATCTCGGCAGCGTCTTCGCGAAGACGGAATTTAAGATTTTCCGCAGCACATTAGACGGAGGCGGCATGGTGCGCGGCATCAACTGCAAGGGCTTTGCAGGCGTAACGACGGGGCAGATGAATCGGCTCAACGAGATCGCCATTCAGGCGGGCCTGCCTGTGAAAACCCTGGCGTTCCTCAAGGCCGAGGGCGGAGAAATGAAGTCCCCACTGTGGAAATTTTTCACCGATGAAGAGAAGGCCGGACTGATTTCCACGCTCAACATCGAAGGGGGAGATCTGGTCTTCTTCGTGGCGGGAGCCTGGGAAATGGTCAGCACCATCCTCGGTCGCGTGCGGCTGGAAGCAGCCACCATGCAGGAGCTAACTAAGCACAGCACGGCGTTTAATTTCCTCTGGGTCGTCGATTTCCCGCTGCTAGCATTCAGTGAAGAAGACGGCCATTGGGTGGCGGTTCACCATCCCTTTACCCGTCCCAAGGCCGAGGACATGGCGTTGTTAGAAGCAGGCGACTACGCCAAGGTGCGTGCGGAAGCCTACGATGTGTGTCTCAATGGCTATGAGTTAGGCGGTGGCAGCATTCGGATCCACGAACGGGATCTCCAGTCGAAAATGTTTACCGTGTTAGGCGTCGGTCCAGAAGAGCAGGAGCTGAAGTTCGGCCACTTGTTGGATGCGTTTAAATTTGGGGCTCCCCCGCACGGTGGCCTAGCGCTGGGCTTGGACCGCGTGGCCATGCTCGTCAGTGGTGAGGACAGCATCCGGGAAGTGATCGCCTTCCCCAAGAATAACAAAGGTGCCGACCTCATGGCCGAGAGCCCCACCACCGTAGAGTTCAAGCAACTGCGGGAACTCTATATCCAAAGCACGCATAAGGAAAAGAAGCCGGAGTAACCAAGGTGCGGGAGTCAGTTGACCAAACAGGCCGGTTCTCTCCTGGCTTACGTAAGTGAAGCGATGGCGGCAGGAAGCACGCACTCCATTGGGGGCCGGCCACCGCACCATGGCTCATCTTATTCTAAGTCGCGTTCAAGATGATGGGAATGCGCAGAGAATGTCCCGGAGGGACCAAAGAAATTAGCCAAGGGTGAACGCAGCGAACCCCTGGAATGCGTGGAGCGCAGTGGGCGTCCCTGGCAGGGACGCCAAAAGGCTCCCGCCCGCCGCTCGTCGTTGATAAATAGGACGCTTCTCTCGCCCCTCTGGGGCGATGATTCATGGCGCGGCGTGATCCAGGGTTCGCTCGTGCCTCGCTCACCCCTGGCTAATTTCTTTGGTCCCTCCGGGACGACGTTCGCAACCTCTTGAACACGACTTGGAATTAATGTGCCAAGCCTAACTCGCAGAGCCTGACCGGAGGAAGGCCAACATCTGGATTCCATGGCACTACGGAGACCAGCCCAAACTGAAAGGAAAAAGCCAGCTAGTCCCCTCACGAGGCTGATGGGAACCGCCCGGTGCGGAGCCGCAGGTCGGGTGGTGTGGGAGGGGTGGCAGGCGCAATCCCGCCCCGACTACGACGAGGCCAGCACTCAAAAACAGCCCACGCCCGCGCCCAAACGAGCCTCCGCGCACCCGAAATCAACGCGCAGAAAGAGCGCCCAAAAGCAATCCCCATAACCGGGAACGCAACACGCAGGCACCATCCGCCGCACCCCGCATCTAAAGCGTCATCCGATCACCCGGAATCGTCCAACCAAGGTTATCATTGGGGCTCAGGCCCAATGATAACCATTATTGTTCGGCATCTTGTGTTCCTCTCGGTGAGAACTCATATCGTGGCTTCCTGAAAAAGGTATCGGTGACGAAACCGATAGCGGAAACAAGAGCTATGCTGCACCAAATGAGCAATAATGCCCGCTTACCGGCTCGTCGCGTCGAAGGCGCAAGGGAACACATTGCCACAATTGCTAGGATGTGTCCGACAATAAACGACGGAAGGCCAATGAACATAGGTAGCAGCATCATCTCGCCGCCCTCCCATGTGCCCCCAAGCACGTGAAGAAATGGAAACAGAAGGCCGATAAGAACAAAAATGCTGGCACAGCCGATTGAGCAGCCACCAGTTGGACTGCTCTTCGGCTCATGAGTTGCTGCCTCGATGCTCACAGATTTTATTACCGAACGACCCCAAGCTCAGCGACCGCGGAGCACGGCGCGGCACCTGCATGGTGGGTGGAAAGGTGGCGGTGGAAACAGGTGACGTGCGGAGCGGTTCGCTGCAGCGCAGGGTTAGGCGATTCGGTCATTTTGGTTGAGACGTTGAGACGGTGACGGCTGTCTCGTAAGAAACTTTGCTGACGCCGCCAATCGCTCCCCACTCGAGGCCGTAGTCGCTGCGCTGTGGAACGGTGACGAGACGCCCGGAACCTCGGAATGAGTCGTTGGTCTGGTAAGACACGACTCGGAATATTTGGTCGCCTCGGGAAATGCGGTTCGCAGTGGCGTTTTGGAGTTTGACGGTGAATTGGGCTTTGCCGTTTGCGTCGGTAGTGACGGTTCGGCGGCGGTCGATAAGATGGCTCGGGCTGGCAAAGGTGAGCGGTGGAATGAAGAGGATCCACTCGAACTCCTGAATGTGGATTGTAGCGTCCGCAACGGGTTGGTTGGCTTCATCGGTTATCGTCACCGTGACGGGCCGCTGCTCCCGAAGGTAAGGTGTGAGCGCAGTGAATGTGAGCAGACCTACAATGAGGAGAAAGACCGCGACAAAGGCAGGCAGGCAGCCGCATCCTTTCTTGTTCTTCGGTGTATCTTCGTTCATTCACAGCGTGCGGGTAGAATCGCCTAACATGCTACTTAGCGGTGTAGCAAGGCGGGTTTAATTCGTAATATCACAGGTGCTATTGCGGTAACAATGTCGCTGTGGGTGGAAAATTGGAGAATTTCTTGGTGGGCAGGTTGATGCATGGGTGAAAATGCGGCTGAGTTAGAAATACTTATAGATGATAATA
>JAYVOP010000300.1:0-15920 GCA_043757865.1 Verrucomicrobiales bacterium | reverse complement strand
ACCTAGGAGCCTTCAGTGCCGCCCCGCCCAGCGCCACCTATCAAGCCCCCATCCTGGACCACGCCGCCGATGCGAACGCCAAGATAAAACTCCTTTGGATTGCTATTGGCGAAAATGATTTCCTCCTCAAGCCCAACCAAGAGTTGCTTGCCAAATTCAAAGAGAAAGACCTGCACCACGAATTCAAAACGACCGCTGGAGACCACTCCTGGCCCATCTGGCGCAACTACCTAGCCGAGTTTCTGCCGCGCATTTTCCAGGCAAAATGAGTGTGGAGGCTTCGTGGTTAGCGCTTCATTTCTGCCCCTTCGCAATCCCTTCAAGAAATACTCCAAAACTTCGGGGGTGATGGTGTTGCTTGTTGGCGATCTGCTGAATCGGGTCACGCACTTGAGTGCAACTAGGGCCACGCGGGTTTGGCATCCGGGGGCGTGGCTTTTATGCTTGGGTATAATTTGGATGGATTGACCCCACGCGCAAAATAACATTTATATAGCTAGCCACTGGCCCAGGTTTTGGGGTCCACCTCCGCCATCTGCGCGCCCGGCAGCAGAGATGCAGGCGTGTTAGCCGTGGCGAGGGAAGCTATTTTTTGAAAGTTCGCGCTCCACTCTGACTTGCGCGCTCGGCAGTTGCGGCTAAACAGCGCGCATGTCTGAGCAATTTTACACCATCTCCCATCAAGCCCATCACGACCTCATCGTCGCTGCTTATCAACACCGTGGATTCACCACCGATGAAGCCGCCGATGCGGCGCGCTTCTGCGATCTGGCCTCCACGCACGGCATCCGCACCCACAACGGCCTGAAGGCATTGCACTTGGACGAACACTTTGGGAGCAAGGCGGGAGGCTGTGTGCCGGGCGCACAGATTGAGGAGATTCCTACGAGATTTGCGGCTAGTAAAATTTGGAATGCCCATCGTAAACTCGGCCAAAGTGCGGCCTTCCGGGCCATGGAAGAGGCCATCCGGCTGGCAGATCAATACGGCATCGGCCAAGTGAGTGTGGATAATGCCTTCCATTATCTGTGGGGCGGCGGCTATGTGATGGATGCGGCGCAACGCGGCTACCTAGCCTATACGAATTGCACGGCTGCGCTGACGGAAGTGGTCCCGTTCGGTGGGAAATTTCCTACGTTAGGCACGAACCCGCATAGCTGGGGATTCCCCACTACGGAGGCCATCGGCTTTCCGATTGTGGTGGATTGGGCCACGTCCACCGTGGCCATGGGCCGCGTGCAACAACTCAAGCGGGAAGGCGGCACCCTGCCGCCTAACGCGGCCATTGATAGCGCGGGCCAGATGACTACCGACCCCAATGCTGCGGTGGCGCTGATGCCATTTGGCGCGCATAAAGGTTACGGCCTCGCGCTCATCAATGAGCTAGTGGCGGCCCTCATCGGTGGCAGCCTGCCCACGCTGCGCTGCCGCCCGGCTCCTACTGAGGAAAAGAAGACGCCCTGTTTCTATTTCCAAGTCATCCATCCAGACGCGTTGAATGCGGGCGGCTTTGCCTGCGGACGGGATCAGGCGGCTAACTTGAAAGCCGTGATCGACGATATCCTCGGCCATGGCAATGAAGGCTGTCTATTGCCCGGCCAGCCCGAGGCGCGTGCGGCGGCTAATACCAAAGCCAAAGGGGGCTTGCAATTCACGGCGGCGGAGATCGCAGAGTTCAACGTCATCGCCCAAGAATGCGGCCAACCGGAGTGGAAGCTATGAAATACCGTTTCCTCCCATTCCTCTTTAGCGCGTGCTGGCTCAGTCCTTCCTGGGCCGGAATCACGGATGAATTTACCAAGGCTGCTGCGGCTAGTGAGCACGCGGTGGCGGGCGTGGCCCCGTGGCTTTTCCTGCAAGGAGAACTGGCCCACCTCGCCAAAGGCCCACTGACTGCTGAGTCCTCCGGTCCAGCCATCACCGCCATTTCCCACTATGCAGCAGCGTTAGCTGCGGAGCATGTCCAACTCATCGTGGTCCCCGTGCCTGCTAAAGCGGAAATTTATCCTGACAAGTTCACGGCCCGCGTTAAACCAGATGCCCTGGCCGCTCAAGAAACTGCTTTTATCCAAGGATTGAAGGCCGACCAGGTGGACGTTATCGATCTGGCCGAGGCCTTCCAGGCCAAGCGCAGGGCGGATCCGGCCACGTTGCTCTACTGCACCAGTGACGCCCACTGGTCCCCGGCGGGATTGGCTATCGCAGCGGATTTGGTGTTCGCGGCCATCAAAGATAAATCGTGGTGCGCGACCGCTCAGCCGTTAGGCGATCCGCAGCCCCTGGAGATCACAGGCGATCTGATGACCACTCCCGCCACCACTGCTTTGGGCTTGGAAAAGCTCACCATTCAGCCCACCAAGACCCTGGTGCCCGCCGCCGCCATGAGTCCCGCTATTTTGCTAGGAGATAGCCACACCCTGGTCTTCAGCGCGGGCGCGGGCGCAGGCTTCCACTGCCAAGGAGCAGGCTTGTTAGACCTGCTGCAAGCGCGCACGGGCACGCCATTCATGATCATCGCTAACAACGGTGGTGGCACCGACATGGCCCGCCAACAACTCGCCCGCCAAGCCTTTCCCAAACCAGATTTCTGGAAAGACAAACGCGTCGTCGTCTGGTGTTTCTCCATCCGGGAGGTCACAGAGAAAAAGTGGAAAGACCTGCCGATCAAGAAGTAAACACACCTCAGCACCTGCCCTGGCCCTTGGCAAATCTTTGCCGTCCCAAGGAGTGGCTAACCTGGGACGCCCTAGGTGAACGCAGAAATTTCTCAGTGTCGTAATTTCCCCTGGTCCTAGCTGAGGAGTGCATTTAGGGAGGCGCGTGCAATCTGATGACTTTCCCACCACTGACTCCTTTTCCTCCATTGAGCTTCGCTCCTACTTCGTCCGCCATCGTAATGCGCTGGCGGTGCGGGGGCAGTTTGCCCCGTTGTTTGTGGACTACTATTTACACTTGGCGGGGAACGCCCTAACGCTGAGCCAATTTCAAGATGCCGCGCTCAAGGACGGCCTAGCCGCCATGACGCTGCACTTGGCCGCGCGCCCGTGGAATGAGCAGCACGCGTGGACCCTGCATTTCCAGAAGCCGTTAGTAAATCTGTTTCTCTGTGGGGATAATCAGGAATCGAAAGTGGCCGGGCGGATCTTTGATCGAGATGTGAAAGACACGCGGACGAACTTGTTCTTTTCCCAGTTAGTAAAACCGGGCCTAGCTGAGCCCCGCACCAGTACCGTGGAGTTCAACGGGCCGAATGTCTTCCGCGCGGTGGAGCATTTCTATGAGCAGAGCGAGCAACGGCTAGCACGTTTTTTTGATTATGGAGATGAGGAGTATGTCTTCATCTCTGCGCAGCCAGGGTGTGATGAGGCTTGGCTCCAGGGCTTGGATACGGAGGCCATCCGCACGTTGGATCAAACGGAGGAACTGAGCCTGTTAGAAACGCGTTACTATCATTTCGAGTGTGGCTGCACAGAGCAGCGGATCTGGCAGGTGCTGGCCCCGCATTGCCGTGGCGGAGCGGAGGATCTCTTTGGCGCAGATGAGCAGTTGATGGTGAGCTGCCGCCGCTGTGGGGCGAATTACCGCATTCTGCGGGAGCAGTTCGAAGCATATCTAGCAGCGGACCAAGAGCCGGGCCACCACATTTAATCTGGCCTTCATTTGTATGTCAGGAAATCTATCGTTAGCGGCCTTAAAATCAGGAATTAATCTTGCACCGCACCTGCGGAATTCATACTTTGGGGTTAGAAATTCCCCTAAATTTCCCTCGTCCTCCTCTCATCCTCCGGTCCGTTTCCCCTCCCCCCTCTTATGAAAACAAGTTCCAGATTCCTCACTGGGTTGCTTAGTTGGGTATTGCTCGCCAATGCCTCAGCAACGATCCTGATTAATGAAGTGCATATGCGCACGCCCCTCAGCACCGATGCCTTGCCCGCCGATAGCAACTTCGAGTTCGTGGAGCTTAAAAGCACCACCGGAGGTGTGGAACCGTGCACGGACCTTTGGATCTTGCTCATCGACAATGATGGCGGCAGCGTGGGCGGGGTCAGTCAGGCATGGAAATTAGTGGATGCTAACGGGGGCACCTTAAGCACCGGAACCAACGGTCTCCTCTTACTGGGCGATAATTATACCAAGCCCAAATCTCCCTATGAAAACAGCAAGGCCACGGCCACTACCTTGGGGGATCCTCCTGGCATGGGCTCTGATAACATTCCCAACAAAGCCTTCACCATCGCTCTTGTGCAAGGCTACACGAATCCTGCTCCGTTAGGTGCGGATACGAAACCGGACTTTGATAAAGATGATGATGGTGTCCTCGATTGGCAGGATGGCACGCCTCCCGCCGTGCGTTACACGGTAGCACCCTGGACCGTGGTTAATTTCAATCTTACCAGCAATCCGTTAGGCGCGGTAGATTCGGTAGGCTTCAATGGAGACTCCAGTGGGATCATTAAGACTGCGTATTGCGGCAGTGGCGGGGTGGGCGCCAACCTGTCTAACTCCACGTTCCTACGTGGGGTGACGGCCACGGCTTTCATTCCGCACAGCATCGCCCGAGGGGGGGGGAACAATGTCGCTAACTCGCGCACCGCTTGGTATGGCGGCATCCTCCCGTCCACCGGTAACGGGGATACGGAAGCCTACGGAGCCAGTGTCTTTAACCTCATCAGCGGTCAAACTTGGGCGGGATTCGTTACCCCCGGACGTCCTAACCTCTCCTTAGCCCCGCAGGCGGCCATCTTCCGGCTCAATGAAATCCACGCCAACCCCCCCGGTAACCCCGGCCGATCGGCCCCCGGCAGCACTTCCATCACTCCCGCCACCCCAGTCGCTAGCGATGGCAACTTTGAATACCTGGAAATCATCAATACCGTCGCCAACCAAGCAGGGGGCACGGATTTCGCGGGCCGACTCGCAGGCTACGCATTGTTAGTTGTCGATAACCATGGTTCCACTTCGGTAGGCACCATCCTGGAAGCTTGGGATCTCAGTAAATTTTCTACTGGTAGTAACGGCCTGCTTTTGCTGGGTGACGGCTATACCAGCGGCTACTGCCCATGGATTAAGAATGTAGCCTCCGCCACCCAGTTAGGCGATCCAGAGGCGGCCTTCCGCTCTGGCAGCACCACCATCCAGCAGTATAGCTCCATGAGCTTTGGTGACATCCCTAACGATGGCGTGACCTTTATGTTGGTGCAGAATTTCACGGGCAACGTGGGGGATGACCTGGATACCGATGACAATGGCACGATCAATACTACCGTGCCCTACACCTTGGTGGATGGCGTGGCGATTCCAGAGATTGATGCGAATCACGCCCTCGTCGCGACCCGTGGAGGCTACTCTGCGGCCTCCCTCTCCATCGTGCTCGCGAACGCCTCCCGCTATGATCCCGATAACCTTTCCCGCCTCAAAGGCACCAACACCGCCAACAGTGCGGCGGCTTGGTCCTACGGCAGTCTGGGGGCCAACAGCCCCTATGCCTTGGCCTACGAAAATGGCTTCTACAGTCCGAGCACCGGGAACGCCTTCCGGGGAGCGGCCTCCCCTGGGCAGCCGAACTACAACTTCGCCTCCCAGCCCGTTACCCCTACGGGCAGCGCAGTTTTGTTAAATGAAGTCCACATCGATCCCCCCGTCACCCCAGACGGCACCGAATACGTCGAAGTCATCAGCACCACCCCTCATGCTTTACTGACCAACTGTTGGCTCATGGCGGTGCAGGCATACGGGGCCAACTCTGGTAAAGTCCTTAAAGTCTTGGATCTGCGCTCTCAATCGACCGGCAGTAATCGGTTAGCCCTGTTTGGAGATGGTGTGGAAGAAGACGTGAGTACCCTCCCCCCTTTCTGTTCAGCAGAAACCCTCCGCTCCGATCCGCCTACGATCTTTAGCAATGGGAGCGCCAGCACGGATAGTGGAAATAATTTCACCCCAGATAGCTTGGATAACGCCGGGGTGACCGTGCTGCTAGTGACCTACACCGCCACTGCCACCAATCCGGTGCCTGCTGTCATCGGCACCATTCTCACGGGGCCACCTCCTGGGGTCGTCGTGCTTGACAGCCTCTCCACGGGTAACGGCATTGGCCTGCCCACGTCTGCTAATCCCGCTCTCCTCAGCCAAGCAGGCTGGATCCCCGCCAATGTTTCCCGCTCCGTTGGCAATCCCACGCCCAATAGTTTGGGCGCTTGGTTTGGAGGCGATCTCACGGGCGGCACGGCGGCCAGCTTTGAGTATGGCACCCATTTCTTCGGCTTCAAAGGAGCCGCCTCGCCTGGTCGTCACAATGTCACCGCTACCGTCAATAACACTGCTGCCCTCCTCCTAAACGAAATCAACATCAACCCCCCCGGCGGAGACAATAACAAAGAATTTATCGAACTCCGCACCGCCGACAATACCGTGACCTCCACCATCGGCTACAGCGTCATCCTCCTGGATAACTCCGGCACCGATATCGGCCACGTCATCAAAGTGTATGATCTAGATTCCGCATCCACTGGGACCAATGGACTCCTCCTCATCGGCTCCGGCTATAATCCCGCGGTGCCCTCCTCCATCCCTTGGGTAGCTACCTCACCTCCTGAGGCCGCCACCACTATCTTCCCCCCTAGTGAAATGGCCTTCGATGACATCGGTGCCAACACGGACAATGGTGCCCTCGCAGTGCTCCTCGTAAAATATTTCCATGGCCGCGTGGGCGATGACTTAGATATGGGCACCCAAGCAGATCTTCGCGTAGCCGACGACGGTATTCTGAACTCCCCGGTGCCATGGGATGCCCTGAGTGATTCAGTGAGTATGAAAGGCTTTACCACCACCACCGTGGGCGCTAGCACTACCTACAGCCTCGCGGGCACGATCCCCCGCTACGTCATCGGGGTAGTGACCTTCTCCACCACGGATCTGACGGTCAATGATACTTCCATTAACGGCTACACTCCAGATACCGTCGCCCGCTTTGGCAATAAACTCACCCCGAACAACGCTGCCGCCTGGTATGGCGCTAACCTCACCGGCACCGCAGGCACCTCCACCGTTTACTCCACCAGCCAGTATTTCCCAAACACGCTTACTGGCGGTAAAGTTACCCCCGGCCAAGCCAACATCCTCGCCCTCACAGACCTTTCCGATCCTGATGGCGATGGCGTGGTGGACATCATGGAAGAAGCCCTAGGCATGAACATCTTCGTGCCAGATACGCCCAAGCTGCCACAGCCAGGGTATGCGGTTTACGGCGGAATTAATCAGCCCGTCTTTAGAGTGGCCCGCCCCACGGGTGGCGTGGCTAGCATCACCTACACCTACGAAGCATCATATGATCTCATCGACTGGACTTACCCTCCGGTCTATCTCACCCCCAAAGAAACGTTGGCTGACACCCCTACTGTGGGAATGGAAACCAAAGTCTATGGGTTCCGCCCTGGCGCTCAACTCACCGAGGTCTTGGCTACGGGCCGGGTGTTCTTCCGCCTGCGAGTCTCACGCTAGTAAGCCACCGCTTGGCGTGCAGCCCGCATGGCTGCACGTTCGTCTCTGTGGCGCAGGACCACCCGCCCTGCTCAGCGCAGGTCTAACTGCCAGAGATCCAGGCTCAGGCGTTGGTCAAATTTCACCCCCACGCCCTCAAGCTGGCCTGCACGCTTGAATCCTAGCGCGCGGTGCAGTCGCCCGCTGGCCGTTTGCTCGCTAGAGATCAGCGCGATCATTTGCTGATGCCCTAACTGCCGAGCCCGGGTGATGAGTTCCTCTAGCAACCGCCGTCCCAGCCCCTGGCCCAGGAAATCTGGATGCACATAGAGCGAGTTTTCCACGGTGAACCGATACGCCGAGCGCGCATGAAACGGACTGAGCGAACCCCAGCCCAGGATGCGCCCCGTCACCTCCATCAACACCACCACCGGGTGGGCGAGGCCATGCCGGGCGAACCATGCCTCCCGCTCCGCCAGCGTGTCCTCCTCCTCTTGATAGGTGCTCGTGCTGGTGCGCACATAGTGGTTATAAATTGCGAGGATGGCCGGGCAGTCAGCCAGGGTGGCGGGACGGATGCGCATAGCTAGGCTTCGGCTAGCAGGCTTTCCGCATGGGAGCGGGCGCTGGCGGTATTTCCCCCCAGCATCCGGGCGATCTCATCCACGCGCGCCGCGCCCGTCACCGCCGTCAGCCGACTGAACGTGCGGTCCTTTTCCACCTCCTTACTAACCACGAAATGGCAATCCCCTAACGCCGCCACCTGCGGCAGGTGGGTGATGCTGATGATCTGATGCGTCTGGCCTAACGACTGCATTTTCCGCCCCACTGCCGCCGCGATTTCTCCGCCCACATTGGCATCGATCTCATCGAAGACCAGCAGGGGAATGGCGTCCTCCTGCGCCAGCGCGCTCTTGATCGCTAGCATCACCCGGCTCATCTCCCCACTGCTGGCCACGCTGCGCAGCGGCTTGGCAGGCTCCCCAGGATTCGGGGCGATCATGAAATCTCCCTCCTCATACCCCTGCGCACCAGGGTGGAGGAGCGCGGCCAAGTCCACGTTAAACTTACTCTGCTTGAAACCCAGATCCACCAGATTCTTAGACACCTCCTTGGCCAGGCGCGGGGCCGCCTTCCGGCGGGCTTGGCTGAGCTTCAGCGCGGCAGTGTCCAGGTGCTCCTTGCTGGCGGATAAGGCGTCTTGCAGGCGGGCTAATTCCTCACTGCGGCTCTCGATTTTGGTGAGCTTGGCGGTAATCGTAGCGTGGTGCTCCAGCACGCGCGGCAGGCTGCCGCCGTATTTCCGCTTCAGCGTTTCAAAGAGATTGATGCGCTCATCCAGCTCCGCGATTTCCTCCGGGTTGAACTCCAGATCCTCTTGGTAATCCCGCAGCGCCCGCTCCATTTCCTCTAACTCCACGATGGCGGTTTCAAAGCCTGCGGTGAGTTCCGCCGTGTTCCGATCCGTCTTCTCCAGATCTCGGAGGTGGCGTCGCAGATCGCTCAGGCGATTCATCAGCGCATCGTCCGCATCGCTCAGTTCACCTAGAATCTGGGCCGTCAGTTCCGCTAGTTTGGTGGAGTTACTCGCCATCTTATAGCGTGCTAGCACCACCACTTCCTCCTCTGGTTTCAAGTTCGCACTGGCGATTTCCTGCACTTGGAAATGCAGCAGCTCCAGCTCTTGTTCCGAGGCCTTTTCCGCGTGCGTCAGCTCCTCCAGCTCACTGCCCAGGTGCCGCCAGGAGGTGTAAATTTTCCGATAGTCCGCCAGCAGCCCGCCCGCATCTGCCGCTGCATCTAGCATCGAAAGTTGGCGCTCCCGGGAGAGCAGCGATTGATGATCGTGCGGCCCGTGCAGGTCCACCAGGAACTGTCCCAGACTCTTCAGCACCGCCAGAGTGGCGGGCGAGCAATTCACAAACTGCTTATTCTGCCCGCCCGCCGTGATGACGCGTTTGATGATCAGTTCTGCGCCCTCACACGGCTCCAGACCCGCCTCCGCCAGGGCGGCATTCACCTCCTCCGGATGCTCCAGCCGGAACACCGCCTCCACGCTGCAAGCGTCCGTGCCCGTACGGATCAGATCCCGATCCGCGCGCTCGCCCAGCACCAATTTTAGCGCGCCTACGATGATGGATTTCCCCGCTCCCGTCTCCCCGGTTACACACACCAGACCAGAGCCCAGATTCCAGGTCAGGGAGTCAACGAGCGCGAGATTTTTGATAGTAATGGAGGAAAGCATGGTCAGGGGAAACGGCGGATCAAGCCACAGGTGCCCCCCCCGCGCAACCAACATGTCATGTCCACCCGCCCTCTTCCCAAGGCTTTCCCCCAGCGGTCATTTGGGTTGGGATGATTTCAGATGCCGGAATGCCTCAGTCCGAGATCGGAAATTTTCCCAAAGGAGCATCCGATCTCGTTGCTTGCGTAAGCCCTACCAATTTATCCACCACGCCAAGATACTTCTTGTCCTTGGTCGGGGGAGGGGCGCAGGGGTGGCCTGCGGGATAGATTCCCAGTTAGGGGGAGTGCTTTCGGGCGCTACTGCTGCGCGCGGGCCTGGCGTTTGGGCGGGATTTTGGCGCATCCCGGGTGCTATTTGGTGCGACAAATAGTTTACGGAATGCGGCTAGGATGCCCGTGGGGGCTTGCTTGTAGCGAGGTGTATAGCTGTTTCACGCGGGGCATGGGGTGGCTGAGATTGGGGTCGCTAGTGTTTCATTTTTTCACTTTGTCTTCCGTCTCGTTGCCTACGGAAGCCCTGCAAAGTAACCGGATCCTCACCTGCTCAGGCCCAAGCCGCTTTCGATAGGAATGGGGAGGTGACTGCCGGGGGCTAAGGGTTGGCCGAAGTCGGGGAAACCGGTGGGATCGAAGTGAAAGGGCTGGAGAAATACATCGCGTGGCCAGCCGGGGGCGCGGTCGCGTTTGGCATGGTAGATGTGCCACCAAGGGGAGCTGGCGGGGGGCGGGGGGCGGAGGTTGGCGGTCGGATGGGGGAGCGGCGTGGGGTTTACAAAACACGAGTGGCCGACCCCGAGGGTCTGTGCGGTGCTTTGAAAGACGGGGTGGGGGTGTTTCCGCCAGGAAGCGGGATCAAGGGGATCCCGCCCGGTGAGTTCCAGCAAGCCGAGCTTGTAGGTGGGCAGCCACGCGGCTCCGCAGGAATAGAGCAGGAAGGTGCGGCCCGCATGTTGCAAGACCTGGGGGCCTTCGTTCAAGCCTCGGCTCTCGGCGGTTTCTTCCGTGCGCTCCCACAGATAGTCATCATTTCCGCAAATCCTCACCCGCGGACCGGTCAGGGTCAGCGGCGTGGCCATCTTGGCGATGTAGAGGAACTGACGGTCGCTGTCCGGCGTGTCCCACCCAGACCACACGGCATAACGCACCCCGCCTTGGTCGAGAATGGTCATATCGATGGCCCAGATCGGCGGGCTGTTGCCATCCGGCTTGGCTCCGGTGGCTAGGGGGCCGTGCAGCGTCCAAGTCCCGATGGGGTCGGCGGAATCGGCGCTGAGCACAAAGGCGCGGTGCGTCTCATTCCGGCCATCGGAGGCCGCGAAATAGAGATACCAGTGCCCTGCGAGGAAGTGCAGTTCTGGAGCCCAGATTTGCGCACTTGCAGGCCCGGTGGCCGCCGGGAGCCAGACTTCGTGCTCCGTGCCAGAGGCCGTCAGAGTCGGCGTGGTGCGGATGACGATCCGTTCCGCATTGGGTGCCGTGCACCAGAGCCAGCGCTGGCCCGCCTCATCCCGGATGACCCAGGGATCCGCCCCTTCCCGCAAGGGATTGGTGAACTGTCCCGGCTCCGCTGCGGAAGCGGTCAGGTGGCCGCCCAGCAGCAGGACTCCAGTCAGTAGGGGAAATGCAAAACGTGGCATCATGCGGGATGTATTCCTCGCAGTCTGCCTCTGGGCAAATGGAGAATCTTCGTAACGATTTTGGTGCCGTCAGCAGGGTGAATGATACCGCTAAGGGAGTACGATGCTGCCGTTTGGCAATCTCCGGGGTTTTTTTGCTGGGAAATGTTTTTTTCCGTCAGGATTGTGGTCTTCGCGTGTTTTAATATTAAGTGAATATGTCGTCGTTACCACAAAGTGAAGTGATTCGCACGCTCCTCGGAGGGCGGGCGCGGTTGAGCGCGGGGTTCTTTCTGGTGCTAAGGGACGCGCATCTGGCGGAGGATGTTTTTCAGGAGGTGATGGTGAAGGCCCTGGAGCAGCCGGATTTTTTTACCAACGAAGCGCAGTTGCTCTCGTGGGCGCGGGCGGTGGGGCGGAATGCGGGGCTGAATCTGCTGCGGAAGTTTGGGCGCATTAGTGTGGGGTTGCCGGAATCGTTACTGGAAACCCTGGCGCAGGAAAGCGAGGCGGAGGTCGGCAGCGGGCGGGAGGAGGCGCTGGCAAAATGTCTGGAGGGTCTGCCAGCGGCGGCGCGGGAGGTGTTGGAGTTGCGCTATTTCCACTGCTTGTCCTGCGGGGAGGTGGCAGCGCGGACTGGCTCCGGATTGGAGGCGGTCTATCAAAAGCTTTCCCGCCTGCACCGCACGCTGCGGGACTGTGTGGAGCGGCGTCTCACCACTTTTTCCGACCCAATATGAAGCTGCCGCCACACGAACTCGATGCCCTCCTGGCGCGTTACTTTGACGGGTCGCTGGATGCCGACGCTACGCTGCGGCTGACGGCGGAGTTGGAGACGAACGTCGAGTCGCGCGCGCTGTTGCGCGGCATGGCGGAGCAGTCGGTGGCCGTGGCAGAGCGGAGGCGATGCGCAGAGGCGCGGCAGAGCACGATGCCATCCGTGCTGCCGGAGCTCACGTTATCCGAAAAACCTGCGGGAAGGTTTTCCCGGTGGTCGGTCTGGGCGGTGGCGGCTCTGGTGATGCTGGGCCTGGGGCGGTGGTGGCAGGCGCGCACGCCGCTGCTGTTGGAAGTGATGCAGGTGGATGGGGCCGTGACGTGGACGGGCGTGGAGGGCACGACGCGCACGGCGTTGGTCGCGGGCATGAAGCTCCCGGCGGGCACGCTGGAACTGGAGACGGGCACGGCCTTGGCGCAGGTGCGTTTTGCGGACGGCACGCTGGTTTCTCTCAATGGCCGGGCGGAGGCGACTTTCTCGGACGAAAAGGGAAAGCGCGTGCGGCTGCGACAAGGCGCCTTTTCGGCAGAGGTAAAGCCACAGCCAAAAGCGGAGCCGATGCGCGTCTTCACCCCGGCGGCGGAGATCGTGGTGGTGGGGACGGCGTTTTCCCTGGCAGCGCGCTCGGACGAAACAAGTCTGGACGTGGCGCATGGCGTCGTGACGATGCGCAGGCTGGCGGATGGCCGGGAGGCTTCCGTGGGACAGCAAGAACGGCTGGTCGCGACGTTCGATCCGCAGTCGGCCTTGATTCCGCAGGCGCAAGTGCGGCCGGCGACGGTGTGGCGGATGCAGTTTGCCACGCAGCCCGCGCATGTGGATGGCGTGTGGATTGCACCGGGGCAGCGCCACGCGGGCGGTGCGCTGGGGGCGCAGCCCTTCGTCGCAGGTAAGGAGCGGGACGGGCGGGTGATCGTGCATCACGGAGTCTGCGTGCGGGACGATCCCGGCATGGCCTCGCTCACTGCCACCTCCGAGCTGCGCATGAAGGTGCGGACGGCGCAGGACACCGGCCTGCAACTCATCGTGGGCACCCGCAAGCCGGGTGGTGGCTTTGGCGGGAACTTCGAGTTCATTCAACTCACCTGCCCGCACTCGGGAGATGACGAATGGCGGGAGCTGCGCGTCCCGGTGAGCCAGCTCCGCCGCATCACGCCGGAGTATGCGGCCAGCGCGGACGACCTCATCGCGGATTTCATCATTGTGAACTCTTTTACGAACTCCGCCGGCTTGGAAGTATCCGAATTATCCATCGTTCCGAACCCGTGACCTTATCCATGCAAGTGAACTCCCGAGCCCTCAAGACCTCCCCCAACTTACCTCAGTTAGTGCTGCTGCTTTGCGGCATCGCCAGCGCGCTGCCCGCGGCGGGGAAGGATGACCCGGACTTTGCGAAAGTCGTGCAGCCTTTTATCGAGAATCACTGCGTTGACTGTCATGACGCCGACTCGGCTCGGGCGGGTTTCCGCATCGACACGCTGGGCACCGACTTCACGGCGGGGAATACGGCGGACCAGTGGAAGGAAGTGATGGATAACATCAACTCTGGCAAAATGCCGCCCAAGAAGAAGGCGCGGCCGGATGCCCAGGAAGCCTTTGCGGCGGCTTCGTGGGTGGCGGCAAAACTGCGGGAAACAGAGCTGGCCGCGCAAGGGGCGGGTGGCCGGGTGCCACTGCGGCGCATGAATCGCGTGGAGTATGCCAATACGGTGCGCGACCTTTTCACGCTGGATGCAAACTATGCGCGGCGTGTCGAAAAGGAGCTGCCCGCGGATGGTAAGGTCGGCGGCTTCGATCGTGGCGCGGCGGGTCTTTTCATGGATGAGTCCCAGCTCGCGCAATACATGGCCGTCGCCGACATGGTGCTCGGTGAAGCAGTCTTCATGGAGAAGCCGAAGCTTACCAAGCTAACGTGGGATAACACCAAGGAACGATTTATTCACGGCATCGGAGTTGCGTATAAGGACGAGACGGGGAAGATCGTGGATAACAATCCCGTGCCCGAACTAGCCGACTCGGTGAAGGAACCGCTGGCCAAGATCAAACTGGATAGCTTCGAGGGGAAGGATCTGGAGAAAAGCCGCTACGTGCCGCATGGCCCGCTTTCCTTTGCCGTGCGGAACGGCGGCATTGAGTTTCTATCGGGAGGCAATAACTACCGAAATCCGGGCAATCTTCGGAACATCTTTTTTCCGAATGATTGGGCCAAGAAAGGCGTGTCACGCGATGGCTGGTATCGTTTCCGCGTGCAGGCCGGAGCCTTTGCCGGCGCGGGCGCGGAAGCGCAGAAGGAGGTGCGGCTGGTGCTGGAGTATAACTACGGCTCGCCAATCCAGGTGGTTCAGAGCGTGCTCATTGATGCGCCGCTCGATGCGCCGAAAGAGTATGAGTTTCTGATGTATCTTCAGGCCGGTCCGCCCGACATGAACCGGTCGTGGGAACTGGGGTGGGACAATGGCGGGAAGGATGTCGTGATTACGAACCCAGAATATCAAGTGCCGCAATGGAAGCCGGTGCTGGCCGGAGGCGCTTTGCAGGAGGCCATCGTCAAGAAAAAGTCTGCCGAAGAAATAGCGGAATTGCGCAAGAAATCCGCAGAGGCACTGGCCGCCGCCGAGGAGAACCGGAAGACCTTCTCTGGCCCGATGTTCATCTACGATCCGAAGCTCGACATCGCCAAGCGCCCGCGGCTCTGGCTCGGCAAAATGGAATGGGAAGGCCCGCTGGTGGAATGGCCGCCGAAGGGGCAGAGCGCGCTCTTTTTCGCGGGTGATGAACGGACGGACGATGCCTATCTGCGCGAGATTTTTGTGCGCTTCCTGCCGCGTGCCTATCGCCGGCCCGCGACTACGGCGGAGGTGGATGGGGTGGTGGGTTGGACGTTGAAGTTGAAAGCCGAGCGGCAGTGGAATTTCAGCCAGGCGGTGCGTGAGGGAGTGAAGAATGTGCTTTGCTCGCCGCAATTCCTCTACCTCGGTGGCGAAGGCCCGCCCCAAGTCGCGAAACCGAAAAGCGGCCCGCAACCGGTCGATGGCTGGCAACTCGCGAATCGGCTTTCCTACTTGCTCTGGAGCAGCGCGCCGGACGAAGCGCTCAATCAAGCCGCGGCACAAAATACCCTGCGCGATCCCGCCGTGCTCCGCGCGCAAGTGAAGCGGATGATTGCCGATCCGAAGTCGGCGGAGTTTGTCCGCAGCTTCACCGGGCAATGGCTCGGCGTGAGAAACTTCGACAATGGCACGCCGCCGAACCGCGACTTTTACAAGCACTACGATGACGGACTGCGCGACAGCTCGTGGCGTGAACCGCTGGAGTTTTTCAACGAAGTGCTAAGGCAGGATTTGTCGCTGCTGAACTTTCTTAACAGTGACTTTCTCGTGGTAAATGAGCGCCTCGCCAAACACTACGGACTGGCCGGCGTGGAGGGCGATGGTTTCCGCCGGGTCGCGGCACCCGTCGATGGCCGCCGCGGTGGCGTGCTCAGCATGGCCGGCATCCTGACTTACCTTGCCGATGGCAATCGCACGCTGCCCGTGCGCCGCGCGACTTGGGTGCTGGATGCCCTGTGGAATCAACCCGTCCCGCCACCACCGCCGAACGCAGGTGAACTGCCGCCCATCAAGGATAAGAATCTCAGCGTGCGGGCACGGCTCGATCAGCATCGGCTCTCGGAGAACTGTGCGAGCTGCCACGCCCGCGTGGATTCATTTGGCCTCGCGCTGGAAAACTACGACGCCACCGGCCTCTGGCGCGACCGCCAGAACGGCGAAGGCATGAAGGGCGGCGACAACGATCCGGTCCTC
>JAYVOP010000299.1:0-4216 GCA_043757865.1 Verrucomicrobiales bacterium | reverse complement strand
CGTTTCACGGGGAAATGAAGCAGCCGCCAGTGAGTGGGGCTCGCTGGCGGCTGGGAGTGAGGATGCTCGGCAGGAGCTTATTTCTTCTCGGCAGGTTTTACCTCTACGGCTTTGGCTTCGGTGGTGGCGGGTTTGGTAGCGGGGGCTTTTTCATCAACCTTGGCTTTATCCTTTTCCTTGGCCTTGGCTTCGTGGGCGGCTTTTAATTCTTCAGCGGTTAGGCTGCCGTCTTTGTTGGTGTCGATAGCTTCAAAGGCGGTTTTGGCTGCGGCTTTGGGATCGGTTTCTTTCGCCCACTTTTTCATGGCGCTGAATTCTTCGAGGGAGAGTTTGCTATCGCTGTTTTTGTCGAAGCGCTTGATGATCTCTGCGGGGTTATAGGCTTGCTCAACGCCTTTTTTGGTCTTGTCTTGGGCGGAGCTAAAACTTGCTAGGGCGGCTAGCGCAGTGAGGGTGATGAGGGTGGTTTTCATGTGGGTGGGTGTTTTTTTTATGGGTTAGTTACCAGCAGCGTCAGAGCGGTGCGCTCGGAATCACCAGTGGTTGCGATTCTGACCCCTTGGGGTGTTTGCTTATTTATAGTTTCCTCCTCCGCGAACGAGGAGCGGGGTGCTGGAGCGGCAAGGCGCGCAAGATTTTCACGTGCAGGCCCGCGGTGGTGAGTTTAGGAGCAGCAGCATGATGAACAGAGTGACGGAAATTTTACAGGCATTAGTGCGGATCCCGAGTGTGAATCCTGATGGTGATCCGGGGACCACGGATACGGGGGAGCTGGTGTGCGCGCAGTGGGTGGGAGCGTTTCTGAAAAAGTTAGGTGCGGAGGTCCGCTATGACGAGGTGCTGCCGGGGCGGCCCAATGTGATCGGCCGATTTCCCGCTGTGGCGGGGAAACCTCGGGTGTTGCTAGCGCCTCATTTGGATACCGTTTCCGTGGGGGGCATGACCATTGATCCCTTTGGTGCGGAGCTGCGGGACGGCAAGCTGTGGGGGCGGGGTGCCAGCGATACTAAGGGCACGGCGGCGGCCATGCTGGCTGCGCTGGAGGAACTGCAACCACGGCTGGGGGAGTTAGGTGCAGAGATTACGTTCGTGGGACTGATGGGTGAGGAGAGCAGCCAGTATGGCTCCAAACATTTTGCCAAACATCACCCAGATTATGATTTCGCGTTAGTGGGTGAGCCCACGAATTGCCAAGTGGTCCACACACACAAGGGCTCGCTGTGGGTGGATCTGATCACGCATGGAAAGGCCGTACATGGGGCCACGCCGCATCTGGGAGACAACGCCATTTTGAAAATGGTGCCGATCTTGCAACGGCTCGCCACGGAGTTTGCCAGCGTGTTAGGCGCAGAGGAATTTTCTCACCCCGTGCTAGGCCGGAGCACGATCAATTTCGGCACGATCCAAGGAGGGATGCGGAAGAACATCGTGGCGGATCGCTGTCAGGCCTCGCTAGACATTCGTTTTACGCCGCAGTTACACCAGCGTGGGGCCATGGCGCTGCTGACAGAATTCCTGGCAAACGATGCTGTGGAAATTCGCTCGTTTGGCGAGTGCGCCCCGCTGGACACGGACCCGCTGAATCCCTACGTGCTCAAGCTCGCGCGCGTAGGCCGTGGCCTAGCCGGGGCTCCGTGGTTCTGCGATGCCGCATGGCTAGCCGAGGCCGGCATCCCTGGCGTAGCCGCCGGCCCCGGCAGCATCGCCCAGGCCCATACGTGCGATGAGTTCATTTCCCTAGCTGACTTAGCCGAGGGCGTGGGCTTCTATCGGCGGTTCCTGGAGGCACTGGGATGATCTCTGAAGAAACCAAGCTCCAAGTTCTCAATGCCACGGACATCGTGGACTTGATTAATGGCTATGTGACTTTGAAAAAAGCCGGGCGCGACTACACGGGCCTGTGCCCATTTCACCCAGAGAAATCAGCCTCGTTTCACGTCTATCCGCACAACAGCAGCTACCATTGCTTCGGCTGTAAGGCCAGTGGGGATGCTATCAAATTCGTGCGCGAGCACTTAGGACTAGCCTATGCGGATGCGGTAAAAATGCTGGCGCAGCGGGCGAACATCCAAGTGGTGGAAGAAGCCCGCAGCCCAGAGGTGGAGGCCCAGCAGCGGGTGCGTGGAAAGCTGGTCCAGGTGCATAATGATGCTGCCAAATGGATGCACCAATATTTACTAAAGCAAGGTGGCCCCGGGCCTGACGCGGCCCGGGAGTATCTGAAAAAGCGGGGCCTGAATCGTGAAGTGGCGGGCCGTTGGCTCATTGGTTATGCGCCAGATAGCATTGCCCACTGGCGGGAATGGGCGCGCAGTAAACGCTATGCAGATGACGTGCTCGTAGAAGCCGGGCTCTTCTTCTGGCGCGTGGAAGGCCAGCCGCAGCAGGGGACCTACGCGCGCTTTCGGCATCGGGTGATGTTTCCGCTGCGGAATGAGCAGGGAGATGTCTTTGCCTTCAGTGGCCGCGTGTTAGACCCTGACCAGAAGGGCGGGAAATACATCAATTCTCCAGAGACCCCGATCTTTAAAAAGAGCGAGGTCTTCTTCGGCTGGGACAAGACCCAACGCCCGGTGACCAAGGCCAAGTGCGCTATTATCTGTGAGGGCCAGATCGATCTAATCACGGCTTACGAGGCGGGGATCGAGAACTTTGTGGCTCCGTTAGGCACGGCGTTTACAGAGCATCATGCGCGGATGTTAAAGCGCGCGACGGATCAGGTCATCCTCTGCTTTGATGCGGATCTAGCAGGGTATAAGGCTGCCAAGAGTTGCTATCGGATGTTGGCTCCAGAGGGCATGTTTATCAAGGTGGCTAGCCTACCGCCAGGGGAAGACCCCGATTCCATGATTCGGAAACAAGGCGCAGATGCTTTCCGTGCGCAGTTGGAGTTGGCGACGGATTTCTTTGATTTCCACATCAAGACCAAGGGGGATGCGCTGCTGCCAGGGAAGGATCGGGAGAAATCTCAGTTGGCCGGTGAGCTAGTGGAGAACCTCGTGTTGCTGAGTGATAAAGTGGGCCAAGACGCCGCCATTGGCCGCTGCGCCACGCGGCTGAACATGCCCATCGCGGATCTGCGGCTTCTGTTAGGGCGTGAACAAGCCAAGCTAGCCAAGGACACCCGCAATAAGCAGGAAGCCGCTGCGCGCTTTAAAGAAAAGTCATCGCTTAACCCGGGCCCCATGCCTGCAGCTCCGGTGGTCACGCCTGCGGTGGAGCCCGCGCCCGTGGCGCAGTCTGCACAGATCGAAAACTGGGCGTTGCGGGATCTGCTGCGGCTGGCGCTCAAGGATGAGGAGACGCTGAGTTTCCTCCATGAGCAAGCCTCTAGCCACGTCACGCCTTGGCGCGGCCATCCCGGTGGGGACATCGTGGACCAACTGCTGCGCGTGGAATTTACTGCTAGTGATGCTGCGGCCCTACCACGTTTCCTGGCCACGTTAGATGCGGAGCAAGCGATCACCGTGCGCACGCTGCTCAACGCGCGGGCTCCTAAGAAAGATGATTTACTAGCCGCCCAAGGCGCTTTCTACCGCCTGCAATATGACCAGAACCGCCGCCAACAACAGCTGACCGCGCAACGCCTGCGGGCCCCCGGCCAAAATCTGGACAGCATCACCCTAGCCCTGCAGGAACTCCAACGCCTCAAGCGGGAGGAAGTGGAACTGGAGAAGAATCTGCCGAAGGGCAGCTATACGGACTAGCCCACAGCGGCAGAAGCAGTTGACCGCATGAAAATTCCTCTCATGGTGCAGCAAGATCGCTCGCGGTAACCACGCGGCCAGGTAATCATTCTAACGGTAACATACTCCCCTTCTGTTCTCCATTTTCCCATGGCTCTTAAATCTATCTCTCCACCGCGCGCAACGGCTCCCAAAGCCGCTGCTAGGGCCCCGCAGAAAAATCTTGCCCGAAAAGCCAAGAACGGCCAATCTCAGGCTTGTCCTAAAAAATCCTCTCCTGCCATGTCCTCCCTCCCTCCCCCTAACGGAGCCGACGTGACCTCTGCGCCCCCCCCCGTCAAACGCGGGCGGGGCCGTCCGCGCAAAGATCCCGCCCTCCTCGCCAAACGCTCCGGCGTCAACGCCCCCTTCAAAGGAGAAATCTTTACCGTCGAATCCCCAGAGGTGCAGAGCAAGCTGCGGGATCTCGTGCGGCTAGCCAAGGAGCAGGGCCACATCACCTATGATGATCTCAATGATGCCCTGCCAGA
>JAYVOP010000298.1:0-4237 GCA_043757865.1 Verrucomicrobiales bacterium | reverse complement strand
ACACGCGACCGTCTTTCAAATTGATTTGTTGAAACGATGCCCAGTTGGAATTCCATTTAACTGGCTCGTTCCAATGGGCATCTCCGAAGAATCTGCGTTGGCTGCTGGCTCCGCCCCAAAGGCCATTGTTTCCGGTGCGCTTGGCGAAGGTAGCCGCGTAGCAATGGTCGCAGGCGGGGGAGATTTTCTGGCAACCCCACCAGGGGTTGAAGGTGTGGTCTGTCCAGGAGATTGCGGTGTTAGTGGCCATTTGATTTCAGGAAAATGTTGATTTTGTTGATTAGTGATGGGTGATTTCTGGTGTGTTTCCCGGTCCCTCTGGCAGCGAGCATGTCGCGTCCCCAGAGGGCGGCGTTGCGGATGGCTGATTGGCGGGATGGGTAACGGCGGAAGATGTCGAACCCGGTTGATGGCAGAGTGCTGGAGAAGGCGGCTTCCCAGTGGGTGATTTTGTCGATCACATCGATCCACATCTCTTTGCAGATGGGCACGGTTGATTCGATTTCGATTTTGAGGTTCAGGTTCATGGGATTCTGAGGAGGCGTTTTCCGCACTGGGCGGTCATGCGGATGTCGTTGCGGAGGTACTCGATAGCTTTGGGGCGGGTTTCGAGGTTGGTGTAGAGCTTACCAAAATCGGCTCCGCTGCCGTTCTTTCCTTCGATTCCGAGGGCGCGGCAGATGGTGTCTAGGTTGCCGCGGGCGGGGCCTGCGAATTTAGCGCCTGCGCCCCAGCGTTCCCGCAGGTCTAGGAACATGCGGTGGAGGTGGCGCCCTTCCTGAACCCAGAGGGGGACGCCTGTGGGGAGGCCTTTGGCGTTGAGCGCGGTGAAGAGGATCTGGGTGCGGGCGATGAGGAATGGGACATCGAATCCGCTGGTGTTGAAGCCGATCCACCGGGGTTCGGTGGGGCTGGGTTTCCATTTATCCCAGAGGGCGGATCGGTAGCTGGTGTGGACGAGGGTCCAGAAGCTGGTGAGGACGGCGCGTTCCCCGTCGTCGTCGCAGGTGCGGTTTTCGAGGATGTCCACGGGGCCGTCGTCGTATTGGATGCCGATGGCTAGGACGCGTCCGGTGAGGGGAGACAGGGCGGCTTTGTCCAGGATGGCGGCTTTCCACTCGTCGGGGTCGCTGTGGCTTTTGGTGAGCATTTTGCCGTCGTCTCTGGTGAGAGAATCAACGCAGAGACGCTGGATGTTGGCCCAGTCGCCAGGGCCGGTTTCAATGTCCCAGTAGGTGTTTGGATTCATGGGATTCATGGGGTGATTTTGCTTGGAGGTTGGAGGTTTCAGGATAGGATGGTGGATTATGAACTATTTAATTCGTCTCTTGGCGGGCGCGGTGGCTTTGGCTGCGGTGTCTTGTGAGAATAGTCTCTACATGCGGGCGCAGCGGGGTGATCCCGCTGCGCAAGCTGGGTTGGCTATGCTGGGGGCTGGCTTGCAGAATAATATGAACCGCTTCCATGCGGAGAATCAGCGCATCTATGAGCAACGGGAGGCGGCGATTCAGAGGACTCCGGTGATGTATGATTTCCGCCAGCCGCGCCAGCCTAGCTATTACAATAGCTACCAGACCACGCACTCCACGTTGCCGGAGCGGGTGACGCTTTATGCGGACCCGGTGCAAGGGGGCTACCGTGGGCGCTCTGTGGGTGGGACAAATTACAACATCCGTGAGGATGCTAATGGCACTCAAACCTTGGAGAGGCGCTAGCTTCTTATGGCGCTGGTCATCGCCTGCTTGCTTGTTGCGGCTATTAAAGCTGTGTGGGAAAAACGCGTGTTCCTGTTGAGTTCGGTTTTGATTAACAGTTATGCTGTGTGGCGGTTGCACCGAAAATGGGTCTGGACTGCTTTGGTCCTGCTCCTCTGTGTTGGAGGTTTTTTCTTCCGTGCGTATTGGTTCAACGTGAAGCGCTACGAAGATTGGCCGGAGTCCTGGGAAGGACACTACCGGGTTGAATGGAATGATGTGCGGAAGATAACTACTATCCGCCACGAAGGCCCGCTGCTGTGGAATCCGAGGAGTGCTACCATGTCCTTTCTTCAAGAAGGTAAGACGATGCAGTTGCAACGTGATGATGAGGGGAATTTGCGGTGGGGACGCTGGACCACGATCAACACGGGTGCCTCCACGGAGAAAATCTGGAAGCAGGTCGGTGAATGGCACAGGCTCACACAGAAAGAGGTGGAAGAATATGAAACAGAGCGCATCAAAAAACGCCACGCTGAACAAGATGCCGAAGCTGCTGCCCGCAAGGCTGCGCATGATGCCGAGGTGAAGGCGCTGGAGGCTAGGCGCACACGAGCGGAAACGTTGGTGGCAATCATTCACTGGTGTGAGGAACACCCGGATGGTGCGGAATTGCAGGTGGAAGGTAAGAGCGTCCGCCTGACGAAATTTGATGTTTCCAAACGCAAAGACTCTGCTGAGTCTGAGCTCAAGCAGATTAGGGATGTTGGAAATAGTTATGATTACCAACGGATTTTCAGCCGTTAGTAAATTTCCCTGACAGGGGTGAACGGCTGGGAGCGTATGGGTGTCATACGTTAGACGCTTGAGGTCTGGGGCCAGGGGCCGGGGATGATTTTCCGGGCTTGCTGTGCTGTGCGTGCTATCCTGTCTTGCGTTTACCTTGCACGGGGCTGGCGGAGTCCCGTGGGGTTTCTTCGTCGAACACAGGATCATTCTTGCCGACTGGACGCGGGCCGGGAGCATTGCGGAGTTCTCCACGGTTGGCTTCTGCGGTGAGTTCTGCGGCTGCGCGCTCGTATTCGCTCCAAAGTTTCCTAAAGTCGATTGGAAGGTGCAACGTCCCTTGGTGCTCGTCAACATATCTGAGTAGAGCGTCAATGGCCCACCGGATGAAGACAGCGTCCTTGACTCCAAGTTTCTCGGAAAGGTTGCGGACCTTGTCCGCGAGCTGCTGCTCAATGCGAACGGGAATGGTGGCGTGGGTTGGTTTAGACATGAGTTCATACTGTATCAGATTCTATCAATCTGTCAAATTTAGGGCTAATCCGCAGAAAGTCAAAATATTTCTATAGATTTGTATAGATTTGACTTGATTTCTTGTTTTCAGGCTCTAATCTCCCCTCATGACAGATCACCAAAACATTCCAGTTCGCCTAGATGTGAGCCGCATCCAGAAGCTGGACGCCATAGCCAAGGCTCAATGCAACTCTCGCTCAGGCATCATCCGCTTAGCCATTGAGCAGTTCGTGGCCTACGCTGAGGAGCATGGCCAGATTCCGCTGATTGACTCCCCGGAGTTCAACGGAACCCAAGCCACCCCTAACGCTGCCGCCTAAGCCCATGAAGACTGAAGACTTGAGCGAAGAGCAGTTAAACTGTCTGCGGGGAAATCTACAACACGATCTGCGACTGCTGAAGGATGCCGAGTGGCTGTCTAAAGACAAGCGCCGGGAGCCTGCCATCAAGAAGCGCGTGGCGCGCTATCAGGCGATCTTTAAAGCGCTGGAAGTGGGAACCCCTAACGCCGCCGCCTAAGCCATGAAAGACACTGAGATCATCACGAATCTAGAAGCGCATCCGGTGCGGGTGGGCCAGATCTGCCGCTGTGTGGCCGCGCCAGAGGGTAAGGAGCGGTATTGGCTGGCCCTGTGCCACCACGAAGAGGCTGCGGTGTGGCCGTGGCGGGTGTATCTGACTACGGATGGACGGTGCGCGGGGCTGCTTTACGAGAGCGGGAACCGTGCGGATGCCCAGGCGTGCCTGCTGAGGCTGGTGGAACTGAGCCACGCGGAGCTGGTGAGGCGCTACCATAGCCTGGATGCGGATGGGCTGGGGCCTGTGGAGATGGACGCACCAGAACTGGAGGGCGCGCGATGATCGTAATGCCCACGCCCACATCTGAGCTGGCAGAGGCGCTGCTGGAACTAAACGCCCGCGTGGCTGCCATGGAACGCGAATGGACGCGAGGCGCAGTGAAGCAGCAAGCCGTGCTGCCTGAAAATCATAAATCCGCCCGGAAGCTGGCCACCACAGTTCCCGCCGCGACAAATCATTGGTGGCACAAATATTAAAATAACCATGCAATCTCTCAGCAAATTTGGATCAAAATGGCTGCCTACACTGGCGCTGATGAATAGTGCGGCCATGCCACCGCCGCTGATGGCGGCTACGGCTCGCGCCCATGGGCTGCCGCTGCCACCGCAGCGCACGCCGGGCTGGAAGCAGGCTCAACGCCGCAAGTGGGCGCGGCGGAGCAATGG
>JAYVOP010000297.1:0-4248 GCA_043757865.1 Verrucomicrobiales bacterium | reverse complement strand
CCGCGCACGGCCAGAGTGCCACTATTGGCTCCCGTCCGGTTGGCAGCCAGCGCCATTTCTTCCTCGGTTAGAAAGGCGTTGAAACTCTTCCCATCCGCAGGCTTGCCGCGCTCTGGTTGGTAACGGATGTCCCAGTCGCCCTCCAGCAGGTGATCTATATTCCGCAGCGCCAGCGAATCACAATCCACAAAGAGGATCTTATCATACTGCTCCGGGTTTTCGATCAACTCCGCCACCCGGTATTTCCAGCACCACGCCTCCTCCGCCCCATCCTGACCCATCATCGGCGGCGTCTCCAGATACACCTCCTCCAGCCCCTTCCGCTCCACCATAAATAAAGGCATCGGCGTATTCCGAAACACCACCATGTCCCCATTAAAAAACGTCCGCACCAGCGATGACGCCAGCATCTTCCCCAGGAATCGGTAGCCCTCCGTGTTAGGGGAATCAAAGGCGATGGTGTAGATGAGGTTTTTCTTAGGAGGGCGGGGCATGGGAGGGGGGGGGCGGAGAGTTTTCAGATTTCAGATTTCAGTTTTCAGGCTCCAGCACTCCGTTTTCCTAACTGAAATCTGAAATCTGAAATCTGAAAACTTCCACAAGCCCTTGATCCTTAACGACTTACGAAACGTCTGAAAATAATTGGGAAAAATATTGACGTTCCGCCAATAATTTGGCATCCTAAAGACTCATGAAACCAAACTACCATAAACACCAGAGGGGGGGGGGGCTGTCAAGACTTCCATAACTTTATTTTTCAAAATAACCTCCCAGAGCCAACGCTTTGGAACTCAGATCTGGGAAGGAGGCAGTTTTTGGGCAAGTTTGCTAAAGCGAGTGTTGGGACGGTGATTGTTATGAATACGCTGAAATTAGATGTGCTGGCCAGCGCCAGCGGGCACATGGCTGTTTTGTGGGAGATTCAAGAGAACAATGGAGGGACGGTGACCGTCGGGCCATACGCCACAGCAGAAGACGCAAGTGCCGGAGCATCGCGCGCCACGGGTGCAAGACAAGGCAACGGCAACGTGGTATCAACTTCGGGAGTGGTCGATGTTTCGGGTAGGGAGAAACATACAACAGTTTACACCCTTAGCGGCGGGGATTATGTGGGGCACCCACCCGCTGTCTATAGAAGGCGTGACGGGTGGCATGCCCGTGTTGTAATACCACAGGGAAGAATTTTTGTGCAGTATTGGAGCGGTTCTTCAAACACACCTAACGGTCCTCAATGAAAAAGATTTTAGCTCTAACGTCCGTAACTGCATTAATTATAATTGCATTTACTAGGAATGTAGGATCGATCCCTCACGCAGAATCGACTTCAAGCCTCCCATTGCACTCCCAGGGTGCCTCCGTTGGCGTTGAGTATAAATCAAGTCAACAAGGTGCTCTGAGGACTCAAAATGACAAAGGGGATTCCCTGATGTCCCAACAGGCGTCTAGAAAGCTCGTAACCTCAAGGCCGGAGATCCGACGGCTGCTTGAGTCTTACACCAGTGAGAAGGAATTGGATTCTATAGCTGATGCAGAGAGCGCAATTCAGAGGTGGCGTGTTGGGCTTGATACAGTTGTTGAACCTTTCAGGAGTGATCTTTGGGATGAATGCTGTTATAAGTTATCCACAGAGCTTGCAAAAAACTGTAGTTCTGCGGACATCATCAAATTCATCTCTAAAGTTGACGCTCTCTGTAAAGGGGCTGAAATTTACGCGGCTAAGTCTTTGCCGGATGCCATTAAGCATTCGCTCGCATCTGCGGTTTCAGAAACTGATAACCATAAGGAAATTCTCAAAAAATCGCTTGAATGTAAAAACTTTGAGTTTGCGGGAAAACTGATTGGCATGAATCTGGCGAGGGACATGGACACTGCCTGGAGTAACCTAGCCTCCATCCCAATTGAGACTCGCTCCAGTGCGGAGGAGGTAGTGCTTCGCAACATCCAGGTTTTGGATAGAAATCTAGCCGCTAACTTATTTATCAACAGTCAAACCCCAATGGAATATGATGAATTCACACTCCAAAAATACATAGGTCCCTGGGTTATGGCTGATCCAGAGGCAGCTTCTAGCGCGATTAATGCCGCACCGCCAGGACCAAGGAAAGATTGGGCTATTGCGGAAATGATCGAAAAAATTGCCGCTACAAGCCCTTACGAAGCACAAGTCTGGGCTAGCAAAATATCCTCCTTAGCCGTCAGACAAAGAGCAGTGGGGTATCTAGCTCATCCACACGACTACAATAAAATTGATCCCAATGCGCCAGACATTCGCGAATTAATGTCGGCTGGTCAGTGACCTGCCCCCCTCATAAAACTGAAAACGCGGTGAGCTTTGACCCTACGACCGGTGAGAATTAGCAGATTCTAAAGTTAGTAACAGCGCTGCACGCCTATTCGGATATGCACTGAACAACGAAAATGGATGTTCCTAGCAATTACAAATTAACCATAATTACACTCTGGCGGGGCGGTTGGAGTGTGGTCCAGCAGGCGGTTCTCGACTATTTGTTGAATGAAGAGTTTCCAGATAAAACGCTGTTTCTGTGGACGGTCGAACCAGGAGCAGAAACGGAACGAATCCTGGAAGAGGCATGGCATGTTCCCTCGCAGGCAGACCAAGCGATGCAAATGATCTTGATTCCAGGCGCAGTTGGTAAACTAACACATTGGCAAAAGCATCAACGTGTGGCGGACCTTTACAATGCAGTTTTACACGGAGTCACTTCGAGGCGTGTTCTTCTGGTGGAGGATGATGTGGTGGCCTGTGTGGGAGATTATGCCAGATTGGAGGCGGAGAGAAGTATGCTACCACCAGACACTGCTGTGCTCATGGGAGCCTACCGCAGCCGTTTCAGACCAGAGCGTGTCTGTGCTTGTGGTGATCAGGGATATTTTCCCTGGAGTAGCGAAACTAGTGAACCCCGTGCAGCGCATTGGACGGGCGGTGGGTTTACCTTGTATGATAATAGCGCTTTGCAGTCGGGCTTGCCCCTAGCTCCCGAGTTGTGTGGCCAGACAGTGCAGGGATGGGATGTGACCCTGTGCCGACGAATCAGAAATAATGGTGGCAAAGTTTTCGTGAGCGGGAGCGTGAAAGTGGAACATCGTTGTCCCGAGGTTTTGAAGTATTTGGGTGAAAATCAAAAAGGAACGGTTCCTCATTAAGCGATTTATGACCAAACAGCTTCAAATATTAATGATAGGACTCGGGTTAGGTGGAATGGGAGCTTGGTTACTCAAACCGGGTGCCCTTACCCAGGAAAAAATGCCAGAGAGCCCGCCAGGACCACGCGTGGCTGTGCTAGCAGGAAACGCTACCAAACCCAAGCCTGCGCAACAGGCAGCGATGAGAGAGCCTAGGCTTGAGCAGCTAAAGCAGAAGCTGATCGCCTTGCTCGATTCTCCGAATGAAGAGGGGCGCGCAGATGCCATCAGGGCGGAGCTTTCCAAAATTACTGCCCAGGACGCGGTTACCTTTCCAAGTTTGTGGCGCGAAGTAGCAACAATTAAACCGGAGGCCAATGGGTATTGGTCAGCACTGAACCACCGCATCGGGCAAGTGGCTGGCTCTGAAACAGTCGGTAAACGCAAAGGAGACCGGGGGAGGGACATGGACGGAGTGCGCAGCTACGTGAAAGACCAATTTGCTGGGTGGATGGAAACAGATCCTAAGGGGGCCGAAGCGTGGTTAAGCGGATTAAAGAATGCAGAATTTCAATCGGCCTTGTTGGAAGCCTATTCCAAGGAAATGCAACAAACTCCGAAGTTAGAAAAGCCGTCAAAACCATGATAGGCCCGAAAACGTATCTGATTTGTTTGAATTTGGCTCGTCGCCCCGACCGCTGGATACGCGCCTGGAGTCAGTTCCGCAAGGCAGGGCTGAAGGTGGAGCGGCTGGAGGCGGTGGATGCGCTGAACGTAACTGACAGGGTGTGGCACAATCACGTGGGGAACCGCGCCTGCACGGCATCGCATCGGCTGGGATGGCGGGCGGCGCGCAAGGCTGAGGCTGAAGCGGTGTTGGTTTTTGAAGATGATGTGATTCTTCTACCAGACTTCCTAGCTCGGGTGGAGCAATTGGCTGTGCCCGACGATTGGGATATCGTTCAGTTCGGCTGCACCTTTGTGGAGCCGCCAGAATACATTGGCGGCGGGGTAGTTCGGCTGACTGGCCAATCCTGGGACTGGCATGCAATGCTGATTCACAGTCGAGTTTGGCCCCGGCTCCATGAGATCATGGCCACCCTC
>JAYVOP010000296.1:0-16103 GCA_043757865.1 Verrucomicrobiales bacterium | reverse complement strand
CGTTAGGGCTTAGCGCCTTGCTAACCACGCATCCTGGCGCATTTCGCGGGTTGCTTGTGGTCGGCGGATTTTATTTAGGCTGGCTAGGCGTGAAGCTGCTGCTGAGCTTGCGTGAAGCTCCCGCTCCCCCGCACCTCATTTGCACTGGCCCCAAAGCGCTCAGCGACAAAGCTGCCTTTCTGCAAGGCTTCCTCACCAATCTCACCAACCTCAAGGCGTTCCTCTTTCTCACTAGCTTCATCACCGCTGGGTTGCGCGATGATCCGTCCGCGCTGCGGAAATGGTTGCTAGTCGGCATCATTCTCGGCCAAGCCCTCGTCGGCTGGAGTCTATTCCTCTGGCTGCTGCAACGCCCTGCCTTGAGCCAGCGCTATCAGAAACTGGAGCGACCGCTGAATGCGGTGTTTGGCATTTTACTGCTGTGCCTAGCAGTGCAGATGATGGGCGATTTCCGCCTTTAACTGTGCCTCGCAGCGCGGTCTTCGAGCAGCGCCACCATTTCATGGCGGCCAAACATACGGGCAAATTGGAGGGGCGTCTGGCCGCTCCCTTGATCGGCCATCAGCGTGGCCCCATGATCCAGCAGCAGGGTGGCTAGTTCCAGGTAACCTTTGAAGGCCACTCCGCCCAGGGGCGTCTGGCCACGGTCATTACGTCGATCCACTTCCGCTCCGTGCTCTAGCAGGAGCCGGGCGGTGTCGAGGTGGCCATGGTAGCTGGCGAGCATGAGCAACGTCTGCCCTTGGTGATCCGCTAAATTTACGGCCAGCCCCGCGGCCAAGAGCGGAGCTAGGGCAGCGGGCTCTCCGGCCCGCGCGAGGTTTAACGCATGGGCCTGGAGGGCTGCGTAGCGGGCTTCCTCGGCTGCTGTGGTCACACGTTAGGCGGGGCGATGCTGGATGCCTAACGCGGTGGCCACGCCTGCGGCATAGGCCGGATCTGCGTGATGGAAATGGCCCAGTTGGCGTTGCACGATCTCGTCTGGCACGCCCGCCATGGCAGCGGCTATGTTACCGAAGAGCGCTTGTTGCTGGGCCGGGGTCATGAGGCGGAAAAGATTGCCCGCTTGGGTGAAATCATCGTTGCCCACGCGGTGGTTATAGCGGTCCGCATCTCCACTGATAGCCAGCGGTGGCTCAGCAAAGCGGTCCGCTTGTTTAGGGCCGCCGAAGCTACTAGGTTCGTAGTAGGCGTCCGTGCCCTTGGGAGCATCGAAGCGCATGGCTCCATCCGCATGGTAGTGATGCACGGGGCAGACGGGCCGATTCACGGGCAGCATTTCATAATGGGTGCCCAAGCGATGGCGGTGCGCATCAGCATAGGCAAAGACGCGGGCTTGCAGCATCTTGTCAGGCGAGAAGCCGATGCCGGGCACGATGTTCGAGGGGCTGAAGGCGGCTTGCTCAATCTCGGCAAAGTAATGCTCCGGGTTGCGATTCAGCTCCAGGATGCCCACCTCAATCAGCGGGTAATCCCCATGCGGCCAGACTTTGGTGAGATCGAACGGATTCAGATGATACGTCTCCGCATCTTTCTCGGGCATGATCTGCACGCTGAATTTCCACTTGGGGAACTCGCCTTTTTCAATGTGCTCATAGAGATCCCGTTGATTGCTCTCACGATCTTTAGCGATGACGGCATCACCCTCGGCATTGGTCATATTTTGGATGCCTTGCAGGGTTTTGAAATGGAACTTTACCCAGAATCGCTCGTTAGCGGCATTGAGGAAACTGTAGGTGTGGCTGCCGAAGCCGTTCACATGGCGCAGGCTTTTGGGCAAGCCCCGGTCGGACATGAGGATCGTCACTTGGTGCAAGCTCTCTGGGCTCAGCGACCAGAAGTCCCAGGCGGCAGTGTTGCTGCGCAGGTGGCTGCGGGGATGGCGTTTCTGGGTGTGAATGAAATCGGGAAATTTATAGGGATCACGCACGAAGAACACCGGAGTGTTATTGCCTACCAGATCCCAGTTGCCTTCTTCAGTGTAGAATTTCAGAGCGAATCCGCGCACATCGCGCTCGGCATCGGCGGCCCCGGCCTCGCCCGCCACGGTGGAGAAGCGGAGCAGGGCGGGCGTCTGTTTCCCGATTCTAGAAAAGAGGGCCGCTTTGGTGTATTGCGTGATGTCGTGAGTGATGGTGAGAGTGCCGTAAGCACCGGAGCCTTTGGCATGGACCGCCCGCTCCGGGATGCGCTCGCGGTTTTGATGGGCCAGTTTTTCGATCAACTGATAGTCTTGTAAAAGCAGCGGCCCGCGCGCGCCTGCACTGAGCGCGTTTTGGTTATCAGCAATCGGATTGCCTGCGGAAGTGGTGAGGATAGGAGGGGTGGACATGGTGAGAGGGGGTGGAGAATGAGGTGCCTGGAGCGGGTTAGGATTGCTGGAGCAAGAAGCATCGGTGCCGTGCGATGCGGTAGGAGTCAAGGGAGATGGGTGGCTGGCAGAAGACAACCTTGAGTCACCCCCGCCGCTGCGCGAAGTAGGCGGAGCGCTGGGGGGCTAGCAGGTCAATGATTGGGGCGTCTGCGAGCTGGGCGCGGGTGAGAATTTCCCGCAGCACTAGCAAGGTGGCCACGGCATCGAAGAGGGCATCATGGAAGGTTCGTCCGGGGCAATGGCGCTGAGTTTCTACGACCACGCCGAGCAGGTGGCTGAGCGACTCTAACGAGTAATCCGACTGCTGGGGAAAGGCCGCCTGCGCGACTTGCAATGTATCCACCCACGGGCCGAAGCCATGCAGCGGGAAGGCCCGCAGGAAGCGCTTTTCTGTGCCCGCTCCGTGGGCGACCACGACGCGGTGGCGCAGGGTGGCATTTAGCCGCGGCCAGAGGCTGAGCAGACGCGGGGCTTCTGCGAGGTCTGCGGTGCGGATGCCGTGGACTTTCTGCGCGCTCCAGACGATGGGCTGGTCTGTGTGAAGGAAGGAGCGGAAGGAGTATTCTGGCAGGAGCTCCCAAACGCCTGCAGTCTGCTGCATTAAGGCGAGGCCGAGCTGGATGGGGGCATCCGTGCTGCCCCTCGTGACACCGGCGGACTCGAAGTCAATGGCGGCAAAGGCGGCCTGACGAATGAGCATACGGCTAGGATCCGGGCTGCGTGGTGGCGACACTGGACAGCGTGCTCGGACCGCCGGCGGTCTCTTCGGTGATGGGCCATTTCCCCTTCAGATTCAGCTTCACAGGCGGGGCCATGGTGAGCTTGGAATCGGGGTCGCCATTGACCTCGCAGTTGCCGTAGAGCAGGGGCACTAACGTGAAAATTAGTTTGTGCTGCGGGAGGCGTTCCAGGTTGACGATGCTGGCGAAGAAGCGGCGGCCATCCTGTTTTCTATCCGCATCCGCCTTGGCATAAAGAGAGCGTTGGTCGATGGTAAGGATGTCCCCCACGTTGAAGGCAGCTAGAGCGGGGCCGTTGGTCGGGAAGATGAATTCGATCAACGTATTCGGAAATTCTAACGGGGCACCTTCCACGGCCTCGATGGCTTGGGCGCGCACCACCAAGCCACTGGTAAAGACATCCTCCGTGGTGAGCGGGCGCACGTGGTAGATCTTGTAGTCGCCCTTCATATAGATGGGCTTGTCTTCGATGGCGCGGTAGTTTGTCAGGTAGTTATGGCGTAGTTCTTTGCTCGTTTCCTGAAGTTGTTTATCCGTGAGGCGGTCGAATTCTTGGAAGGCAGCCTTGGCTCCGTAGAGTTTCCCATTAGGGACGTTGTTGCGCTCGAACTTGGTCAGGGCGTCAATTTTGTGGAGCCGCTGGAGGAGCTTGTAGTTAAACGGCACCTCAGGATAACGGAAGACGTAGATGCTGAAAAACCATGAGGCAATGGCCGCCCCTAACAGTAGGGTGATGATGATGGTCCACCAGAAGAGCCCGCCATCTGCGGGCTTCGGAGTGGTTCCACGCGTAGCGTAGGCACCGCGTCCGGCATTAAGGAATTCGACATTGAGAGGCATTAGAAAATGAGGAATTAGGAGTTAGGAATGTGCAATTGGGGCAGCTTCGAAGGAGGTGCCACAGCCGCAACTACGCACGGCGTTTGGGTTATGAATGCGGAATCCACTATCCGCTAAGGTGTCGGCGTAATCAATCTCGCAGCCGTTGAGGAAATCTTGGCTAGCGGCATCCACGATAAACATCACGCCGTCTCGTTCCACCACGGTATCGGCTGGCAGGGGGGCGCTTAATTTCATTTGATACTGCATCCCCGCACAGCCACCACGCTCGACGAGTAATCGTAGGCCTTGCTCGGCAGCGGTCACTCCTTTTTCAGCTAGGAGGGCGTGCAGGTGTTGCGCGGCGGTGGCGGTGACTTGGATCATGGGGTGAGTGGGGGCAATGAAGAAGGAAAGTTTATTGAATTTATAGCTCGAATCCATAATCTCAATAAGGGAAATGGCAGTGGAGGCATTTTCCCTCGAAAATGATTGTTGTTTACAGGAATTCTTGCAGCCATCTTGCAGGGAAATGGGGCGAATTCAAGTAATGTCTGAAATTCTTGCGAGCCAGGTCGCTGCTGGAGAAGTAGTGGAACGGCCCGCGTCGGTAGTGAAGGAACTGGTGGAGAACTGTCTAGACGCCGGGGCCGGGAGAATCGACGTCGTGATCCAGCGCGGTGGGCTGTCCTTGATCCGCGTGACGGACGACGGTCATGGCATGGATGCGGAGGACGCGGAACGCTGCTTGGAACGTCACGCTACCAGCAAGCTGCGGACCAGCGCGGACCTGGGAGCCATCCGCACCTTAGGCTTCCGGGGCGAGGCCATGCCCAGCATTGCTAGTGTGAGTAAATTTTCCCTCAGCACGCGCCCAGCGGAAGCTCTGGCGGGCACGCGGATCTTGGTGGAAGGCGGGAAGGTCATCAGCATTGAGGAATGCGGCGGGGCTCCCGGCACGAGCATTGAGGTGCGGCAGCTTTTTTATAACATTCCCGCCCGGCGGAAGTTTATCCGCACGGAAGCCACGGAATTTAGCCACATTGAGCAGCACCTGCGCGTGCAGGCGATGGCACATCCGGCGGTCAGTTTTACCCTCACGCATGATGAGCGGCTGGTCTTCCAACTGCCCGGCGGCGGGACGTTGCTGGATCGCATCCGGGGCCTCGCTGGCGTGGACCTAGCCGAACGTCTGCTGGAGGTGCCAGTGCAGGAACGCAGCGGTATTTCCGTCCACGGTTATGTGGGAGAGGCGGGCGTGGCGCGCTCAAACCGAGCGCTGTATTTAATGTTTCTCAATGGCCGCCCGGTGGAGAGCGTGATCTTTACCCAGGCCCTGCGCGCGGCCTATGGCGAGGCGCTCCCACGGGGACAACATCCGGTCACATTTCTCTTCATCGACATTGATCCTCACGAGGTGGATGTGAACGTGCATCCAGCCAAGAAGGAGGTGCGCTTCCGGGACGGCATCGGCCTCCAGGCAGCCCTTACGCAGCTGCTCAGCGAGGTGATCCGCCGGGGTCGTCATGGGGCTGAGCCCGTGGTGCCAGCGCCCCGTTTTCCGGCTTATGAAACCACCGCTCCTGCGCCTCGTTGGACGCCTCCCGCACATCAATCAGACCTGCTGCCACGGACTCCAGAGCCGCCAGTGCTCAGCCTAACGCCACCGGAAATTTCACCCATAGCAGCCCCCACGCTCGTCGTGCCGACGGAAGAAATCCCAACCAATCCCACCCCCCATCCCTACCGCCAGATCGGCCTGCTAGCGGACGAATATTTGTTGATGGAAAGCGATGAAGGCCTCGTCCTCATGGATTTCCGGGCCGCTTGGGAGCGCGTGCTCTTTGAAGAAGCGAGCGTCCGCGCTAGCACCACCACGGCGGCCTCGCAAGGTTTGCTAGTGCCTTACACTATGCAGTTGAGTCCGAAGGAGAGCGACTTCGTGCATGGGCAGCTCGCCCTGCTGCGGAAGTTGGGCGTGGGCATTGAGGCCTTTGGCACGCACACTTATAAGGTGGATGCGCTGCCCGCTGCCTTCGGCCCGGCCGCTGATCCTGCCGTGATCCTCACAGATCTCTTGCACGATCTCCGCCAAGCGGGGGAGCGAGCCGCCGTGCGACGTCTCGATCTCGAAGCCATCGCTGCCAGCATTTCCCGCCAAGCCGCCCGCCTCCGCCCCACGGGCACTCCAGCGGAAATGGACCTCCTCCTCACCCGCCTCCTCACCTGTGAAATGCCCTACTGCTGCCCCGCTGGTAAGCCCACGCTCATCCAGATTTCTCGCCAAGAACTAGCCCGGAAATTCGGCAAACGCTGAGGCCCACCCATGACCACCACCACGCCCTTACATGCTCCGGCAGCCTTTGCCACTGCCGTCAGCGCGTGGTTCCAGGCCACGGGGAAAGACTATCCCTGGCGACGCACGCGCGATCCTTATGCCATCCTGGTTTCTGAAATGATGCTCCAGCAAACGCAGATCGCCACGGTGTTAGGGAAAGGCTATTTCGAGCGCTGGCTGGCCCAGTTTCCTACGGCAGCAGCGCTGGCGGCGGCCCCGGAGGCGGCCGTGCTCCGGCTCTGGGAGGGCCTGGGCTACTATCAGCGCGCGCGGAATCTCCAACGGGCTGCCCAAGCCATCACTACCCAGCACGGCGGGCATTGCCCCACGGACGTGGCCGCCTTGCTAGCGCTGCCGGGGATCGGGCGTTACACGGCGGGAGCGGTGGCCACCTTTGCGGTGGATGCCACCGTGCCCATCGTGGATGCGAACATTGCCCGCGTGCTCGCTAGATTATTCCATTTCCAAGACCCCATCGACACGGATGCTGGCAAAGCCCAGCTCTGGGCCTGGGCCACCGCGTTGGTGCCCGCTACCGCCGCCCGCTCCTACAACAGCGGGCTCATGGAGTTAGGCCAGCGCCTCTGCACGCCACGCGCCCCGCAGTGCAGGGAATGTCCCGTGGCCCAGCACTGCGCGGGGCGTGGCCACCAGCCAGAAACTTTACCCCGCAAATCCCCACCCCGCCCAGTCGTCCGCCTGACGGAGCACGTGGCTTGGGCCGTGCGAGCGGGGGAAATTCTCCTCCACCAAGAGGCCGGCCACCGCCGCCAAGGCCTCTGGAAACTGCCCCAGCGGGATGAGACGGACTTCACCCAACACCGCGCCCCACTGCTCCATCAAAGCCGCTATACCATCACCCATCATCGGGTGGAACTTAGCGTCTATGAACTCCCCTTCCTGACCTCCACCGCAGATGAAACATGGCAGCCTCTGAGCCAGCTATCCACCCTGCCCATGCCCTCGCCCTACCGCCGCGTTGTAGAGGCTTTGAAAAGTAGCTTCCGGTAGTTAATTCTACTTAATCATTAAGCAAAATCGCCACATGGATTCTGGTCGCGGATTCTCATCGTTATAATAAACTCCATCAGCCTGCAAATTGGATCCCGTGGAGCCTAGCCGAAGGCTGAGCGGATGGAGAAACTTGGGAAAAAAGTTCGCCAAATGGGCAAGCTGTGATACTGTAGAAATATATGTCAACAGCCACTAAACGAACTAGGTTTTCCCGACGTCTCCCCGACCATGTTACCGACGAACTCGTCAACGCCCTACTAATTAAAAAAGTTTATGAGTTTAACACGCTCTTTGAGGCTGTTTACGAACAACTGAAACTACGCAATGCAGTCAGCGGTGGCGAGGAAATGCTCCGTCTCCGGGCCTACGAGAAACTGCAAAATCTGGTGTCCCGAGGCATGGTGGAAAAGATCGGTAAAACGTATCGTGGGCTAGCTGGCGTGGAGAACGCTCGCACCCCCCCCATCATTCCTGGCCAGCTCCTCCCCGGCCAAACGATGCCCGTCCCCATTCCCGTGGGAGTGGTCCCCGTCGTCATCGTCCCTAAGGTCATCGTCATCGCGCCCCCCAAGCCGGCCGTGGCTCCAGTTTCCACGAACTCCCGCGTGACGACAAGTATCTCCAAGTCCACGAGCCCAGCTAAGGTGACGAGCATTTCTAAAGTGACTTCCTCCAAAGTCGTCACCAAAGTGTTGGGCAAGCCCCGTCCGAAGGTGGCCGCCCGCTAGTAGCCGCCCACCCCAGCCAGCATTCCTTCTAACCACGGCCCGGCAAGTCACTGCCGGGCCGTTTTCTATGCCCCTCGTGCCTCCCATCCGCCTCGCCCTTGCTGGCTTGGGCCGCATTACTGAATATCAGCTAGCGGCCTTGGCTGCTTTGCCTGCATTTCAACTAGTGGCGACCTGTGATCCTGATGTAACCAGGGCTGCGGTGGGTCCTCCAGGTGCAGCCTATTTCCCCGCACTGGAAATGATGCTGGACTCCGTGGCGTGTGATGCGGTGCTCGTTTCCACGCCGACACCCACCCATTTTGCCGTGGCGCAGCAAGTCCTGCAGGCGGGGCGGCATCTATTGGTGGAAAAGCCAGCCGTCACGCAGACGGACCAGTTAGAGGAGCTCTTGGAGATGGCACAACAGACTGGACTGCTGCTGCAAACGGCCTTGCATATGGCCCGGGGCGCAGAAACGGACTGGGCGCTCACGCAACTTTCGGACCTCGGCCCACTGACCCACTTTGCCTGTCATTTCCACGATCCGCTTTGCGTGGATGGGCAACTGGACCCACGAGCCCCCTCGGTGTTAGGCTCTTGGCTGGATAGTGGGATCAATGCCCTCAGCGTGGTGGCCCGCTTCGTGGACATGCCTGCCTTGGCCGTCACCAGGGCTAGCTTCGTGGAGGAGCCGCGCTTTCCCGTGCAGGACATTGGCAGTCGTGTGGAGTTTCAAGGGGAGGGCGTGAGCGGGCTCGTGGTCACTGATTGGACGCAGCCCTCACGACAGAAGACCACCACCTTGCGGTTCACTAACGGTCAGGAAATTGTGCTGGATCACAGTGCCGAGACCGCCACCCTGAGCGGGGCGGCACCCCGCCATTGCCAACGGCAGCCCGTGCGGCTAGTGGATCATTACATTGGGGTGTTCACGGACTTCGCCTTGGCGCTAACCACTGGGCTGAGCAACGCGCAACGGAGCTTGCACCTGCATCAGTTGTTACTAGACGCTAGGAGGTAGATTTTCCTGGCATCCCTTTCTTAAAATGCTTACCAGTCTCCATGCCACGCAAAATCCGCCAACTGATCGCTGACCTCACTTCCTCCGGGTTTACCGAGGTGGAAGGAGGGAATGCCTCACACCGAAAATTCCGCCATGAAAATTTCCCCGGTGCGGTTATCGTCAGTGGCAAGGAAGGCGCTGGCGCCCTCCCCTATCAAGAAAAGCACATCAAAAACGCCCTCGGCAAAATCCGTCCATGAAAACCTTCGACCGCTATCTCCGCTATGTCCTCTGGAGTGAAGAGGATGCCTGTTACGTTGGTTATTGCCCGGATGTTTTTCCCGCAGGCGGGGTCTGCCATGCGGACACTGAGGAGGACGCCTATGCTCAACTATGTGCCTTGATTCGCGAAGAAATATTGGCACTTGGGCAGACCGGCGCCCTGCCACAAGTGCAGACGCGGCCCATGCGTGAGGTCTTGGTGGCCTAACTAAAATTAACGCCCTAGCGCCGCGTGCGGAAGAACATCCGCGGTGCGTTAGGCACGATGAGCACGGGGCTGGGCACGCCTGCCTGTGGAGTCCAGCTATTAAGGTCTGGGGAGGCCTCTAGCGTCATCAGGGGATCATCCCACATGAGGAAGTTAGCACCAGACAGGCTCACCAGACCAAAGACCGCGCTGCCTGGAGGATTCAGCGTCAGGGTGATGGCGGCATCACATACCATGTCGCTGCTATTGGCGCTGCCCTGGTGGACTTCTACGGTGAGCACGTTGGTGCCCGCCACCAGACCGGAGATCACGGAGGCGTCGGCATTGAGCACATCATAGACGGTTTCCCCCACACCATCAGCCTTGGTGGCGGTGGCTAGTTTATCCGAGCCGATGCCGGACACGCCACCGACGGCCGTGCCGGGGTCCACATTGATTGGTGGAAAAGGCACGCCATTGATGAAGGCCACCGCGCCATCGTCATTGAGCAATTCTAGTTTCAGGGCGCGCACTTGGGCAGGATCCGTGACGGTGAACGTGTGGCGGAAATAGGTGGTGATGCCGGATTCGATGGTGCTGCCAGCCGTGGTGCTGAGGGTGGTGCCCAGCACGAGGAAGGGAGCGCCGGCCCCTAAATTCCCCCAACCAATGGGGGCGGTCTTGTTCGTCTTCCAAACGGAGTCTTCCGTGTAAGCCACGGCGGTCCAGGCCCGGCTCGAGGCATCTGCGGGCGGCTTCTGGGCGGTGGTGGCCAGGGCCGTAGCTCCATTGTAACGATGCGCGTAGTAGTCCCAGCCCGTGGCGGCCTTTGCCAGAACGCCGAGCGTGGGCAGCGAACCCGTATTCGTAAACCAAGCGTCTTGCCCCGTGAGTTCAGCATTCGTGGGCGTCCCCAGATAGACGCGGACCACATCGAAGATGGGCGCGCCCGGTAGCACCGCAGTGATCGCTTTTACCGTCTCCCCAGGCTGGAAAGTGAGCGTGCCGCTAGCATACACATTTTCCGCTGGCTGATTCCGGTTTACTTTCCCCACCGCCGTCCACGGAATGGTCACGGCCTTACTGCTGAAGGTGCTGAGCCGGGCGGTAAAGAGGCCGTCCGTAGGATAAGTGGAGAGCGGATCATTGTAGTGGTCATGTAAGAGCGCTGCGCCCACATTACTCCCCGCCACTGGCATGAAGACGGCAATGGAAGCTCCGTCCACGGCGGGATTCCACACGCTCACGCCCGTGTCTTCCGCGCCATTTTGATGCGCGGCATCGGCAGCCCGGCTGAGCTTGGAATTTTTCACCACCATCCGCTGGTCTTGATACGTCCAGCCGCTGGTCCGCCAATCCATGGCGAAGGCATCCCGCAGGAAATTATAAAGCAGGAAACTATTCTGCACCGTGATCGTCCCCTCGTAGTTGGCAAAGGTGTTATAGTTATCCCCATAGCGCGCGCCCGTCTGGCAGCCCGTGATCAGACAGTGATCCACGAGCGATTGCGGACCGTTGCCGCCGTCGCCATAGCCACATTCCATGCCTTGGCCGCAGTTGAAATGCACCCCATTGTGCGTCTCCGGCACGCGCGTGCTGCCAGAGTTTGAGTAGGCTTCATGCACGCAGTTCTCGAACCAGCAGCCTTCCGCCACGCACGTTCCATTGCCACTGCCGCCACAGTCGATCCCGTCATCCAGCGTCCAGCCGATGACCGTTTTGGTGAAATGATAGGTGTGCCCCGTGCCCGGCACCGTGTAGATCCCATCATTGTCCTGATCGTCAAAGCTGGTGCTCACATCAGGATCGGTAAAAGGCTCACTGAACTGCTGGAGCGCAGAACTTAGCACCTCCACCGTGCCGCCTTCTTGCTCGCCTCCGGTAATGGCGCGCTGGAGCAGCGTGCGGGTCAGCGCCAAATTGCCATCTTTAGTGGCAAAGCCCGCCCCGCGGGGCTCGCCCGCCGTGATCGGACCTACCAGCGCGCAGTCCGTCAGACTACACACGGCACTGGTGCCGATGGCGCAGAACGGCTGCATCTGCCGATGCCGGGAAAAGATCGTGCGCACGGGCGTGGTGGGGGTGGCATACCAAGTCTGGTTAGCGCCCCAGCAGCAGAAGAGCCCGCCCGTAGCATTTAAAGTGGCCACCGCCGCCGTGGACGTTTGTTGCAGCCAGAATCCGCCCCACGGGGCCGCCGTGCTCACCGGGGCAAACACCACCGGGTCCGTCGTCGTGCCTGCAATGTTCACCGTCCCGCCCGGTTCCACCCAGACCTCCGCTCCGGCGGCGGCCCGGACCACCGTGCCTGCTTGGATCGTCAGCGTGGCCCCGGCTTTCACCGTAATCGTGGCCGTCATGTCGATGCGGCTATTGGTGATCCACGTTTCACTAGCGGAAATGTTGCCCGTTTTAGTCGTCCACGTCGTGGTGGCTTCATAAATGATCGGGGCGGTATCCGCTAGGCCATTGAGCGCCCCATCGAACCCCTTCGTGCCCGCCACCGTGGCAGCGGGCAGGATCGTGCTCCCCCAGCCCCGCCGCAGTTGGAGCGCCCGCGTGGTGTAGTTACTGCTGGTGACTAAGCCATTGAGAAACAGCGGATCCCCCGCCAGCGCGCCTGCACTAGCGCCTTTTTTTAACCGCCCTAACACCGGCACCGGCAGCCCCAGCGGGTAATGAGAGGGAGCCACCACATCCAACACCTGGCCGGCAAACGCACTGGGCGCATCATTCACGAAATGATACGGCTGCTCTATCGGCAGCCCCATTTCCGTGGTCGCACGACCTGGAGAGGCAATGATAAATTGGAATGCTAGCGTGGTCGTAGAGACGCTGGTGGTGGTGTTCACCTTCGTCTCATAGACTTCATGGTAGCCCGTGCCAGACACCGTCGTAGCCCCCATCGCTAACGGCAAGCCATCTAAGGCCGCCGTGATCGTAAAGCCCGCCTCCGCGGCCAGCGTCACGATCACTGGGATCACCGTCGTGGCTCCTGCGGGGTAATTCTTCGTGGCTAGGGCCGAGCCACTGCGCGTGGCCGTGACCAACGCGCTGGCGGTGGACGTGAGTGCTAGCAAAAAGCTAAGCGAGCGAGCGAGCGAGCATTTCATAATCTGGGAGGGGAGGGGTAGAACGGAAAGAGAGCCCCCTTTTAATTGGCCTGCCAGCCACTTGGCAAGCCTCAGTTCCGACTGATTCAAGCATGACGGCCATTTCATAGCCTAGCGTGGAGCCCCTCCGCCATTTAGGTTTCGGGTTCCGCTCCACTATTTGTCATGCGTCCACGCGTTTGGACATTTTGATACGGGTTATGATTTATTTAGAAGACCGTAACGCACCGCAGCCCGAAGATGAGCGCCAACATCCATCGTCCTGCTCTGATTTCAATCATCGTAGTGGAACCTGCACTGCATGACGAGGAGGCTTTCGCCTTCCACCCGGTAAATAAGCCGATGCCCTTGGGTGATCCGTCTTGACCACCAGCCTTTGAGATTATTCTTGAGCGGCTCGGGCTTGCCGATACCAGTGAATGGATTGCGCAGGGCGTCTTTGATGAGTTCGTTGACTCGGAGCAGGATTTTGCGATCAGCCTCCTGCCAGTAGAGATAATCCTTCCAACCATTGGGAAGCCACGTCAGTCGCATAGCTCGCCAGATTGAATTTTGCCCGCCTCGTAGTCAGCCAAACTCTGCTGGATCTGGGACGCATTGGCTCGGGAGGAAAAGAGATGGAGGGTGGTTTCCATCGCCTCATACTCCTCGATGGCCAACAGCACGACCTTGCCGGTCCCATTGCGGGTAATCGTGATCGGCTCCCGATCCCGGGAAGCCGCGTCCATGAGTCCGGCAAGTTGGTTTCGAGCTTCAGTGTAGTTGATCGTTTGCATCCTCCAGCTTTTGCCTATGAACAGAATTCTGTCAATGTCGGAATTTAGATGGCGCAGCGCCATGGTCTGCTAGCGGGCCACAGGACTCCGCCACACACCCAAGACGCCCCCCTGTTAAACGTTTTCTCTGGTCTTTTTGTTAAACGTAGTCGTCCGCTGTTGAATCGGATTTCGCCTCATCATCACTGATTTCATGGGTGCGGCCAAAACAGGGGGGGACAGGATTCAGGGTTGCCGACTGGCGACACGGATTTCGCATTTAGACAGTTTTTTCCTTAAGGGCACCTCTAAAAAGGACTGATTTGTGCGAAATTTGACGTTTATCAGTCCTTTTTAGCCGATGGTCTGGAACGGAGTGCCATTGATGTTGATGTTGGCAAAAGCGAAGGGGCTACTGGTCCCCGGCGTCACTTCCGCCCGCCACCAAGCGTCTTGGCGCTGGGTGGCCACGCCGTTGACGCTCACGCTATCACTGGAGCCCGCGGTGCCCACAAAGTCGTTCTTCCGATCCACCCGGGTGATGGCGGTATATTGGTTCAGAAGGTTATTGGCGGTGGCATAGCTGGTCTGGCGCAGGCCTGTGCCCGCCGCATTTCCACCCTCGTAGCTGGTGAGGCGGTTGCCAATATTGTCGTAGGTATAGGCCTGCTGCATACCGGCTAGGAGAGGGGAGCCTGCGGCGGTGGTCAAATACTTTTTCCCGGAGGTGACTTGGGAGCGGTCATCGTATTCATACTTCCACTGGGTGCCGTCCTCCCGGTCCGTCTTGGTGCGGCGGTTGAGGGCATCCAGGGTGTAGTGATTTTCTAGCAAAGCCATAGGTAAATATTGTCGCCTGTCTTTCCGTTGTGCGAGATGTTTTGGACAACGTTGACAACATGATCGCTAGATGTGCCCGGCATGACGCTTACGGTGTTCGTAGGATACGCGAAATCTATCCGGGACTTATCTATTCTCATTTAGAAACTGATCTCGCCAAGGTGGTTCATCGTCGGAATAGGCTAAATCTAACGATTTGATCACGAATTGTTTTTGCACCGGTGTCAAAAACGGGGGGCCTAGGCTGTTGCGCAAGAGCATTCCACCGAGGGTTGCAGCATAAAAACTGGCCCTCCCAGTGTCTTGGGAAATTTCTTTTAAGATAAAAATGGAAATCCCCCCGGTAATGAAGGACGCCCATTGATCGGGCGTAACAAGCCAAAACCTTGCCTCCGGTGCCATTCTTAAATCGAAATTATCGATCGTTTTCTCGATAATAGCGGCTTTGCAATCAATCCACTCGACGCCCACCTTTTTATCCATTTCAGCATCAAAATCAGCCCAAACAGGAACTGGACATTCCTTCCATAAAATTTGGGCCTCCCCAATATAATATTCATAGTCAAATTTTTGCGGATATAGAAACTGATCTCGCCAAGGTGATTCATCATCATCGTCGGAAAAGGCTATATCTAACAACTCGATCACAAATTGTTTCTGCGCTGGTGTCAAATATCGAGGGCCTAGGGTGTTGCCCAAGAGCAATCCACCGAGGGTTGCTGCAAAAAAACTGGCCATCCCAGTGTCTTGGGCCATTTCCTTTAAAATAAAAATGGAAACCCCCCCGGTTATGAAGGAAGAGCATTGATAGGGCGTAACTTGCCAAAACCATGTCTCTCCTGCAATTCTTAGATCGAAATTATCGAGCGATTTCCCGAGAATAGCGGGTTTGAAATCAATCCACTCGACGCCCACCTTTTTTTCCATTTCAGCATCGAAATCACCCCAGATAGGAACTGGACAATCCTTCCATAAAACATGGGCCTGCTCAATCAAATTTTGATAGTCAATTTTCATATGCTATTTATGATTTGCCGCAGAATCTCAATTTTGCTCGAATTTCTTTTATCAGATCCAGTAACTCTTTAATTCTTCCTTCGTGCATTCTTCGCCTTTGATCGTAGCTCTTATTTGCGTCACCGACTCTGTCGCAATTATTGCTGAAGTGCGGCCGCCGTAAGGCAAGCTCCCTCTCCGCCTTCTCAAGCATATCTCTCAAATCATCGCAAATATTACTGGGCAATCTTTTGTTCCTATCCGGTCTCAATCCTTGCAGGATATTAAGCTGCTTTTGAAGGGGGCCATCGATTTTTTCTTTATCGACATCCCTCCGAAGCTTCTCACACTCGTCATCGGTTAAGGGTGGTCTCGGTGGCACTGGTGGATCTTTTGGCCCCACTCTTGGTTCGGGTTTTGGGTCTGGTGGTAATGGATCAGACTCAAATATATCTGCTATCCCTTTTGCTAGGCCATCCGATGCAGAACTCTCTCCGAAAGCGTAAAGCGCTGCGGCAGCTGCCGCACCGAGTTTGATTGCCCCTGGGATCTTCTGGGCAGCAACGATTACTGGTGGTAAGGCTACTGCGTAGCGCCCATCTGGCACATATAATCCCAAGGAATCAATCGAACTTAGGACGCTATTACCGCACATCCCATACAAATTGAACCCACCCTTCTCCCCCACCGGATCCCGCCCCAGCCACCTTCCTTCCACGGGGCTGTAGTAGCGGAAACCATAATACACCAGCCCCGTTTCCTCATCCGTGAACTTCGTGCTGAAGCGGAAGGGATTCCCCTCGGCGGCTACACCATTGGCCCGCAGGGTGCGCCCGAAGGGATCATATTCATACGCGGCATCCACGGTGGCGGCGGTGCCGGGGGCGGCACGGAGCAGGGCTAGCACGTTGCCATTGCCATCGTAGGCGGGG
>JAYVOP010000295.1:0-4260 GCA_043757865.1 Verrucomicrobiales bacterium | reverse complement strand
CGTTAGGAACGCGGGTAACGATCCTCCAACGCAGTGAACAAATTTTATCGAATGCGGATGCCGACGTGGCCGCCAGCCTGCGTTCAGCCTTGGAGGCTCGCGGCGTGGTCATCCACACGGGCGTGATGCTGGAGTCCGCCAGCCTCGTGGCGGGTGGGAAACGGGTGACATTTACTGCGGCGGGGGCGCGGCAGGAGATCGTGACCGAGGAAATTTTCCATGCGTTAGGTCGCCAGCCGAATTTAGCTCCACTGGGGCTAGCGGCAGCGGGCGTGGACGTACGGGGTGATCGCCTAGTAGTGAATGCGCAGCAGCAAACGAACGTCCCCCACATCTATGCGGCGGGGGATGTCTGCGGTCCGTATGAGATCGTGCATCTAGCCATCCAACAGGCAGAGGTGGCTGTGCGGAATGTCCTGCGCACGCTGCGGGAGCCCGCCGCTACGCTGGAGACCATGGACTATCGGTTGAAATTATTCGTGCTCTTTACCCGCCCAGAAGTGGCGCAGGTGGGCCTCACGGAAGCCGAGGCGCGGGCGGCAGGAGAAGATTTCCGCGTGGCCAGCTATCCCTTTAACGATCATGGGAAATCCCTGGTGATGGGGGAAACGGACGGCTTTGTAAAGCTGCTGACGCGTGCTCGCACGGGTGAGATCATTGGCGCAGCAGTCATCGGGCCGGAGGCTGCTAGCCTGATCCACGAGATCACGGTGGCCATGCACTATCATGGCACTGCGCAGACGCTGGCAGCCATTCCTCACTATCATCCCACGCTCTCGGAGATCTGGACGTATCCGGCGGAGGAGCTGGCGTAGGGCCACCTGCGCTACGGCAGGGTGCTGAGGTCTAGCCGATACATCAGTTGGTTATAATCATAGCGCGCGGGGGCCAGAGGATTGCCGGAGAACTCTAGGGAATAGGTGCCCTGGAAATAGATCATGCGGCCCTCCTGTTCAGCAAACAGGGGGTGCTGCACGGGATTATAAAAGGTGTAGCGCGGATGCGTGGCGATCTTGGTAGCGCGGATCCAGGGGCCCGTGACGTGCGGGCTTTCGGCATACCAGATTTCTCCTAACGCGGAGGGATCATCCTTCTCCCCACGCTGGGTGCCGATGAGCACGAAGCGCTGCCGCCACGGATTCCAGGCGATGCTAGCGCCATGGATGCGGATGAGTTTGCCGCCAGCCTTCAGTTGATAGTGCGCTTGCTCCGGCGGCATCTGGCCGTTCTGCAGCAGCTTCGTTTCCTCCTCCTGGGTGGTGGGCGGGGCGGCGGTCTGCCAGTGCCAGCGGGCGGCGGCGGGATCGTAGCGTAGCGTTTCATAACTGGCCGCCGTGGCGATGTCCGTGGCCGTGGCCTTCACCCGCGTGTGGGCGAAGGGTAGGGAGAAATAAAAATAATCTCCCTCCGCATCCTTGACCTGCACAGAGCATCCGTTTGGGCGACGCCACGTCTCGCCCTTATCGATCACGCCCACGCTTTTGAACACGCCCGCCGCTGCATCATACTCCGCCACGCCTTGCTCATCTGGCGGCACCAGCCCTTGCTGGCGGCTGTAGCCAGCGAACACACGATCCTTTCCACCCTCGGTCAGGCTCATCAAGCCAAACAACCACACTGCGCCTGGCCCCGCCAGTGGCAGCATGTGGCGGAGCTGCTCTGGGTGTTGCGGCTGGGTGAAATATTCGTAGCGCAGGCCCCGCTCCGGGTGGGCCTCCAGCGGGGTGAGGGCGCTGGTGGTCTGGTAATTTCCTAGCTGATAGTGCGGGACGTTGGTATCACCCCAGAGCCAGAAAAGCTGTTGGTTATATTTCACCATCTGCACGGAGTCCTGGCCCATCACGCCGGGGGCTAGGAGGTTAGGCACGGGATGCGGGAAGCCCAATAAGGCGGAATCCCGATACATCCCCTGGCCCGTCACGCGGCCCACGCGCTCGGCTAAGGTGATGCGTTTTACTTTTAATTCCACGGTGGTGCCCGCCCGGGTGAGGGGGCGGAAACAGGCGTAGCCGAAGCCATCTTTAGGCACCTGAATCCCCGGTCCACTGACATGGAAGAACACCTCCCGATCCATGAGCCCAGGTTCCTGCCAAGCGATCCACCCGGCGTTATCGGTCACCATGCGGATGTCATTGACCGTGCGTAATTCTACGAGCGGCACGCCGCGGCCCGTCTGCTCGTCGAGCACATGAATCCCGAACCAACCCGCTGGTGCCGTGGGCAACTCCGCCGCGTGAGCACCGTGCCCAACGGCCCAGAGGCTAAGAATGAAGAGCGCGCGGATCATGGGAGGGAGGAAAGGGGAAAAGTGTCGCCAGAGCACCACAGCAGAGTAAGACATACTGCCGTTGCTTCCGTCAGGACCTGGCGGGGTTCATAAGCTCGCACTCTATGGCCCCTGACGACGCGCCGCCTTAAACGTCATCCCGCAGGCGGGCAAATGGAATCTGTGGGGATGGCGGGAGCGCGGACTTGCAGTCCGCCGGATTACGCCACGGGCGCAGCAGCGAATTACGGCTCCGTCCGCTACGGCGGATTTAAAATCCACGCTCCAAGTGGCTGCGGAGCGGCTTGCCAAGCCGCGCACCAGCATTCCCGCATCTTTACTCTTGGCAAATGCCATGCGCTAAGCTGAGCTACGCCCCATTTTCCCGTTCACCTTTATCCCCGTTCCTCACATGTCTGATCTCTCCGTTTCCAAGCCCTGGTATAAGCACCTCACTGGCTACCATTGGTTCGTCCTGCTCGTCGCCTCGGCGGCTTGGTTCTTTGATTGCTTGGATCAACGGATCTTTTCTTTGGCGCGCGTTCCCGCCCTGACGGATTTGATGAAAGGATCTGAATCAACGGCGGTGCAGGCTTTCGGAAAGAACGTCACGGCCTGTTTTTTGATTGGTTGGGGCATCGGCGGACTGTTCTTTGGGGCGCTGGGAGATAAGTATGGACGTGCGAAGATGCTGACCCTCACCATTCTCATCTACTCGGCATTTACTGGGCTCAGTTTCTTCAGCCGTAGCTCCATCGACTTCGCGGTCTTCCGTTTCCTCACTGGGATTGGCGTGGGTGGGGTGTTCGGCCTAGCGGTCGCGTTGATTGCGGAGACCGTGCCCAGCGAGGCTCGGGCGCAATCGTTAGGCTTGTTACAGATCCTCTCCACCGTGGGGAATCTGAGTGCCATCGTGGTGAAGATGGGCATTGATTCCCTGGAGCAAGCGGGCCGCATCACGGCAGGTTCCGGTTGGCGCTGGATGTTCCTCGTGGGGGCGTTACCCGCGTTGCTCATCATCCTAACTCGTGGGTATCTTAAAGAGCCCGCGCCTTGGCTCCGTCTTAAGGAACAAGGTCTGCTGCCCCAAGGCAGCATCTTCGCACCTTATGTAGCCCTATTAAAAGATGCTCGCTGGAGAAGGAATTTGGTGGTGGGGAGTTTGATAGCCTGCACCGGAGTAGTCGGGCTGTGGGCCATCGCGGAATACGCGGTGGATCTGCAACCGTTAGTGTTTAAGAAATATTTCCTAGCCGCAGGGATAGCCGAGGACAAAGTCAAGCCGATGATTGAACGGGAAAAGAACTTGGCCTACATCAGTCAGATGGTGGGAGCTGCGGTGGGCATGATCCTCTTTACCCGCATTGCCGCCCGGGGGCGAAAGTTGGCATTCGCGTTAGGATTTACCTCCGCCATGCTGGTGACGTTCCTGGTTTATTGGAAGATGGAGACTCCCCAGGATGCCTACTGGATGATGTTTCTCATGGGCGCTGCGCAGTTGAGCGTCTTTGCAGGCTTTGCGATTTATCTGCCGGAACTTTTCCCTAGTAAGCTGCGGAGCACGGGCACCAGCTTCTGTTATAACTTAGGACGCTTTGCGGCGGCGGCGGGCAGCTTTTACTCCGCAGTGCTGACGAAGGAGGTCTTTGCTGGCTATGCCGCGCAGGACGCTTCCTTGCCGCTGCGGTATGCGGCCATGACCATGTGCGCCATTTTCCTGGTGGGCCTCCTCACGCTGCCTTTCGCGCCTGAAACGAAGGGCCAGCCGTTGCCCGAGTAATGAATCGACGCCTTTTCTCCACCCTCGCAGGCACCGCGCTCATGCCCACTAGCCTCCACGCGGCATCGCCCGCTTGCCGCCTGCGCGTCCTCAGTTTCAATCTCCGTTATATCAATCGCCAAGACCAAGGCCCACTGGCCTGGACCGCCCGCCGGGATGCGGTGGGGGCATTGATCCGTGAGGATCGGCCAGACCTCCTCGGCTTCCAAGAGGC
>JAYVOP010000294.1:0-4261 GCA_043757865.1 Verrucomicrobiales bacterium | reverse complement strand
ATCTAAAAAGCGATATTTTCCGCCTGCGGGCCAAGTGTATGCAATCCATTCGGCTCCAAATCGCAGCCACGTTGGAGGATCCCAGCGAAGCGAATATTGACGCAGAATTAAAGGAACTGATGGGATACAGATCGCACCATTAGGAGCCGTGGATTCGATTAAATTTTGCAACCTTGAGGACGGAATTCCGTATTCCCACTGACAGGCTCAATTTCACCACCTTATGAATCCCCAAGATCTCCCCACTGCTTCAGAAGACCCATTGTTCGGTAATAGCATTACTGGTTTGCTCGGCTGTGCCTTGGGAGACCCGTCGCCTGACGCTACTCCCGCGCAGCCTTGGCAGGCCCCTACGGTGGAGCAGTTAGCAGTATGGCTTCCGCAGTATGCCATCGTGCGCATGATCGGGCGGGGAGGCATGGGAGCCGTGTATCAAGGGCTACAAGCGACGCTCAACCGTGTGGTGGCCATAAAGTTGCTGCCAGTCGAGTTTTCTACTAACGCGGAATTTATGACCCGCTTCCAGCGTGAGGCGCAGACGTTGGCAAGTCTGAGCCATCAGGGCATCGTGACCATTTATGACTTCGGCCAGACCACTCCAGGGCACCTCTATTTCGTCATGGAGTATATCGATGGAACAGACCTCGCCCAACTGCTCAAGGAGCAAAGGCTGGGGCCAGACCAAGCGCTGGAGCTAACGATGCAGATCTGCGAAGCGCTGCAATACGCGCATTCGCAAGGCGTGGTGCATCGGGATATTAAACCCGCTAATGTCTTAATTACAAAAGGTGGGAGTGCCAAGGTGGCGGATTTCGGGCTCGCGCGGATGCCGGGCACCCATGAGGTGCCCCTGACGGGGACTCACCAAGTTATGGGCACGCCGCAGTATATGGCACCAGAGCAGTGGCAGGGCATGGCGGACCAGCGGACGGATATTTATGCGCTTGGCGTGATGTTGTATGAGATGCTCACGGGAAGCACTCCGCAGGGAGTGTTCGATCCGCCGTCTCATAAATCCCACACCGATGCCCGGCTGGACGAGATCGTGATCCGAGCCATGCGCCAAGAGCCAGCCCGCCGCTATCAGAGCGTGAGCGAACTGCGTGCCGCAGTGGAAAACGTGCGTGCCACCGCATCTGAAGATCTGCCGCAGAAATTGCCCGTCAGCCCTGCGGCACCAGTCTCCCGCCCGCCGACCCGCGGGGGCCGTCGAGATCGCCAGGGCTTGGCTTGGACTTGGTGGCTGCTGGGTGCGCTGCTCATTGCCGTGATGGTATTTGCATGGTTATTCTGGGGGCAAGAGACGCTACCGCGCGCACCCGACCCGCAGGCCGCTGCGGTGCTGGCACCGCCAATGGCGTTACCTCCGGCGGCTCCGCCTGCGCCCATCATGAGCAAATTCAACGCTAGCCAAGCGCTTGTCGCCACGTTGCCCAACCGGCTTTTGACTGCGGCCGAGACGAGTGAACTTTTGGCCAAAGTCAACGCCATCGGTCAGCCCGGCCAGTATGAGTGGTTTAACCTAGGCATCATTCGCACCGCCCTAGCCAGTCCTACACCCACCACGGTCGAAGTAGAAATCGCCATGATTTCCAATTTGGAATGGATCGAACGCGCGTGGAAAAACTCCCGAGATAACACCTTGGGACCTGGCATCCGAGCGGCCGCACCTACGATGCGAGCAGCGTGCGGCGGGGATGAATACCGAGGCGATAAAATGACCTATGATGGGTCCGACTATAATGGCAAAGCCGCCAAGCCCACGGGCGGCATGTGGCAGCGGGTGCAGACGGAATTCAAACCACTGCTCGTGCGCATGGCTCACCAAGCTGCCTCCGTTCCTTGAAAGGAGCGGCAAATCTGCGTGAGCGTCGATTTGGAAAATAAAATTATTTTCCCATGCAACCTTTGCGCCGGGTTCCCGAATCCTTCTCTGAACACCCTCAGACTCAATTTTAATTCAAACCCATAAACACTATGTTTCAGAAGCAGATTCTACGTCCCGCCCTGTTTGGGCTAATGATAACGCCGATGTCGGGCCTCCAAGCAACCCCAATAACCTTGGTGCCCTACAGTCAGCAATGGCGGTTCATGCACCCAGTAAACGGGCTTCCGGTGGGTTCCGGTGCCACGGAACCTAATTCCGGCACGGTCAAATGGTATGCCCCGGAAATTGAATTTAACTTTGGCTACACGGGGCCAGAGTTCGGAGCCGGGATCCGAAAAAATGGTGTTCCCGCTACGGTGGGAACCTATGACTCAGGAGTGGGCGCTGGGCCCATCGGTTATGATACGGCCTGGGACTATCTTACCGCTACTACGGTCTCCCTGCCCAGGCCCTTCTCTGCCATCAGCACACTGCTGACACAGCCGCTAAGTGGAAACCGACGCACGGCCTACTTCCGCACCACTTTTACCGTTCCCGCTGGCGGGGTGGATAGCCTTACCATGAGTTACCTGATCGATGATGGGGCTTTTGTTTATTTGGATGGGGAGCTGATCACCCGGATTAATATCGGCAGTTTGGGTGGAACCACGGTGGTGCCTGATACTTATACGACCGCCGCAGCCAACGCCAGCGCTACGGAAGACCAACTCCGCACCTTGGCGCTTGGTCTGAGCGCAGGAGCCGTTGACGGAGCAGGAAATGCCAGCAATCCGGCCGTGGGAAATGCCACGGTGGTGAAGGCGGTGGTGCGGCTGAGTGAGGGGCCTCATACGTTGGCCGTTTCCTGTCATAATCAGGCCTTCGATAGCACAGATTTAACCATGGCGTTGCAACTATCCGCGCAAACGATTGAGCTAGGCAGTCTGGATCCAGTGGTGAATCATAACTTGGTAGCGAATTTTGGTGCCATCTATGCCATGGCATCACAGCCTGATGGAAAAATGATCGTAACGGGCGCATTCGAGGCGCTGGGGAGCCAAACTTCCGCCGCCATCGCCAGGTTGAATGCTGATGGAACGTTAGATAATACGTGGCTAAGCGCTGGCGTCAGTTATACCGTTGCACCTTCTATCAAGACCGTCGCGGTTCAAGAGGATGGTAAAATCTTGATTGGAGGCCAGTTTAACGCGCTCAATGGCGAGCCAAGAAACAATGTGGCCAGACTGAATCAAGACGGATCAACCGACTTCTCGTTTGATCCGGGAATCGGTGCGGATTCAGAGGTCAGGGCGATTTGTATTCTGCCAAATGGTAAAATTCTGCTGGGCGGCGGCTTTACTCACTTTAATGGAGCTGCCCTTAACCACTTGGTGATGCTCAATGCAGATGGCTCATCCACGATGGCAGGGTTCACACCACCTTTAGGCTTCTATGACGGGGTGCAAAATATCATCTCGGATAAAAATGGCACGCTGTGGGTTTCAGGAAACATTTACGCGGAACCCGGCGGTAGTAATTATGTGCGCAACATTGTCCGCATTCAATCTAATGGAACGTTAGATACGAGTTACAACTACAACCAAGGAGGAGGCGATCCCAAATGTAACATGCTACAGCCAGACGGGCGCATGCTCATCGGCGGTATGAACTCCTGGCACAGCATTAACCGCAGAGGCATTACGCGATTGACCGATCTGGCTGCATTAGAAAGCACGGCTACCTTTAACGGCGGCACTGGCACCACGGGATTTCTCGAAGCAGTCAACAGCCTGTGCCTCCAAGCGGATGGTAAAATTATAGGGGCAGGAGATTTTACAGTGTTCAGTGGATTGACGCAGTCCGGCTTAATCCGATTGAATTCCAATGGAGCGGTGGACAGCACCATCAGCCCTGCGCTGGACCTTGGAGCATCCCCTGATGTAAGAATCGTGGGGCTACAGGCGGATGGACAAGTATGGCTGGGCGGGTTCTTTGGCAGTATTCGTGGTCAAAGCAGAGATGGCTTGGCGCGGATTCGAAATAGTAGTGGTTCGGATCGGATAGCAATCCCGACTCCAGGAACCATCCGTTGGCTGCGCGACGGGGCAGTGCCAGAGGCTCAATGGGTGCGAATGGAACTTTCGACAGATCTCGGACTCACTTGGGCTAACCTAGGATTGGCTACCCACGTTACAGGAGGCTGGGAAATGACGGGCCTCACACTGCCCGCGACTGGCTCCATTCGCTGCCGTGGTCGGGTGCAAACTCACGGTAGCAACGGGATGGGATCCGGGCTCATTCAGTCAGTGCAAGCCTACGGCCCAGGCTCTGCCCTCGCCAGTTGGCGCGCCCAACGTTTTGGTATTTCCGCCGCCTCTGCAGCAGCCCTGGATA
>JAYVOP010000293.1:0-16163 GCA_043757865.1 Verrucomicrobiales bacterium | reverse complement strand
ACGCGTGGTCCTCTCCGCAGGCCTTAAGCACGCGCGGGAGAGCTGGTGTGCTAGTGCCGCCCGACTATCAGTTGGCCCACAATATCCAAGACCACCTGCAAGGCTGCCAAGTGAGGAGGGAGCATTTCTTCCCTGGGCACGTGGAGGCCGATCTCTTTCCGTGATCCAGGAGCCTATTTTTCCAGTGAATAATACCTAGCCCTATATGGGCTGCTCCCTGGATGGAATGTGGCGGGCCACTTTCTAGAAAGGTGTGACTTAGCCGAGTTAGCTGAAGCCGTCTGGCAGGCCCACGTGGGAAAGTTTGCCTATGGCGCAGTCTTTGGCGTGAACACCGAGTGTCTAGGTGCATTGAGCGAAAGGCCGTTGACCTGCTGTTAGTGGCTCCCGGACTCATATGTCCGATACGGTTACATCCTAGAACATCTCTAGCTGCATCTGTTTGGCGAGCCTTTTATCACGCTCCACGAGAATGGGACAGCATGTATGCAGGAGTAGGGCTCGTCGGCGCTGAATCTAAATCTGCGTTTCAAGAATTCCAACATCCGAGAAAGGGAATTCCATCGAAGCTATGGCCTTCTTTGTAAGCCGTATCCTCCGCGACCCAAGATAATCCCCAATGACGGGGGGCATATGCGGGCACGAAATCTTCTTCTTTGAAGTTTAATTTATCCTGCTCCGTAACGTAGTAGGATACACCGTGGCGCTGGACCACCATGTCCGCGTGGTCATAGAGCCAGCCGACGCTATTTCCCGAAGAATCCAAGATCTAAATCCCTTCTCTCAAGGCCACGGAGTCCGTAAGAGGAATGACATCCTGTGATTTGGGGGCCGCTGGGGTTTGACTGTGGCCTTGATCTTATGCAGCATCATATCCCAGAACGGGCGGCGCACAGGGCTAGCGAGAATAGCTGACCCGATCATGGATTGATCTGGCAACTCAAATCCAAAATGCACACAACCGTCGATCATGATTTCATCAAGAGGACGCAACAGTTCGAAATCATAATCTGCATACAGCCCGCCATGCTGGCGTAAGATTTCATACCGCAATACATCCGGACGAATTCCCATACTAATGCTTTCGTCCATCCCCAGATGGGGCAGACCATGTCCTTTTCCAACTCTGCTAAGTCCGAGTCACCCCACAACCGATCTTCCCAATATCGGAAGATATTTTGCAATGCTCTTGCGCCATGTTTCTGCTTGGACAGGAAAAGGGGTTGGCCCCAGCCAGATTTGATAAATTACTCGTGGAAACGAGATGATGCGGTTGATCAAGTTGGTGAAATTTTCCTTAGTTTCATGCGTGCCTGGGCCACTGCCTGAGGTGAATTCCAAAGTCCGGTCAGTAGGAATCTTCACATAAGAGTAGGAAAAGGCGCGTGGCCTAGTTGCAAGACGACCCTACAGGATTAAATTTAAGCCGGAGGTTTTTGGGCATGATTTAAAGTGCATCGTGGCGGTCTTGGAGAGCCGGAAAGGCGGCGCGCCAATCCTCTAGGTGGCGCACGTTGGCGGTGGCGCGGAGGAGGCACGGCTGGTCTCCGGCCTCGGCTAGCACTTGGCCGCGGGGGTCCACGATGAGAGATTTCCCATTGTAATGATGGTGCGGATCGGAGCCGGTGCGGTTTACGCCGATGACATAGGCTTGGTTCTCAATGGCGCGCGCTTTGAGTAGTGTGAGCCAATGATCGATGCGCACGATGGGCCAGTTCGCAATGACCACGATCAGCTCTGCGCCTAAGTCTGTGGCTGCGCGATAGAGTTCTGGGAAACGTAGATCATAGCAAATGGTGGGTGCCACGAGGAACTCTCCACAATCACAGACGCACACGTCCTCACCCCGTGCATAGTGCTCCGCCTCGCCTGCTAGGGTAAATGGATGCATTTTGCGGTAGCTGCTCAACAGCATCCCCTCCGCATCGATCACCAGCGCCTCGTTAGCCGGAAATGGGCCCTCCTCCGTCTCCACCATGCGCGCTACGCCACCGATGACGTAGCTTTGATAGCGCTTGGCTAGGTCCCTGAGGAAGAGTTCGCATTCCCGGCGGCAGTCGGCCACCTTGACTGTTTCCATGCTAAATCCCACGGCAAAATATTCTGGCAGGACGAGCAGAGATCCGGGCGCGATACGGGCCGCGGCTAGCATTTCCCGCACGCGGGCGAAGTTCGTATCCCGCTCTTCCCAGGCGATGTCTGTTTGGATTCCGATGAGTTCCATGATGGGCTGATTAGGGGTCGTCGTCGTGCTTGCGGATGTTTAGTTCGGCTAGTTTCCGCTGGAGCGTCCGACGGCTGATGCCCAGCAGTTTGGCGGCCTCGGTGCGGTTGTCGTCGGTGGCTTCTAAGGCACGCTGGATCAGGCGAAGTTCCATTTTGGCGAGGTCGAAATCTTCCACCGCCGCAGGCGCGCCCAGCAGCAGTGGTGGAGCGGGTAATGGCAGTTCCTCCAACTCGCCTCGCACGCTTGGCGGTAGGTGGCGCGGGGTGATGCGGGTGCCATTGCACATCACCACGGCGTGCTCCATGGCGCTACGCAGCTCCCGCACGTTACCCGGCCAGCGGTAGTCTAGCAACAGTTGCTGTGCTTCCACGCTGAGGTCTTTGATGGACTTCCCATTCTCTTTGGCGAACTCTTTGAGAAACGCTGCGGTTAGGATCGGCAGATCGGATTTCCGATCCCGCAGCGGCGGCAGCGTGACCTTGATGACGTTGAGTCGGAAATAGAGGTCTTCTCGAAATTTCCCCTGCGCCACTAACGCTCGCAGATCCTGGTGCGTGGCGGCTATGAGCCGCACGTCAACCTTGATCGGCGTGTGGCCGCCGACGCGCTCGAACGTCCGCTCGCCTAACACGCGGAGTAATTTAACCTGCGTGGCCATGTCGATTTCGGCTATTTCATCCAGGAAAATCGTCCCGCCATTGGCTACTTCAAAACGCCCTAGCCGTTTCTCACTGGCACCAGTAAACGCGCCTTTTTCATGGCCAAAGAGTTCGCTCTCTAGCAACTGTGGACTGAGCGAGGCACAATGCACAATCACCAATTTCGCCTTTGGCCGGCCACTGAGATTATGGATCGCATGAGCGGCTAGCTCCTTGCCCGTGCCGCTCTCTCCGCCGATCAGGATGGTGGCCTTGCTGGGGGCTACTTGCTCGATGGTTTCATAAACTTGGCGCATGGCCTCGGATTTGCCTAACAGGCGATCCAGCGCATACTTTTCCTCTACTTGTTTCACTAGCGCCACGTTCTCCGTCTGGAGTTTGCGCGTCTGCAACGCCCGTTTTATCAGCAGTTCCAGCTCGTCTATGTTCAGTGGCTTGGTCACGAAATGCCACGCTCCGCGCTTCATCGCTTCCACGGCGGTATCCACTGAGCCATAAGCCGTCATCATGATAACCACGGGAGGATGCGGCTGGCGCAGACAGGCGTCTACTACGTCCATGCCGTTGTCTGCCCCTAGCCGGAGGTCGGTGACTACGACATCCAGCGGCTCGGCTGAGAGGACTTCTAGTGCTTCCTTTTTATCCGAGGCCACATAGACATCGAAATCATCCTCTAAGGCCGAGCGCAGTCCTTCGCGCGTGTGGCGTTCGTCATCAACAATGAGGATGGTGGCTAGCATGGCGTTATTTCCCAGCGATCAAATAGACGGTATATTTATAGGATTCCGTGAGAAGGAATTCCAGCTTGGAATCCTTCGAACGGAAGCGCGTAGTGGGCGTGGGAGAGGAAACCACGGAGATGCCCAAGTCCTGCATCATGGCGGTGGCGCGGCGCATTTGCAGCGGATCACTGACCAGGATGACGCTGGTGAGTTGCTCTGCGGCCATGATCTTCTGCGCCTCCGTGACGTTCTCGAAAGTAGAGTGGCTGACCTTTTCCACGTAAATGTCCTCAGCGGGCACGCCCTGGGAGATCGCATAATTTTTGGCCACCTCGCTCTCAGCCATGGCGGCCTTTTCTCCGAATCCACCCGTGCAGATCAGCTTGCGCACGAGGCGGCGTTTATATAGATCGATGGCATGATTCAGCCGCTCCTCTAACACGGGGGAAGGATGGTGATCCCACGCCGCCGCGCCTAACACCACGGCCACATCACTGCGGCGGGCTTGATCCTGGCGGCCAAAGCTGAGGATGTCCCACGCCACATACGCCAACCACGCCCCGCCGAGCAGGAGGAGGAAAAGGAGCCATTTAAGGGTGCGGTAAAGTTTACGCCACATGGGTGAGGGTCAGCAGGGGGGAAGGCTGCGGCTAAGATACCCGGCAATCCCAGCCCGCCAGCGAGAAATTACGCTCTGTGCCTCCCGTTAGGTCTAACTACTTAGCTGCCGCCTCAATTTCTGGAGCCACCAACTTTTGCCAGCGCTCGTAGCCGATGGGCAAGAGATGGAGGCCGTCCTCGCGAAAGAGTTCTTTGATCGGGAGGCCATCCTCGCCAAGCAAAACAGGGGCGACATCGATGAACTTCTGCAAGGGGTCCGCTGCGCATTGGGCCTGGATCAGAGTGTTAGCGGCTTGCTGCTCGGCCCACATGGTCCAGCGCGCGAGGCTGGGCTTGATGCTGATATAAATGATCTTTACCTGCGGCAGTTTCACGCGGACGGCTTTGACATAGGCCGCCCAATCGTCGGCTACTTGCTGCGCGAGGCGTTTTTTGGCGATGTCGTTATCCCCGGCGTAGAAGACGATCACGCTAGGTTCCCAAGGGAACACGAGGCGGTCTAACAGGGCGGTATTCTCTGGAATAATGGAGCCGCCGATGCCGTGGTTTACACATTTCCAGCCGGGAAAGGAAATGGCTAGGTTCCAGAGGCGGATGCTGCTGCTGCCATTAAAAACCACAGCGTGATGGGGAAAAGGATGCGCCTTGTCGGCGGACTCGTAGGCGGCTACTTCGGATTCCCAAGGGCTGGGCTGGGGCGCGGCGGCAGGTGCTTGGGCGAGGAGGTGCGCAGGGAGAAGGAGGAGCGTGAGGAGGAGTCGGCGGGTCATGGGACGGTCATTAAATGGGCCGGAGGGGATGGCAACGTATTTCCCCTGCGCAGCCGTGTCTCCGTAGGAAATGGGAGGTGTTAGGGAGCTTCCGTCACCCAAGCTAGTGAGCCCCGCACGAAGACCAATCCGGCCTGGGAAGCTGATTCGTAGAGCAGGCCGAAGCGCCCATCTGAGAGCGCAGTCAGGCAAGAGTACATGGCCCCCTGCGGATCGATGACGCGGCCCGTGCTCCATTTATGCGGATCGCCAGAACTAAATCGGATGGTTAGATTCTGGCGTTGGGTGGCGTGATTGGCATGGGCAAAGAGCAGCACGCCCGAGGGGTGCCGCAACAGGCTGGCCATGCACGTGGGATCTGGCAGGCCGGACCAGGGCTCGCTCCAGTGACCCCTAAGAAGGTCATCATGCCACGTCCACTGGGCCCAGAGTCGCTGGCCGGTGTGGGCTTCATCGCGCATGGAAAGGAGCAGGCTCCCATCGGCTAGTTCCACGAGGGCGCTCTCGCTGGTAGGTGGCCGGGTGGGCGCTGCGGGTGGGGAGATGCGCCACGTTTTCCCATGGTCTGCGCTGGCGATGAAGCAGGAGTGCGGGACGTTGGTGGCATCTTTGAATTGCGCAGGAATCACTAACTGCCCGCCGCGTAGTTGCACCCCCGCGCCTGGGCCTTGAAAGAGTAAACGCCAGGTGGGTTGCTTGAGGTCCGCAGTGAGAATGCGCGGTGGGCTCCACGTCAGGCCATCGTCCGTGCTCTGCGCCATCACGAGCTGGCCACTGACTTCTTTTTCCACCCCCGGTCCGCTGCCGTTCCAGGAGTGATTCCCGTATGACCAAAGGGCAAAAATGAAAAGTTCTCCGGTCTCCAAATCAGCCAGCAGACACGGATCGCCCACGCCATTGCCTTTGGATGCAGGATCGGCGGCAGGAAAATCTAACACGACCTGCGAGGCGCTCCAAGTCTCGCCTTGGTCCACGCTACGCTTGAGCCCCACGTCGATGTCGGCAGGTAGATCCGCCGCACTGTGGTGGCGGAGATCGTAGGCTGCTAGCAAGGTGCCACGCTTGGAAGTAGTGAGGGCGGGGATGCGGTAAGTGTGGATCCCAGTAGCGCCATTTTTGCAGAGTAATTTACGAAAAATGGCTGGCTCCTCAGCGGAGCTAGCGGCTAGGCTGAGGGCGATGACGAGGGCTAGTTTAACGAAATGCGTCATGCTAGTCACCGGGCGTAGCCGGAGCGCGGGCTTCTTTGAGGACGGCTTGGAGATCCGTGCGCAGTTTTTCTCGGTAAACGTCATTCATCTCTGGTTGGCTGAAATCATACGTTCCCCGGACGCGATGTTTATGATCCACTAATACGAGGGCCAGCTTATGATCATATTTATCGAATTCGTTCTTGCGATCTTTTTCCGCAACTTCACTCACGGGGAGTTTTAGCTGGTCTTTTACATAGCCCCGCAACTTCACGCCATCGCCTGTGAGGAACCACCAGTTAGCGCCATGGAAGCCTTGTTTCTCCGTCCACACTTTCAACCGCTCTGGGGTGTCCCATTCGGCATTCAGACTTATCGAGACTAACTGGAAAAGAGGATCGCTGCCGAACTCGGTTTGCAGTTGATGCATCTCTTCCGCTAAGCCCGCGCAGCCCCGTGGGCATAAGGTATAGAGGAATCCGCCCACCCACACTTTACCATCAAGTTGGGCGAGGTTGACCTCCTGGCCCTGCATCTCGGTGGCCGAGAGATTTTCCTTGAGCTGAAATTGATAGCTCGGGCGGCCCGCCATCTTAGCCGCGTCGAGTTTTTGCTTCACGAGGTATTGCCAAAAGACGACGCCACCGAGCATCATCACAATGAAAATCACCATGAGCACGGGGCCGTGTTTTTTCGTGGGGGTGTAATCGCTAGCAGGATTCATAGAGGTAGTTTAGTGGGCGAGGAGGCAGAGGGAAATGAGGACGATGGGCAGGTAGAGCAGCGTATTGAGGAAGAGCTTGCGGGCGGAGGCGCGGTCCCGGAGTTGGCGAAATTTCAGCGCCAGCCAGACCAGCCAGCCGCCGCAAATGAGGCCGATGCTAGTGAAGGCTGGCCCACCGAAGCCCGCGATCCAAGGATACACGGACAGGGCCATGAGAGCCACGCTGAAGCCTACGGCTAGCTTACTCGTCAGGGAGCCGGATTCATCTTCGTTCGCCCACATGACGAAGCGCCCACGGATGTATTCCTCGCGATACATCCAGTTGATGGCGAGGAAATGGGGCATCTGCCACAGGAAGAGGAGCGCGAAGAGGAAGAGCGCCTGGGGATCGAAGCAGTGTTGCCAACGGAAGATGCGGTGGGTGGCTTCGTCTGGCCCAGCGACTGCGCCCACCCAGCCGATGACCGGTGGCAGCGCGCCTGAGACCGCTCCCACTAAGGTATTCAGCGTGGAGCGGCGTTTCATGGGGGTGTAAATGAAGAGGTAGGTGATCAAGGTGAGCGCGCCCAGGGCGGCGGACTCCACATTGACCATCTTGCCTAAGTGCAGCAGCCCTAACGCGGAGAATAACCAGCCCATGAGAAAGGCCGCCTCCCGCCCAATGCGGCCTGTGGGCAGCGGACGCATGGCCGTGCGGTGCATCCGCGCATCTGGTTCTATTTCCATGAGTTGGTTAAAAATTGCCGCGCCAAAGGCCGTGGCCGTAGTGCCCAAAATGGTGTGCAGCATCCGCCAGCCGAAGCCGTCCCAGCCTTTCCCTAACCAGAAGCCCACGAACGTGGTGACGACCACCATGAGGCTGAGCCGCGCCTTCGTCAGCGTCATGAAATCCGCCCGGGAGATGAATCCACAAGCCTCCACAGGCGTCTCTAGAGCAGGGACGGCGGGAGCGGCAGGCAGCGGGGCAGCGGGATCAGACATAAGCAGGCTATAGGAAACGTAGGATGCTGGTGGCGCAAGGCGGGATTCCACGCGGGAGAGAGTGCGATCCTTTTGTTAAACCGCACGCACCGCAGTGGATGAGGCTTAGGAGCGCGCGCTAATGTTATGGCGTGCGTGAGGCCAACAGGGTTAAGTTCACTCTGCTAGGTTAGCACTCCCGCAAGTTGACGCGGATGTCAGCAGCGTAGCAAGCCGCACGGCGGCAAAGAGACTGCCAGGGTCCGCGTGGCCTTGCCAAGCGATGTCGAAGGCGGTGCCGTGGTCCACGCTAGTGCGGGTGACGGGCAAGCCTAACGTGGTGTTCACGGCGGAATCAAAGGCGATCATTTTCACAGGAATGTGGCCTTGATCGTGATACATGCAGACCACGGCATCATAAAGTTTCCGCGCAGCGGGCGTAAAGGCGGTGTCTGGTGGAACAGGGCCAGTGACATCGTAGCCCAGCCTGCGGGCGGCCTCCACGGCTGGTTGGATGAAGCGTTCCTCTTCTCGTTGGCCGAAGAGTCCGTGCTCACCAGCGTGAGGATTCAGCCCACAGACGAGCAGTCTGGGCTCCCGCTGGCGAATACGGCGGAGCGCTTGGGCGGTGAGTTCGATCACGTCCACGATGCGTTGTGGCTGCAGCAGTGCCGGCACCTCATGGTAGCCCACATGCACCGTCACAAAGCTGCACGTGATGGCCTCCGAATATTGCATCATGCACGAGCGTTCCGCTTGCATGGCCTGTGCAAAGATCTCCGTGTGGCCAGGAAAATGATGCCCGGCTAGATGCAGCGCTTCCTTATTTAAAGGCCCCGTGGTGACGGCGGCCACGTGTCCGGCTAGCGCGGCGGCAATGGCGCGTTGCACATAGAGATACGCCGCCGCGCCACAACTAGCCGCTAGCTGTCCCGGCACCACGGCGGCGGCATCCAGCCCTGGGCAATGCATCACACACGGCTGGGAGACCTGCTCCCAGCCAGATTCCGCCACCACGGGAGCATTGAACGGCAGGCCCGTGGCCAGGGCCACCCGCGCTAGTAGCGCGGCATCACCCAAGACCACGGGCACACATTGGGCGTGCATTTCCCGCGCCTGTAATAAGCGCAGACAAAGCTCCGGGCCGACTCCAGCGGGGTCGCCCATGGTGATGGCAATGAGGGGTTTGAACATGTTGGCAGCACGTTAGCGGCACATTGGCTAATGCCAAACAGGAAACGTGACGTTGACTTTCGCCACGGGTGCGGCCTTTACCCTCACCTCCTCATTTGCTTCTCTCCATGCCTACTTCATCGCCTCGCACCGCCCTCCTTGGCCACACTGGATTTGTCGGCTCTAACTTGTTACGGCAACGTCCGTTTACCGCCTGCTTTAACTCGCGAAACATTGCCGAGCTAGCAGGCCAATCGTTCGACACCCTCGTCTGCGCAGGCGTGCAGGCGGTGAAATGGCTGGCTAATAAAGAGCCGGAGGCGGACTGGGCGGGCATCCAACGCTTGTTGGAACCACTCTCCCATGCCCGTGCAGAGCGCGTGATCCTCATCTCCACCATTGATGTCTATCCTAATCCTAACGACGTCAACGAAGCCGATTTCCCCTCCTCCGACAATCACGCTTATGGCCGCCATCGACTAGCGGTGGAAGATTTTGTGAAAGCACATTTCCCCAAAGTCCACATCGTGCGCTTGCCAGGACTGTTCGGGCCGGGACTGAAAAAGAACGTCATCTACGATCTGCTGCACGATCACTGCTTAGATGCCGTGCAGCCAGACAGCGCCTTCCAATACTACGATCTCCAACGCCTAACGGATGACCTGGACCAAGTGGTAGCCGCTGACATCCCGCTCTTAAATGTGGCCACTGGCCCCATCAGCACGCGCACCATCATTGAGCGATTGGCCCCAGAGCAGCAGATGCCTAAGAGCACGGCACCCATTGCGAAATATGATTTTCGGTCCGCCTATGCTGGGCTCTGGAATGGCTCTGGAGGCTACCTCTACAGCGCAGAGCAAGTGCTAGCGGATCTGGAGTTATTTATGACTACCGAGCGCGCACGGCCCAGCGGAGTTTAGCACTACTGGCGCGGGGGTTTTGGAAAATTTCCTCTGCGCTAGGCTTGAGCATTTCTGCGCTGATGGCCGCATAGGTGCCGTCATGCCAACCCGCCGAGAAGGCTTTCTTGATGCGTCGATCCTCACCGGAATGAAATGCTAACATGGCCACTCGACCACCCGGAAGCAGTAACTGCGGCAGCACGCGCAGCAAAGAATCCAGCGCGCTGAACTCTTCATTCACAGCGATGCGCACCGCCTGAAAGACCCGCCGCACGGTGCCTTCCTTATCTTCACCTAACGTCAAGCGTTCGATCTCCCGCGCCAGTTCTAACGTCGTGGTGAAACGTCGTCCCGCCAGATCTGCCGCCAGCCATTCCGCCGCTGGCTCATCCGCATTTTCACTGAGGATGCGCGCTAGTTTCTCCACAGAAATGGTGGCTAGGAAATCCGCCGCAGACTTCCCCCGCTCCAGATTCATGCGCATCTCCAGCGGGCCATCATGCTTATAAGAAAAGCCGCGCGCGGGATTATCGATCTGCATGGAAGACAGCCCCAAATCCACTAACACCACCGCCACGCCCGGAAAGCCTAACGTGGCTAAGACCTTCTGCGCTCCGGCAAAATTACTTTTCACCGCCGTGACTTGTGGCTCCCCATAACCTGCTGCTGCCAGCCGCGCCACGGTGAGCGGTAACTGCTGCGGATCCGCATCCAACCCGATCACGCGCCCCGCAGCACCCACCCGCTCTAGCAGACACTGCGTGTGCCCGCCGTAGCCTAATGTGCAATCCAAAATGAGTTCCCCCGGCTGTGGCTCCAGCACGGCCAGGATCTCTTGCACCATAATGGGCCGATGTGTCCCGGCGGCGGTCTTGCCCCCCGCTTGCACCTTGGCTAGGGTGGCGGCATCCCCTTGGTGCTCTTTGTATTTTTGGTCCCAGCGCTGGGGGTTCTTGCCCGCATAGCGTTGGCGACGTGGCGGACGTGGAGTCTCGGATTCCGGCATAAGTTAGAGTTCGTTATATTTTAAATTAGAGCCCCGCGCCTTGTCGGCTGGGTAGCGGAGTTCATTGCGGTCCAGCTTGGCGGACATGATCTGTGCGAGGTCCAGCCCGAGGTTATCTGCGAGTTCAAAGAGCAAGATGCCCACGTCCGCGATCTCATCTGCGATCTCCTCCCGCTTTGTCTGGGAAATGAGGATGGACTCCTCTGGAGACTTCCAGACAAAGGGCTGAAGCAGTTCCCCGGCCTCCGCCACGATGGCGACGGCTAGATCTTTAGGACTGTGAAATTGCTGCCAATCCCGGGCGTCCCGAAATTGACGAATGCGTTCCGTGAGGGTGGCGATGTTCATCCGCAAGCCAACACGCCGCTGCGGGCCTTGTCACGCGAAAGCTGGTGGCGCGGTGGTGCGCCGGTTTAAATTTTCACCGCAGCCCGCAAGGCTTGCTCGTAGGCGGCAGCGGCTTGCTCCACTTGCTGGGTCAGCACGGACTTCAGGCCATGGTCGCCATCGAGCAGGCTTTGTTTCGTGGTCTCCAGGAAACCGTGGCATTGCTTGGTGACTTTTGCTTCAAACTCATCCGTCATCCACCAATCCACCATGGCTCCGACAATGAAGCCGCCTGCTAGGCCAATGACCGTGCCCACGCCCGGAGCCACGGCACTGCCGCCCGTAGCGCCCGCTGCCGCCGCGCCCCCAACTGCGCCCCCAGTCACCGCAGCGGATGCGGCAATGCGGGCCGCCACCTCTGCCACCACGGTGCGCACGATCTGGCGCACCGCTTCTTCCGCTACGATGCCCGCAGTGATACTGCCGACGCCCACGCCCACGCTTTGCTGCGGCATCTGCGCCAGGAGCGATTGCACGTGCTGTTGGAATTGCTTTTGGAAATCCTCCTTCGTTAAATTTGTGTCTTCCACTGGCAGGTGCGCAGCGGCCAGTTTCGTTTCCATGCCTGCTAGAAGTTCATTCCGATTCGCCTCTTGATCAAAGTTGAACTGCTTCAAGATGGCCACCAGATCCTTTTCCAGGCTGGCATCCGACATCACATGGGTGGCAAATTTTTCCTGCACGAGTTGCTGCGTCCAAGTGTGTTGGTCCTTACGCTGTGCGGTTTCCACGCCCGAGCGATACATGATTTTAAAGCGCGTCCCCCAACCTGTAAGATCCTTGGCAAACTTCGGAGCGCCCTCACCATAACGCGCAAACGCCGCATCCAGACTGTTGAGCACTTGGGCAATAGCGGCCAGATCCTTACCCCGCGTCTGCGCTAAGAGCGGACGCGCCTCGCTGTCGAAAAATTTTTCTAACTGCGCTTCCAAGGCTTGGCGCTCCGCCACAGTGCCTGCAGGATTCACGTTCACGGATTGTGGATCTGCCACATTAAGTATCGTGTAGAACAGCCCGCCAGAAGCCGCTAATAGCAACACCCCAGCCGCCGCTCCGCGCTTAGCGTTGGCAGTGATCTTAGCAGAGACAGACAGTAGCGAGGCAAATTTCATACGAAAGCAAGAAGAGGATGGGCGCACCAAGTATCACGCACGAAGACTAAAGCGCAAGTTGCGAAGGCTCTCTGCGCAACGCCGTGGAGCACGCGTGTAAGATGAACACGGTGCATGTTGATGCGTCCGCGAAGTTACAGACCGCAAAATTTTTCCTCAGATCATCATCGCACGTTTCGGCATGGCTCATCCGCAGCACGTATACACTAGCATCAAAGCGTGTGCTCTAAGCCGCCATCCAGGCCGCTTCCAGCACTCTAATAAATTAGGCGTAAGAGGTAATATTGGTGGAAGCATCATCATTATCTAAGTGATATGTAGGAACACTGATTGCTTACAGTGAAAAAAACTTTGAAACAATTAACTATTTTCTTGACCCCACTAGTGTAGTAGTAGTAACAGTAGATCCGATAAATCCGAGCCGCACTCATCATCGTAACTTTTCTATTAACTCAGCGGTATCCATGAAAATCGCCACTCCTACTAACCTGGAACTCCAAGCGCTCACTGTCCTGTGGGCACTTGGCGAGGCGACTGTCCGCGAGGTGTGGGAAAGCTTCCCTGATGGTAAAGTTCGGGCTTACACAACCATCCTTACAATCTTACAAAATTTGGAACGGAAAGGTCTCGTTCGTAAAAAGGTAAAAGATCGCCTTAACATTTACATCCCTAAAGGAAACCAAGGACTCACGCTGCGGCCGTTTTTACGCGGCATCGTGCAGCGCCTCTTCCAAGGTAAGCCATCGGCACTCATTGCAGAGGTTCTCTCTGAGGTGCGTCTTACCGCCGGGGAAGTCAAAGCTGTCGCTCGTCTGCTCTCCCAGCAAAAAGCTGGGCGAATGGGCAGCGCAAAACAAAACAACAACAAAACAGAAACCACTACTATGGCCGCTAAAAAGAAAGCCCCCGCAAAGAAAGCCGCAGCTAAAAAGGCTGCTCCAGCCAAAAAAGCTGCTGCTAAAAAGGCTGCTCCAGCCAAAAAAGCCGCAGCTAAAAAGGCCGCTCCAGCCAAAAAAGCCGTAAAAAAGGCCGCTAAGAAAAGCGCCCCTGCTAAGAAGGTAGCTACGAAGAAAGCCGCTAAGAAGAAGTAGTCTCCATTAGAGACTGCTTTCGTCCTCGCAGCCTGCCTCTACTAGCAGGCATCTTCGACCAGAGAAACCGCTAAACGGTTGCGTCAACCCACCAGCCGTTTAAAACGAAGAGCCCGGAGAGCGTCAAGCTTTCCGGGCTTTTCTGTGTCGCGGGGCCACCGCCCGCCACGCATCCATCCGCCATCATGGTCCACGCGCACGCTGTAAAGATTTCTTGGCAAGCAGGAGGCTATGTGATAGCACACACGGATGCCGCATTATATGAAATTTCTATTCCTTCTGATCGCAGGAGGTCTGGGCCAGTCCGAGCCCAAGGCTCCGGCGGCTTCACTAACTCCGGCCGCCTTGCGCCATTTTGCAAAGTTGCCTACAGCGCGGCAGGAAATATTGACCTACGCGTTAGGCCTAACGGAGCGTAATCTCACCTACACCGCCGCCTCTGCGGACCCCGCGGCCGGCGGCATGGATTGCTCTGGGGTCATTTACCATGTGCTGCAAAAATTCGGCTATAGCCAAGTGCCGCGTCAGTCCAATGAGATGTATCAATGGATGTGGGAGGCGGGCACGTTCCGGGCTTTCAATGGCAAGTCCCTAGCCACATTTGAAATGAAGCAGCTCGCCCCGGGGGATCTGCTCTTTTGGACGAATACGACGAGCCACACGGACCGGGATCCGCCCATCACTCACGTCATGATGTATCTGGGTGAGCAGGTGGCAGATGGGCATCCCGTGATGTTTGGCTCTAGCGATGGACGCACGTATAATCACGTTTCCCGTTGGGGTGTGAGTGTGTTTGATTTCCAACTGCCCGGCGAGTCCAGTGCGGCTCGCTTCATCGGCTACGCTCATTTACCTCCACCTGCCAAAGCTCCCTAACTGCTACTCCTCATTATGAAATATGCCTTCCTCCTGCTCAGTTGTTCTCTGTTGTCTAGCCGAGCGGATTGGCCGCAATTCCGCGGCCCACATAGCTGCGGACTAGCGGATGGCCCCAGGCCTCCCACCGCCCTGACTGCGGAGAGCATCCGTTGGCACGTGGCCTTGCCAGGGCGGGGGCTTAGCTCGCCCATCGTCATTGGGGAGAAAATTTTCCTCACCTCCGCCAGTGGTCCACGCCAGGAGCGACTGCACGTGCATTGCTTTGCCAAGGCCGATGGCAAGGTGCTCTGGCATCGGCAGTTTGAAGCCACTGGCCGCACCATGGCTAACGAGAAAACCTGCGTGGCCGCGCCCACGCCGTGCAGTGATGGCCAACGGCTCTTCGTCACCTATTCCACCAACGATGTGGTGGCCCTAGACCTCGCTGGCAACGTGCTGTGGACGCGCGGCCTGACTGCGGATTATCCTAACGCCAGTAACAGCCTCGGCATGGCTAGCAGTATCGTCGTCGTCGGTAACACGCTGGTGACCATGGTGGAAAATGATAGCGATTCCTTTACCGTGGGTCTGGATGTGAAGACGGGCCACAATGCCTGGAAACTGCCCCGCAAGAAGATCGCCAATTGGACCTCCCCCGTCCTCTACACCCAAGGCGGCAAGACCAACGTCATCCTTCTTTCTAGCGACGGAGCCGCTGCCGTGGATCCCGCCACGGGCAGCCAACTTTGGAAACTCCCTGGCGGCAGCACCACCCCCTCCTGTGCCGTGGCGGGCAGCGTGCTCTACGTTCCGAGCAATGGCACCACCGCCTACGATCTAACTAAGTCCGGCACGCTTCCCACGGAACTCTGGCAGAGCACTCAGCTAGCCAATGCCACTGCTAGCCCGGCCATTGCGGGTGATTTTATCTACACGCTCAATGGCGCAGGAGTCCTGGCCAAAGCTACCACTGCCGATGGCAAACAACTCTGGAAACTCCGCCTCAATGGCAAATTCAGCGGCAGTCCCGTTGTCGCTGGCAACTTTCTTTTTGTGGCTAGTGAAGAAGGCGTCCTCAAGGTGGTGGACACCACGGCGGCGGAAGGCGCGCTAGTTAGTGAACTGAAGCTGGGCGGCACTATCCTCTGCACCCCCGCCATCTCCGATGGGAAAATTTACGTGCGCAGCGACCAGACACTCTGGCAGATCGGCACACCCTGAGCGTGACGGAACCTATGAATACCCGGAACGCCACTAATTTGGAGATTTCATAGTTAAACGATGGCGGTATTAAATGCCGCGCCGGAGCTGGGGCTATCAACCCTGACGTTAATCCGCCATGCGCAGATCGACTTCGGCGTGACCATTGATCCGAATTTAGAAGCCGTGCGTTGCTATCCCGAAACGAAGCTCAGCCGCGCTCATTTTCACCTCTACCGCATTCACTATCCAGCGGCGGGCCGCCAGCCTGCGGACACCGGACTGCTGCTCTATATCAAACTATCCGTGACCGAAAACGAGACGGAACTCCTCAAGCGCTGCCGCATTGATCATTCGGAATTCCCGCATCAGAGCACGCTAGATCAATTTTTGATGAAGAACAATTCGAGGCTTACTGAGAGTTAGGGTCCATGTGGCGGAGGGATTGTTTTCCCCCGACTGGGTGCCTCAGAGTGCTGCTAAAAACGCTCCAATCCAAGTCCAAGCATGGCTCCGCAGCTTAGCCGCTAACCTGCTGGAGCCGCAGCCCTGAGGCCCGCT
>JAYVOP010000292.1:0-16172 GCA_043757865.1 Verrucomicrobiales bacterium | reverse complement strand
AACGAACCTCCGCTGGCATTCACATCACAGCCGTTCTTCATCAGCCACTCCGCCGTCTCACGATAGTTTTTGGAAATGGCCTCGCTGAGCACTCCGTCTGCAGTGGAAATTTTGGCCCCGTGGGAAAGCAAGATTTCACAGATGGCCGTGCTGCCATTTCTCGCTGCGCCCGCCAAGGGAAGGTAACCGCCATGTTTTCCTTGTTCATTCGGATCTGCGCCATGGTCCAATAACCAAGTGACCACTACTTTCCAGCCTTTCTCAGCCGCATTCGACAGTGGGGTGATGGGTGGGTGTGAGGCTAATAATTGCCCCTTCGAATTCTTTTCGGTGTAGCTCGGAACATCCTCCAGCAACCGATCCGACCCAACCTCCAACCGCGCCTTCAGCCGATTCAGTTCCTTTTCCTCCTCCGGGTCCATGGGCACGGCGGCAGCCGCAGCGCCCATGGCACCGGGGGCGGGGAGTTCTTTCACTCCCAAGGCTAGCAAGTTTTCTCGGCTCAGTTTCGCTTGCGGTTCCGTGTCCGGGAATTCCGTTAGCAGGCGTTGGTAGAGTTTGATGGCATCGTCCTTGCGATCCTGCTTCCGCCGGACTTCGGCTAGACGGAAGAGGGCGTTGGCGGCTAGGGCGCGTTGGCTGGCGTAAGTTTCCAGCATGGCCTCGTAGGCCGCCGCAGCCGCCGGCAAGTCCCGCGTGGCTTCCTCTGCAAAGAGCGCGGCTTGGAGTTGGGCTTTGGAATCCGCCGGAATCTCCGCCGAGGTGAGGCGGAGCAGTAGAGTGGCTAGACAGGTGAGGGTGCGTAGGAGTTTCATGATACAGACACAGTAGCATAGCGACACCGGGCGAAGTGTCATGGTTTTGTCACGAGTTCTTCCCCGCCGGTTCCTAGCGCTGCATTGACGAAGCGCAGCGGCGGTGTAGGATGCGCGCCCCTGGGCCGCTCACACCTAATTTTACCCATGGCCTAGCCGAACCTTTTTCCCTAATTTTATGACCTTGCCCGCCCTGCTTTCCCAACGTGTGAATGCCGCCCTACCACTGCTCTCCGCCGCCCTGCCAGCGGAGTTTACCGCGGAGGTCACGGGGGCTGCTGATCTGCGTTTTGGCGACTATCAAACGAATGCAGCCATGGTCCTGGCCAAGCAACTACGCACGAATCCGGTGGCCCTTGCCAAGGAGCTAGTGGAGAAAATCGATGTCACAGGCCTGTCTGAGGCACCGACGGTAGCCGGGCCGGGGTTCATAAATTTCAAGATTAAACCGGACTTGCTAGGCGAACGCTTAGCCGCCCTGCTCGCGGACCCGCATCTAGGTCTGCCGCAGGCCCAGCCGCCGCGGACGATCGTGGTGGACTTCTCAGCGCCTAACGTAGCCAAACAAATGCACGTGGGCCACATCCGCAGCACCATCATTGGGGATTCCCTCGCCCGAGTCGCCAAGGCGCTGGGGCATCGCGTCATCACGGATAACCACATTGGCGACTGGGGCACGCAGTTCGGTATGGTGCTCTATGGATGGAAGCATTTCCTGGATGAATCAGCCCTGGAGGCGGATCCCATCGCAGAGTTGCTGCGTCTCTATAAGAAGGTAAATGCCGCCCAGGAGGCCGCGCCCGCCCTGCGCGAGGTGTGCAAGCTAGAGTTAGTAAAATTGCAAGGTGGGGATGTGGAGAACCTCACCATCTGGAAGCGCTGCGTAGCCCTGTCCCTCCAAGGGCTAGACGGCATCTATGGTCGGCTGGACATCCACTTCGATCATCATCTGGGGGAAAGTTTCTACAATGCTCGTTTGGCTAGTCTGGTGGAGGAACTGAAGGCGCAGGGGCTAGCGCGGGAGAGCAATGGCGCGCAGTGCATTTTTTTCGATGATGTGGAAGCCTTGAAGGACAAGCCCGCGCTGATCCAGAAGAGCGATGGCGGCTATCTCTATGCCACCACGGATCTGGCCACCATCGAGCATCGCGTGAAGGTCTGGGGCGCGGATGAGATCTGGTATGTGGTGGGCGCTCCGCAGGCGTTGCACTTCCAGCAGTTATTCGCAGCGGCCCAGCGCTGGGGCTATCCGCAGAAGTTCGTGCATGTGGCGTTCGGCAGCATTCTGGGGCCGGATGGGAAGATGTTTAAGACCCGCAGTGGCGAAAGCGTGGGCCTGCGGGAAGTGCTAGAGGAAGGCATCGAGCGCGCCCTGACCTTAGTGGAAGAGAAGAATGCCGCCCTGCCCCTAGCTGAAAAAACCGAGATAGCCGAAGCTGTGGGCGTGGGGGCGATTAAATATGCCGAGTTGAGCCAAAACCGACTCACGGACTATAAATTTTCCTGGGAAAAGATGGTTAGTTTCACAGGCAATACGGCTCCGTATTTGCAATATAGCTATGTGCGCACCCGCTCCATTTTCCGTAAGTTAGAAGGCGCAGCGGTGAGGCTAACGGGAAATTTCATCCTCACAGAACCCGCAGAAATGGCGCTGACTTTGAAGCTAGCGCAATATGCCGAGGCCGTCCCCGCCGTGCTCAACGATTACCGCCCCAGCCAACTGGCGACGTATCTCTATGAGCTGGCCACCAGCTTCCATTCCTTCTACGAGGCCTGTCCCGTGCTGAAATCTGAGGGGGCCGCCCGCGAGACCCGCGTGGCCTTATGTGAGGCCACCTCCCGCGTGCTGAAGGCCGGGCTAGCCCTGCTGGGCATCCGCATCACGGAGCGGATGTAGTTCCAAGGAAACATCCCTTTACCTTAGCCAATCTTGCCCCACCGTAGCGCCCATGCCTGCTAAAAAGAAATCCGTCTCCCCCCCCGCTAAAACCTCTACCGCTAAACCCGCAGTGAAGGCCGCGCCCGCCAAGAAAGTAGCGGCCAAGAAAGCCGCCGCGCCCAAGAGTGCGGCCCCCGCCCCAGCGGCTCCGGCTTACCAGCCCGTGGGCTTGGAGCTAGCCCAATTGGCTGCGCATTATGCGGATAACAAAAAAGCCGGAGACATCGTGATCCTGGACGTACGCCACATTTCCATGGTCACAGACTTCTACGTGCTGTGCTCTGGGCATAGCCTGCCGCAGCTCCGCGCCATCCGTAAAGAGGTGGCTGACCAACTCTGGTTAGAGCACGACGTGCGCACGAATCGCCTGGATGGACAGCCGGAGAGCGGCTGGGTCGTCGTCGATTTCTTTGATGTCGTGGTGCATATTTTCCAAGACGACAAGCGCGCCATCTATGCCCTCGAAGACCTTTGGTCAGATGCCCCTCGCATCGCCTACACGCCTGCTCCAACGTCTAAAGTAGCGGCTAAATAAGCCACCCTCACGGCATTGACAACCAGGGCAACTATGCGAAAGAACTCACCCATTATCATTATGACTGTCTCCCAACATTTCTCGCTCCTCATGGCCGTGGCTGCAGCCGGGCTTACTTCTTGTGCCACCACTTCTAAGGAAGCGGAAATCAGCAAAGTGAATTCTTATCATTTCGACGGCCGCAAGAAGCTGATCACGGCGGATCCCTCCATCGCCTTTGAGCAACGGTATCATCTCTACGGAGCCGTCTCTGCGGATGAGATTGCCGCTCGGGAAGGGCTCTACCTCACCATCCATTGGGCGGTGCAAGATCGCACCCAGCCTGTGAAGCTGGTCCTCAGCTATCGCCAATCCAAAACGGCCTCCACAGTTTATACCAAGGAGTTAGAGCCCACGGAAATCAAAGGTCATAACACCTCGGAAATGTCTATTGTAGGTGATGACTGGAAGACCAATGGCAATGTGATCGCGTGGAAGATTGCCCTCGTGCGTGGCAAGGCCGAAGTGGCCGAGCACCATTCCTACCTCTGGGAGTAAACGTCGGCTCCCACACCGCCGCTACCCGCTCCAAGGAGGGGCTCCTTCCAGGAAGCTATCTCTTTATGTTGCAGGAAGTTTCCGCCGTAACTCAGGCTGGTAATGGGACTGTTTCTAAATGCAGGGTTGGCGATTATTTCCCGCTCGCTTGCTGTTGGCGCAGTTGCTCTAGACGACTTAGCGGCTTGGGCGCAGCCGGGGTTACGGCTACAGGTGTGGCAGGTGCCGCCGCTGGTGCAGGTGCCGCCGCTGCCACGGACGGCGGAGCAGGCGGTGGTGGATCCACGCGGATGATCCCGCCCTGACCCACAATGTGCGGGATGGCGATGCCGTTCTCTAGCACGTTGATATTGCAAAATAAATTTTGGTGTTTCCCGGCTGGCGTGTCAGGCGCGGTGGTAACAGGGATGCGCAACTCAGTGTCCTTGGACTCGATTTCCACTTCCGGTGCCGTAGCCTTGGCGGGCAGCCCGTAGAGCGTCACCTTGGCTTTGCCAGCAAAAGGCTTCACTTGCTCTAACTTGCAGAGCAGCTCCGTCGGCTGGCCCTGCTCACAGGCGGCCATTTCTATCTTCATCGTCAAATAAGGTGGAGCCACCGTCACCTCACACAGCGGACTGCTCACCGCGATGGGGCCAGCACCCGCGTCCGAATCCCCCGTCACAGCAATCTTCCACGTCTTGAGTTCCGCTCCGCCATTCACATTTAAAGTGTATAGACACTCGCTGGCACCCTCTGGGATGGCCACACTGCCGGGGCTGCTGATGCCCGGCGGATTCCAGAGCATCCGCACGTTGATCGCCTTCGTGAAGCCTTCCTTACGCTTGGCCATCACCTTCAAATTCAGATTTCCACTCTGCACCGCAGGCACCGCAGGTTTCTCTATGGCTAGCGTGTAGGGCAGTTCCTCCACCACACAGATGGGCAGGTAATCTAGCGTAGTGGCATAATAAACAGCGTTGTTAGGCTCGCCCTGCACCCACTCGATATTGTGTCGCCAACGCCCAGTAAAGGGAGCTTTGGGGTCTGTCGTTTTGGGCAGCGGATGGCTGAGTTTAACACCCAGCGGAGCATCCGCCGCAGCGGTAAAGGCAATCACATATTGATTCAAATTCCCCGGCAACGGCATTTGCTCTAACGTCACCCCCGCTGGCAGGTCCGCGATCTCCATGGCCACCTCACCGCCAATGTTCGCGCGGTCCACGGTCAATGGAACCGCGATCGTATTTCCGCGCGCCACGATCATCTGCGTGCGCAGTTGGGTGTCATTGCGATCTTGGCGGACCACAGAGGCATTGATTTCTGGCAGGGCCGCCGTGACCGTCACAGAATATACAAAGTCCGGCCCACCCCGTGCCAGATGATCCCGCACCTTTAGATAATATTCTCCATCCTCCGGGCAGACCCAGTTGGGAAATTTGCTGTCAGGATTGTTGCCGTTATCGTCATTGCCATTGATTCCGCCGCCATCGGGTTTGTAGAATTCTACCACCCCATCCAACGGACTGCGCACGCCGCGGGCAGTCATCAGAAAATCCACCTTCTGATCTTTCTTAGCGGTAAATTTAAACCAATCCTCATCTCCCTTGGCCTCAATGATCCCATCGAAGGTATGCGGCAGCGCTGGCGGATTCGTCTGCGCCTTGGCTTCTGCGTGATTATTATTCGCACCAGCTTCCAAGGTGTGATCTAGCGCATCCACCCGAAACCAATTTGGCGAGGGCGCGCTGAGTCCATTGAGCTTCGCAAATAATTTGATCCGCTCGCCCGGCGTATTCGGCACCGTGATCGTCTCCTTGATCAGCCCGGCGGCATCCCCTAGGTAAGTGACCTCCACTTGACTGCCCGCCTTGCCACTGGCCGGGTAAACCATGCTGGGACGCGGAAATGAGCCCACATGAGCCCGGTAGCGGTAGTTCCCATTCCCGACATAAGAAGAATCCCGAATCTCTATATAATAAATGCCCTCCTCAGGCGCGATCACGCTCACATACGGGTCTTGCGAGAGCAGCGCAGAGTCATCGCACGTCTCTAGTTCAAATCGTTTACTATCTAAAATAGCCACATAAGGGTCCATGTTGATCGTCCCCAGGCGGATTCCCTCCAACTCCACGCTGATGCGCTCCCCCTTCTTGGCCGTGAGTTTGAAATAGTCCACGTCTTCATTCTCAATCACTCCCTGCAACGTCGTTCCTAGCTTGGTTTCCTGCGCTTGTTCCAGCAGCGTATTCGGCTCCACCTCCTCCTGCGCAGAAAATTGCCCTACCCAAAAAGTACGCGCATAAGTCAGTCCGCTTTTCGTGCGCAGGCGGAATAGATGTTCTCCTAACGAACAGTTAGCCTCGATATGGATCGTCCCCGTCACCTTCCCTTTATCCTCCACCTTGAAGCCTGTAATCTTGATCTCCGGCGTGGCGCAGGCCACCTCCTCCGTATCCTCCAGGCGTTCCCCAGTGAAGGTCAGCGTGGCGTCCGTATTCAGTTGCCCACCCCGGGGCAGAATGCCATTGAGCACAGGACTAGCTCCGTGCAGTGAGGCGGCTAGCACCTGGGTGCAGAGAAGGGTGATAAAAGAAATTTTCATTGTCGGGAAAGGGTAGAAGACGAACATAGACTATCTCCTGCGGAAATAGACTAGGCAATCACCACCTTCGCGGAAGAAGCCTCGCGCTCAACTCAGCCCGCCGTTAAGGCCTCGGGTCTTTGTAGATTCAAGCCCCGCCACCCTTTGATAGAATGCAGGCCACCTTACCTCATCGTCTAGGAGGGGCTGGCTTTCACCCCGATGATGGCATTCAGATTCTCCGTTAGCTGCCGCAGCATGGCTGGTTCCGTGAGCTTCTCCCCTTTCATATTGGTGAGGCAAAAGGAGTCGATGGCGGCTCCGCGCTCAGTGTTAATGCGCGCGTGGGTGATCTCTAATTCAAGACTCCCAATGGCAGTAAAGATGTCATAGAGCAGACCGATGCGATCCACCGCTTGAATCTCGATCATCGTATATTCTGGATGCATTTTATTACTGACATACACATAAGCAGGGAACTCCACTTGCCATTCTGGCGGCGGTTCCTGACTGCTAGAAAGGATGTTCCGATCGACTAAACGCTCGAACGAAACTGGCTTACCAGTAAAAGTTTTCTCCACCAAAGCCGCCACGCCGTCGATGGTCTTTTGCTCCGTCACGGCGGCTAGTTTGGTGGTGCAGACGCGGAAAATATCGCACACCAGTTCATCCTTCCGCAGGAAGAGATCTGCGCTGAGGATGTTGATATTGTGCGCGGAAAGGGTGCCCGCAAATTTGGCTAGCAACAGATGTCGGTCCCACGAGATCAGCAGCACGCGGCTACAGCCTTGCTTGGGCAATGCGGTCCATTTCAAGACGGGCGTGAGGGCCGCTGAGGGGCTATCCTTCGAGAGTTGGCGGAAGAATTTTCGGAAATACCGTAGATGCTCGTAGATGTTGGCCGCTTCCCGGTTGCGGAAATAGCGCTCCGGCATGTTGGCAAAATGGAAGTCGATCTCCGCCGCATAACTGGCATCCGTCAGCGCTTCCACCTGTTGCCGCAGTTCCACAATATGCGTTTGATTCCGACTCAAGAACGCCTCCTGATCGCGCAAATATTCTGCGGTGTTTAAATAAAGTTGGCTCAATAGGCTATCTTTCCAATCACTCCAACCATGCTCATACGTGGCGGAAGCATCCGCAAAAGTCATAATAAACAACGCATCCAGCCACTCCTTGGTTTTGACGATGTTAGCAAACTTGGTGATGACCGCCGGGTCCTCAGGATCCCGCGTGGTGGCCGTCTGCCAGAGCGTGAGGTGATGGCCGACGAGGAACATCAGCATCCGCCTCCGCGCGGGCGTGATCTGCAAACGCCGACACACTTTATCCGTTAGCTCTTCACTGGCAAACGAGTGCTGCCGCACATTCTCCGCCCGTCCCGTGTCGTGCATGATAAGCGCTAAATAGAGGATAAACGGATCCTCTACTTGATGGAACAGCGCCTGCTGCCGGGCTAGTTTGGGGTTGGTGGTATCGCTCAGTTGGTCCAGCTTTTCAATGGTTTGCAGGGTGTGCTCATCTGCCGTGAACTGGTGAAAGAACTCATGTTGCACGAGGTCCGTCAGTTCTCCGAATTCTGGTAAATAGCGCCCCAGAAACCCCACCCGATGCATCTGCCGCAACGTCCGCGCCACATCACCCCGCCGACTCAGAATCGCCTCAAAGATCTCCCGATGATCTTTCCGATATTGAAACGTCTTATTTATCACTGGCCAGCTTTCCTTAAAGGCTTGGCGCAGTTGCGGACTGGTGCGCAGGTGGCGGAGCTGGGTGTGTTGGAAGAGCCGCATGAGACGCGCGGGGTCTTCTTGAAAGACGTCAGGACGTTCTGGGAAAATGAATTCTCCCTCACTATAGAAGCCGTCGAACTTCTCCCGCTTGGCGGCCTCTTTCTTACGGGCGAGGAAGCCGATGAGATGCCGTTTGCGCGGGGCTTCCACTTCTAGCTCGAACCGCTGCATCACGCTTTGGCAGTGCTGGTAAATGTTGCGGGAGTGATGGTAGTAATCCTTCATCAGCAGCTCCGTGCGCTGCGTGATACGTTGCCCAAGATAACCGAGATTCGTGGCGATGAGGCCCTGGGCGCGCAGTGTGAGTTGATCAGATGCCTGCTTGGAACTGTAATGCAGGTCATTGCGGACCAGCATCAGGAAATCAAACGCCCGGCGGAGTTCCTGTGCTCCGATGCTCGTTAAAATACGTTTTTTCACCAATTCATCTAAATCCATGGTGCCAGCCTTTACATAGCAGATCCACAGCAGGCTATGATAATCACGTAAGCCGCCCGCGCCATTTTTTATATGTGGTTCCTTCACCAGAAAGGTGCCGTAGTGCTCCGTGTGGCGCTTAATGAAATCTTGGCGTCGCGCCTCCAGATACGCCGCTTCCTTACCATCGATGCATTCCTTGCGGAAGTTTTTGAGAAACTCATCATACAGCGAACGCTCGCCCGTGAGGAAGCGCGTTTCCATGAGCGAGGATTTCGTTTTGGGCTCCGCGTTAGCCTCCGCATACATTTCCTTGAGCGAGCGCACGCCTTGTCCCACCTTGAATCCCACGTCCCACAACATGTAGAGCACTCTTTCGATGGCATCTTTCACCGCTGGCGTTACTTTGCCAGGATGGATGAATTGCAGGTCCAGATCACTCCCGGGATTTAGGTAACCCCGACCGTAGCCACCAGAGGCCACCAAGGCGAGGCGCACATCGGCACTCCCCTCCGTCAAGGCACGGCTGAAAAGGTTCTGTAGCACCACATCCAGCATCGCGGCCCGCATCGAGGCCACCGCCAAGCCGCCTTCACGGCTAACCGCTAGTTGTTTATGCATTAACCGCACCCGATGTTCCTCCTTTTTCAGAAACATCTTATACTCTGCTAATAATTCAGCAGGCGATTTCCCTGCCGCCGCAGAGACAGGGATGGCTTTGTCCGCGTGGGCGGAAACTTTTTGGCGGTGATTTTGAGAAGGGGGCATAAGGCAAAAGGGTAGAGTGAAGGAGGGAACGGTGCAGCCTCCAGGACAAGCTCTAATTGGACATGCCCCCTAAGCCTCCGGCGTGTATCCTAGCACGATGTCGAACTGCGCGGCCAGTTCCCCGGCCTTCGATCCCGCCACGGCCGCGAAGTCCACAATGCAGGAGTTGCGCGCCTTTTCATCCTTGATGCCACGTAGCACCATGTCATTTGCATTCTGGGCCTCGCCTTTGATGTAGCATTGAGTGGTGAATTTATCATGCCCCTTCGTCTTCACCATCACATGGATGTGCGGCGTGCGACCTGGGTAGGCCACAGGCTTGATGGTGCGGAAGACATACTCCCCCGTGCGGCCCGTGAGGAAGCGCCCGAAGCCTTGGAAGCCCTTCTCATGCTGACCTGCGTTGTCGCTCTTGCTGTGGATATAGACGCCGCTGTGGTCCACTTGCCAGATCTCAATGAGCGCATTGCGGATCGGCTCACCAGCGGCATTCAGCAGCTTGCCAGAGAGCCATGTGATCTCCCCCACGGCAGGCGTGGCGGCATCATTGATAGTCACTAAATCATTGTCCGTATCCAGCGGTAAATGGTCGGGATAGAACGGTCCCTCCGTTTGTGAGGGTGTGAGTTGCAGCGCTTCTGCAAAGGCTCCAGGCACGGCGTAGAGCGCGCTGGCGGCGGCTAGTTTTTGCAGGAAGGCGCGGCGGGGGACGTAGATGTCGAAGGTATTCATAAGTGGACTTAGTGAGTGATTAGGATAATGAGAAATAGTCTTCGCTCTGGTAGTTGCCGTCCACCATTTTGGCGATTTGGAGGGTTACGTCGGTGAGTAAGCTGCTGGCCCCGAAGCGGAAAAGATCCGGCGTCAGCCACACATCGCCTAGGGTTTCTTTCACCATCACCAGATAGTGCAGCGCTTCCTTGGCCTTACGAATGCCGCCCGCAGGCTTCATGCCGATGATCTGGCCCGTGGCGTAATAGAAATCCCGGATCGCTTCCAACATCACTAACGTGACCGGCATCGTAGCTGCCGGGGACACTTTCCCCGTGCTGGTTTTAATAAAATGTCCACCTGCCCGCATCGCGATCTCGCTGGCCAGCCGCACGTTATCATACGTTTTCAATTCACCTGTTTCTAAGATGACTTTTAAATGAGCCGTTCCACAAGCCTCACGCGTGGCGGCAATCTCATCATAGACTAGATGATAGTCACCCCGGAGAAATGCTCCCCGGTCGATCACCATATCGATCTCATCTGCTCCCTCCGCCACGGCGGATCGCACCTCTGCCAGCTTCATGGCCAACGGCACCTGCCCACTGGGAAAGGCGGTGGCCACGCTGGCTAAATGAATGCGGGTGCCAGCGAGCAGGGGCTTCACATATTTCACCAAGTTAGGGTAAACACACACCGCTGCCGTGGGCGGACAGGCATAGCGCGCGGGCATGGGCTGGCGTGCTTTGGCGCAGAGATGCGCGGCCTTGCCCGGCGTGTCCGCGCCTTCCAGCGTGGTGAGATCCATCATCGCCACGGCCAATTTCAAGCCCGCCAGCTTCGCCTCCGCCTTGAGGCTGCGGGTGGTGAAACTCTTCGCCCGTTCCTCCACCATCACTTGATCCACCGTGGGCACGGAGAACTTAGCGGTGCGGCGGGAGGTGGGTCGGGCGGGCAGCAGGAGGTCCATTATCTATCGGGAGTGGGAGCTTCGGGGGTGGCAGGCGCAGGCTCGGGAGCCGTGGCGTCATGGACGAAATGTTTCATGCTTTCGAGCCGATCTTTACTCATCTCCTTGAGGGCCTTTAAACGATCCACTGCACCTGCAGCCAGCTTCTGCGCGGCTGCTTGGACGGGCTTGGCATACTCCGCCAGTTTCTTTTCAAAGGCGGCCTGATCTTCTGGCAGCAGCTTAGCCGCATACTCTTTACCTTTCACGGCTAACGCCCCCGCTTTGGCTAACAGCGGCTGGATTTGCTCCCGTTCTCCTTTCTCTACGGCCTGCGAGAGCCTCTGGGAAAACGCTTGGTATTCCTCCATAAATGAGTTCACGGCGGGATCATCCGCTTTCACCGCAGGCGCTCCGGGGACCACGACGGCGGGCGGTGGCAGGGCAGGCGTGCTGGCGATCGGAGCAGGCTTTTGGTCACAGGCCAGCAGGCCCAGCGCGCTGGTGGCAAGCGCAGTTAGTCGAAAGAAGAGTTTCATAAAGTGGGCGCACCGTAGCATCCATCACCGTGCGAAGTCACGCTGAATTTACGGAGCGCGGACTTTAGTCCGCCAGTTGGGGACCGCTTACTCCGTCAGCACTACGGGCTGGGTGTCGCGCATTCCTAGCCGGAAGACGTGGCAGAGCGAGGAACCGTTCTGGGCGAGGCCGAAGGCGGTCTCGGCTTCTTTGGGATTGCGAATTTTTTGACCGTTGATGGTAAAGAGGAGGTCCCCCGCGCGCAGGCCTTCGCGTGCAGCGGGGCTGTTCGGGCTGACATCTGCTACCAGCACGCCAGTGGTGCGACGCGACACGCCTAACTGTTGGCGGAAATCATCCGTGAGCTCGGTCAAGGTCAAGCCGTAAGGGCCTTTGGGGGTGGCTTCGGGCACATCTTCCGGCGTATTCGCACGGGCAGAGGCGCGGTCGCCTAAGGTCACTTTGATCTCCTTGTGCTCGCCACTGCGCCAGATGCCTAACGCCACTTCCCGGCCTGCGGGTAGGGCTGCCACTTCGTCGTTGAGCTGGCTGGGAGCTTGGATTTTCCGGCCTTGGAGTTCCAGGATCACATCATCCATTTGCAAGCCCGCTTGCTCGGCGGGGGACTTGGGATTGAGGCCCGTGACGAGGACGCCGCCGGGCTCTTTGAGCTTTAAATACTTCGCCATGTCGGCGGTCACAGAGGATGACACCGCGCCCAGATAGCCGCTCTGGCCTTGGATTTTCGGGCTCACTAACGTGGAGGCCACTTGCACCACGCGGTTGCTGGGAATGGCAAAGCCAATGCCTGCGGTGCTGCCCGTGTTGGAGAAAATGGCGGTGTTGATGCCGATGACGCGGCCTTCCGCATCGATGAGCGGGCCGCCAGAGTTGCCGGGATTGATGGCCGCATCCGTTTGAATGTAGTTCGCCTGCTGATTCTGGCCCACCTCACGCCGCCCCAGCGCACTGACGATGCCCATGCTCACGGACTGCTCATAACCAAATGGCGCACCCACTGCGAACACGATGTCCCCCCGCCGCACTTGGCTGGAATCCGCCAGGGTGGCCGTGGGCAGGCCCTCACCGGTGACTTTGATCACGGCCACATCGTTGTCAGGATCCGTGCCCACCACCTTGGCATCCAGCGGTTCCTCACGGCCCGGCACGCTGACTTTAATTTCCGTGGCGTCTTGGATCACATGATTGTTGGTGAGGATATAGCCATCGCTGGTGACAATGATGCCAGAGCCCAGCCCCAGGGGCTGTTTGCGATGCTCGATCTGGCTTGGCTGATCCGGGATGCCGAGGAACCGCCGCAGCAGCGGATCGCCCGCATAAGGATAAGACCGCCGCAAGACCACCTCTTGCGCAGTGGAAATTTTCACCACCGCAGGCTCGATGCGGTCGATCACGTCCGCATAACTTTTGAGCGGGCCAGAGTCGCGTTTGAGCGCGGCGTTGTCGATGCTGAGGATCTCCCGGAAGTTGGTTTTACTCAGGTTAGGCGCGGTGCGTTGCGCTTGGCAAAAGTAAACCGTGACGCCCAGGAGGATGGCGGCAATGAGGAGTTTTGGCAGGTGACGAGGGAGGGACATGGGGAGGAGTAAATGAAGTTAGGTGACTGGTAATTCTGGAAGCGCTCCAGACTCGCAAAGATATTTCAATTTTAGCAAACTGGCAACTGAGAGCGCATCCCGGATCTCCCCCCGCCCGGCCATGGCAAAGGCTTCGGTGAGCGGGAGGCGATGGAGCGCTAGCTCCTCGGTATCATCAGGAGCGGCCTCTGTGACGGTCAGTCCGGTGGCCAGAAAGGTGTGGGAAATTTCATCCGTGCAACTGTTGGAGAGCTGCATTTCTAAGATCGGCGTGAGGGTGGTGGCCAGCAGTCCGGCCTCCTCCCGCAGCTCCCGGTGCGCGCAGTCCGCCGGGGCTTCATGCAGTTCCGCGCCACCCTCTGGCACCTCCCATTCATAGCGATCCTGCGGATAGCGCCATTGGCCTACTAACCACGTGTAACCCTGCGCATCCACGGGGATAATGGCCACCGCCACCCGCTGGAAATGGCACACGTAATAGGTGCCCGGAGCCCCGTTAGGGCGGGTGACTTCATTGTGGATGATGGTCATATACGGGTTCGCATAGACCTCCGCACTGCGCTGGGTGCGCCAGGGGTTAGGAGTGGTGGGAAGAGCCATGATGCTTAATCCCAGAGCCGCCGTTTACAGAAGTAGTAGGCCGCGCATAAGCCCACGGCCACGTGCGCTAGCAGCACCAGCATGGCGGTATCCACGGTGGGAAAGGGGAACGTGGGGGAGGCGTCCGCGATGCCGAGGAAGGACTTGGCCCCCGCCATGGATTGCATCTGCCCGGACCAACTCCAGTAGCTGGAAATGAGCGGTTGGCTGAGCGGCTCCAGCCAGTCGGGCATCTTCAGCACCGCGCCACTGAGCGGCAGTTGGAAGCCCACTAAATAGATGCTGAGCAACGACGCCTGATCCGCTGATTTCATAGCCGCCGAGATGCCCAGGCAGACGAACGTCATGCCTGCATTTACCAGCAGCAGGAGCAGCAGCCGCTGCGGCAGATCCCCTGGCAGATCACAAAACATCTGCACAAACATGCCCATCCACAACGATTGCGCTAACACCAGGCAACTGAGGAACGCCACCTTGCTCAGCAGATAGCTAAAGGGCCGCACGCCGCCTAGGCGCTCCTTTTCATAGATCAGCCGCTCGCCAGCAATTTCACGCGCGGCATTGTTGGAGCCCATCAGCGTCAGGAGCACCACTTGGAACATCACCAGCCCGGACACTAACGCGCCTATCTTCGTCTGCCGCGTGATGATGTCCGCCAGCGCCTTGGGCTTTTCAAAATCATTGAGCGCACTGTCCACCGTGCGGTCCGGGAACGCCTCGATGCCATGCGGGGCAAAGATCACCACTAGCAGCGGAAAGATCAGCATCAGCGCGAGCTGCAATAAAATCTGCGTGCGGTCCCGGAAGAATAATTTCCAGCGTCGCCCTAGCAGCACGAAGAACTGCGTGAGGAATCCTGGCAACTCCGTTTCCGGTGCCGGGGCGGCCGGCGGCGGCGTTTCCACGGGCGCATCTGCGGGCAGTTCTGGGGCGGCGGGGCGGCGTTTGCTCTGCCGTTTGGCAATGATGGCATCGTAGTTGGCGCGGTGTTTCGCCCAGCTCTCATGCCAGTTCGTGGACGCGCGCAGGGCCAGTTGCGGATAGACGCCCTCCGCATTTTCTGCGCTGAAATAATGCGCCAGGGCATCCGGCGGACCATGAAATGCCACCTTGCCCTCGTGCAGCACTAACACGGAATCATACAGCTCTAGATTCGCCAGACTGTGGGTGATATTGAAGACCATGCGCCCGCCTTGGAGGGAAAGTTGGTGCATCAGATTCACGATTTCCCGCTCGCTCTGCGGGTCTAGGCCGCTGGTGACTTCATCGCAGAGCAGCAGTTGCGGATCGCTCACCAGCTCCATGGCGAGGCCCAGCCGCCGCTTCTGTCCGCCGCTGAGCACGCTGACGCGCTTGTCCCGCATCCCGTCCATGCCCGTCTGGGAAATGACGTTGTCCGCACGCTCATACATCGCCTCCGCGTCGTCTGTCACCACGCGTAGTTTAATGGCATTCTCCACACATTCCTCCACCGTTAGGTGATCGTAGGCGATGGAGAACTGCGGCACATAGCCCAGCTGATTCGGCGTCATTTCCCCATCCTCTGCGAGGTCCGCGCCCTGCCACCACACGGCTCCATCCGTCTCCAGCAGCAGGCCAGTGATGATCTTCATCAACGTCGTCTTGCCACAACCAGAAGGCCCCACGATGGCCATGAAATGGCCTTCCGGAACCTTCAAAGAGATCTTGTGAAGCAGGTCGTGGTCTTCACCATTCTTGTCGATGGTGTAGGAAATATCGCGAAGTTCGAGCATGAGCAGGGGAGCGGGGGACAGATTTCAGTTTTCAGATTTCAGTTTGCAGCAATGGCACTGAAATCAGTAACCTGAAACCTGAAATCTGAAATCTTCTGACCCCCCAAGGAGCCGGGGCGTCCCGCCACGCCTAAAATCGCTCATCGGGGCGGGACGCCCCGGCTCCTTGGTGAAGATGATCTGCCACTTGCGAAGGCCTCAAGGAGTCGGGGCGTCCCGCCCCGATTGAATTCGCTCATCGGGGCGGGACGACCCGGCTCCTTGGGGAGCAACTCTGCCGGAATTAGCCACTGCCACGGCTTTTCGGGTTACTGCCACGGCTGGGTGAGTATCTGCTACGGCCTTTTGCATGACTGCTACGGCTTTTTGTTGTGCTGCCACGGCTTTTTTCATTGCTGTCATCATTACAGTTACTAAAAAAGACGTTGCAGCCAGCAAGAATGACGTTACATTGACCTCTACTGACGCAGCATTGAGTTCCAATGCCGTGGCAGCACGCTAAAAAGACGATGCCTTCTGAAAATATTATACGCTATGACACGCCGGGGCTCACTTATGACTCCGGGTGGCACTACGATCAGGTGATTCAGGGGACGGATAATCTTTCGCAGCCGAATTTACCAACCACACACACCTCACACACTTCTATGGAATACTGGGCAGTCACGAAAGAC
>JAYVOP010000291.1:0-16205 GCA_043757865.1 Verrucomicrobiales bacterium | reverse complement strand
AGTCTGGGGGCCAATTTTTATCGGCTAGCCGGGGCTTGCACTATGCTGGGGCTGCTGACTTGGTGGCGCTATCCTGACAGCATTCACGCCACGTTGTTCCCGTGGTTTTTCCTCAGTGGACTGGTGGGCTTCGGCATTGGAGACGTGGGGCTTTTCCTCGCTTACCGACGCCTTGGATCACGTCTCACGTTGCTAATCCATTTCTGCGGCAGCACGCTCACCGGGGCGTTAGGAGATTACCTTTTGCTGGGCCAACGCATCAGTGCTGCCGAAGGCCTAGCCGCTGGACTCATCCTGCTAGGCCTAGCCGTCACCCTGCGTGTTCCCGCACAGACGACGCGGGCCGCGATCTCCCGCTCGGGAGTGGCTTTTGCCCTGCTCAGCGCCCTCGGCATGGGGCTGGGCACCGCACTTAGCCACCTCGCCATCGCCAAAGCGGAGGCACTGGGACTTAGCGCCTCCGGCATCAGCCAAGCTTGGCAACGAAGCACCGCTGGCGTGCTCTGTGCGGGCTTGGTCTTTTACCTAGCAAAATATGCCGAACGTTATTTCCCCACTGCCGCGCAGGCCTTGGAGAAACCACGCTCTGGCTGTATGGCCGCATTTTGGCTGGGCGGCACCATGCTGTTAGGCCCGGTCATTGGTGTGAGCTGCTATCAATGGGCGATCATGGAGACTGGCAGCAGCGCCATCGTGCTCGCGGTGGCCGCCACGAGCACGCTCATCGTGATGCCGTTGGCGCGGTGGCTGGAGAAAGACTGTCCGACGCGGCCCCAGATCGTGGGCACCGTGGTCTCGGTGCTGGGCGTGGCGTGGCTGTGCTATTTACGAAAGTGACGTTGCGGAAAAGAAAGAAACCGCAAGGGTCACCCCCTGCGGCTCTCGATAACATACGAACCAGAGAATGTTTTAGCGGAGCCGCAGCCTTTGCCCCGCCCCGATGTTAGTGGACTTCAATCCATTCAACGCCATCAGCTTGGACACCGTGGTGCCAGTCTTTTGGCTGATGCCGTAGAGCGTGTCCCGTTTCTGCACCACATAAGTCGCGTTGCCGCTAGCCACTTTCATGGGAGCGGACTTCGGAGTTGCCGCCGCCTTTTTTTTGCCCCCCGCCTTCATAGCTCCACTGGTGCTCCAACCTTCCTGCCCGGTGCTGGAATCTTGTGGAGCCGCCGCGCCGGCGTTCGCGGGCGTGACTTGAGCCTGCTCGCCAGCAGTGCTGTAGTTAGGGTAGGCGTAGTTCTGATTCGCGGCGGGGGTGGCCGCACCGGGATAGGCTTGGTAGCCGCCTGCACCCGCACTAGCATTGGTCGCATAAGGATCAGCATTGACAGCGGGCTTTTGCCAGGGCCATTGCATCGGGGTGCGGCAAGAGCTAAGCAGGAGCGGGGCCAGGAAGTAAAGGGGGAGGAGCTTCATGAGATACTTAAGGTTTCTTAAATGCTAACCTGGGTGAGCTAGCGGAGCAAGGAAATTTCCAGATTTCTTAGATCGAAGCATCTGATTGGTTGACTCAAGCGTTTCTTAAGCGAACGCATCATCATATCTTGATGCGTCGTTACGTTCTGCATCCAATTCACTCAAACCCATCCCACCCATGACCGCTATCGCCATCCCTCCTTACAAAGTCGCTGACATCACCCTAGCCGACTGGGGTCGCAAGACCCTCACCATTGCCGAGCAAGAAATGCCCGGCCTCATGTCCATCCGCAAGAAATACGGCCCCCAGAAACCCCTGGCTGGCGTCCGCGTCACCGGCTCCCTGCACATGACCATCGAGACCGCCGTGCTCATCGAGACCATGGTCGAACTCGGTGCCATCGTCCGTTGGGCCTCCTGCAATATTTTCTCCACCCAAGACCACGCTGCCGCTGCCATCGCAGTCACCGGAGTGCCCGTCTATGCTTGGAAGGGCGAAACCCTGGAAGAATACTGGGACTGCACTTGGTTGGCCATCCGCCACGTGGGCGCAGCCGGTCCCCAGCTCATCATCGACGACGGTGGCGATGCCACATTGTTCATCCATAAAGGCTACGAACTCGAAAACGGTAGCGATTGGGTGAACACCGCCAGCGGCAACCACGAAGAGCAAGTCATCAAAGACCTCCTCAAGAAAGTCCACGCCGCTGAACCCGGCATCTTCCACGAAATCGTGAAAGACTGGAAAGGCGTCTCCGAGGAAACGACCACTGGCGTGCATCGCCTCTACCAAATGATGGAAGCCGGCAGCTTGTTAGTGCCCGCCATCAACGTCAACGACTCCGTCACCAAATCCAAGTTCGACAACCTCTACGGCTGCCGCGAATCCTGTGCCGACGGCCTCAAGCGCGCCACCGACGTCATGATCGCTGGTAAAGTAGCGGTCGTCTGCGGGTATGGCGATGTCGGTAAAGGCTCCGCGCACAGCCTCCGTGGCTTTGGCGCCCGCGTCATCATTACTGAAATCGACCCCATCAATGCCCTCCAAGCCGCCATGGAAGGCTTCGAAGTCAAGCCCGTGGAAGACACTCTGGGCGAGGCCGACATCTACGTCACCACCACTGGCAACAAAGACGTCATCACCTTAGAGCACATGCTCAACATGAAGGACCAAGCCATCGTCGCTAACATCGGCCACTTCGATAACGAAATCCAAGTCGAGCGCCTCAACACCGCCCCCGGCGTGGTGAAAACGAACATCAAACCCCAGTTTGATCGCTACGATGTCCCCGGCGGCCGCGCCATCTTCATGCTCGCGGAAGGCCGCCTCATGAACCTCGGTTGCGCCACTGGCCACCCCGCTTTCGTCATGAGCGCCAGCTTCACCAACCAAGCCCTAGCCCAACTTGAACTTTGGAAAAACCGCGCTAACGCCGCCCCCGGCGTCACCCGCCTCCCCAAACACCTCGACGAAGAAGTCGCCCGCCTCCACCTAGAAAAAATCGGCGTAAAACTCACCGTCCTAACCGACGACCAAGCCGCCTACCTCGGCGTCCCCATCAGCGGCCCGTATAAGGCGGACCATTACCGCTACTAACGAGAAACGGACATTTCCTCCCCCACGAGTGGCGACCCAGCAATGGGTCGCTATTTTTTGTCCATTGAGAAAGCGGGGAGCTTTGCCTTGCGTGCTAGGCGGGTCAAAGTTTACAAATCTAGGCCTTTTCCAATTGTTGCCCTCTCTCGACTTTCACTCACATGTCCACTTCCGCCTCTGAACTTTTCATCGTAGATAACAGCGATCACGAATGGAAAGTCCGCAATTATCTGACCGACTGGTGCGCGCTTTCCAAATCCATCGACATTGCCACGGGGTATTTTGAAATTGGCGCTTTCCTTGCGTTGCAGGAGCAATGGCAGCAGGTGGATTCCATCCGCATTCTGATGGGCGACGAGGTATCCAAACGGACCAAGCGTGCCTTTGAGGACGGCCTGCGCAAGATTGCGGCTAACTTGGATTCTAGCATTGAGGGAGAGAAAAAAGTGAATGATTTCCTAACTGGAACGCCTGCGCTGGTCGATGCACTGCGTTCAGGAAAAGTGCAGTGCCGCGTTTATCGGAAGGATAAATTCCATGCTAAATGCTATCTTACCCATGCTCGGCAGGCGGTGATTGGCTCCTTCGGCCTCGTGGGATCGTCCAACTTTACCAAACCGGGCTTGGAGGACAACGTGGAACTCAATGTGCAGATCCGCGGAAATGATGTGAGGCTGTTGCAAGAATGGTATGAGCGGCATTGGGATGAGTCGGAGGACATCACGGCTGAAGTTCTACGGACCATTGAGCGGCATACGAATCCACGCACACCCTTCGAGGTCTGGTTCAAGGCACTGCAAGAGCTGCTCCGTGGTCACGAACTCACCCCCGATGAATGGGATCGGGAGAGGTCCACTATTTTCCCGCTGCTGGCACGCTATCAGCAGGATGCTTACAAGAATCTGGTGGAGATTTCCCGCCTCTACGGTGGTGCATTTCTCTGCGATGGTGTGGGGCTACCCCGTCATCCATTTCTACGAACATTTCCTCACCGCGTATAACAAGAAACTGAAAATCCAGCGCGGCGTCTTCTACACCCCGCAGCCCGTCGTCTCCTACATCGTCCGCAGCGTCCACGAGCTCCTGCAAACCGAGTTCGGCCTCGCCGACGGTCTCGCCGACACCACCACCTGGGGCGAGATGCTGAAAAAGCACCCCGGCCTGAAACTCCCGCCGCTCACCGACGAGCCGGGCGAAACGCGCACCATCTCCCCGGACGAACCCTTCGTCCAAATTCTCGATCCCGCCACCGGCACCGGCACCGCCACCTTCCTCGTAGAAGTCATCGACGTCATTCACAAGCACCTCCAGGCCAAGTGGAAGCAGCAGAAACTCACGGAAACCCAGCGCCAAGCCGCTTGGAACACCTACGTCCCCCAGCACCTCCTCCCGCGCCTCCACGCTTACGAACTCATGATGGCCCCCTACGCCATCGCCCACATGAAGATCGGCCTCAAACTAGCAGAAACCGGCTACCGCTTCGCCACCGAAGAACGCGCCCGCATCTACCTCACCAACGCCCTCGAACCCTGGCAAAAACAACTCCCCCTCATCGGCTTCGACGCCCTCGCCCACGAAGCCGCCGCCGTAAACGAAATCAAACGGCACAAGCGCTTCACCGTCGTCATCGGCAACCCGCCGTATTCCAACTTTGGTCAGCTCAACAAGATCCCGTTCATACTTGGCTTGTTGGAAGACTACAAACGAGGCCTGAACGAGAGAAAGCTCAACTTGGATGACGACTTCATTAAGTTCGTCCGCTTTTCTCAGCACTTGCTCGACACGACCGGCGTGGGCGTATTCGGGATGATCACAAATAACGTATTCATTGATGGCATTACTCATCGGCAGGTTCGTGAGTCGTTGACGGCAAGTTTCGATGACATTCGCATCCTCGACCTGCATGGGAGTAGTAAGAAATTAGAAGCGTCGCCGAATGGAGCGAAGGAAGAGAACGTGTTCGACATCCAGCAGGGTGTTGGCATTTCGCTGTTCACCAAATCAACATCGCCACCTGAGCGAACAATTCAGCACTCAGACCTTTGGGGCACCCGTGGATCGAAGTATGAGGCTCTCAGTCAGACAGACGCCTGTCGCCAAGCTTGGACACCAATCGCAAGCACTCCGCCGCATTTCTTCTTCGTTCCGAAATCTTTTGATGGAATCGAGGAATACAAACTTCAACCGGCCATCGACGGGGAAGTGTTTGCCGAACGCAACGCCGGGATACAGACCAAGCGAGACGGGCTGGTTTATAGCTTCACCGAAGAGCAGTTAGAAGAAAGGCTGGCCGATGTTAAGGCACTGAGCCCCAGTGCGCTCATGACGAAATACGACTTGGCGGAGGATGGGCGAGACTGGGCTATTGACTGGGCTAAACTAGACGTTCGTAAAGGCGACGGGAAAGTGATTCGGATTGGCTACCATCCCTTCGACCTGAGGTGGACATACTTCACTGGCCGCTCAAAGGGATTCATGGCTTACCCGCGCACGCCATTGATGTGGAGCGCTCTGAAAGCAAATCGCCTTCTAATTACAGTGCGGAATCAAAGGCGCGGTAACACGGACAGTTTTTTCGTCAGCGATGTCGCCGTGGACAAGGATGCTGTTTCCCCTTTTGACAACGCCTCATTTTTTCCACTCTACATTTACCCGGACCCGCGCACGTCGCAGCGAACTCTGGATATTCACGGAGATCTCCGGCCTAACTTCGTTCCGGCTTTTCTCCGGACGCTCTGCTTGAGATTAGGTGTAGCCGCGAAAGGTTCCCATGGCCTGCCCGTCGGCCTGACGCCCGAAGACATCTTCCACTACGCCTACGCGGTGTTTCACAGTCCCGGCTACCGGAGCCGCTACGCGGAGTTTCTGAAGATTGATTTTCCGCGCCTTCCGTTGACCGCGGACTTGGAGCTGTTCCGCGCGCTGGCCAGGCTCGGCGGATAACTCACCGCCATGCACCTGCTGGAGTCCCCAGCGCTTGCCAAACCCCGCACCCTGTTCATCGGCCAGTCCCGAGAAGTCACCAAAGTAGGCTACATGGATGGCACCGTGTGGATCAATGCCAGCGGCACCAAAGGCAACACCACCGCAGGCACCAGCGGCTTCCGGGGCGTGCCAGAGGCCGTGTGGAGCTTCCACATCGGCGGCTACCAGGTCTGCCAGAAATGGCTAAAAGACCGCAAAGGCCGCACCCTCACCGACGAAGACATCGCCCACTACCACAAGATCGTCATCGCCCTCACCGAAACCATCCGCCTGATGGCGGAGATAGACGAAGTGATCACAGCCCACGGCGGCTGGCCAGGTGCTTTTGCAACGAACAAAGAAAGCAAACCAGTCTAAAGCCATGGCCTCCATTTTCTTTTCCTATTCCCACAAGGACGAAACGCTGCGTAACGAGCTGGAGACTCATCTCGCGATGTTGAAACATGAGGGACTGATTACATCCTGGCATGACCGCAAGATCACAGCAGGTGATGAGTTGAGCGGAGTCATTGACGAGAAACTGAATACCTCCGAAATCATTCTCCTATTGGTCAGCCCAGACTTCCTAGCTTCGCTATATTGCTACGACATCGAAGTGACGCAAGCGATGGCGCGGCATGATGAGGGTGCGGCCCGTGTCATTCCGGTAATTCTGAGGCCTTGTGACTGGACCAACGCCCCATTTGGAAAGCTTTTGGCTGCGCCTTGTGACGGCAAGCCGATAACCAAGTGGCCTGACCGCGACGAGGCCTTTTTAGATGTGGTTAAGCAAATACGGGCAGCCTTACCCAAGGCCACAAAGCCCACGTTTTCACAAGCAGCCCTTGCGTCTGTCCTGACTGAGACTGTCACACCGCGCTCTAGCAACCTCAGGTTGAGGAAGCACTTCACGGAGGCAGATCAAGATCGGTTCATGGATGAATCTTTCGAGTTCATGGTCAAGTATTTCGACGGTTCTTTGGCTGAGCTTCAGACTCGCCATCCAGAAATCGAATCCCGATTTAAGCGGCTGGATGCGATCTCGTTTTCAGCAGTGATCTACCGGCAGGGAAATGCAGTAGCCCGATGTTACATTCGTAATGGCGGCCGCCAGAGTGTCGGAGGAGGAATGAGCTACTCTCATGAGGAATCCCGCCACGGTAACAGCTTCAACGAAGCGCTAAGCGTCGTCGTGGGAGAGCAGTCGCTATCGCTTCAGCCATTAGGAATGAACTTTATGACTCAGGGACGCGACCGCCACCTCACTGCCGAAGGTGCCGCAGAATACTATTGGTCGTTGCTGGTCGAGCCACTTCAAAGATGATAGCGCACACGAAACGATGAAACCCTATGTTCCATCTGCACTTCGGCCCAGCCCACGGCACCTTTTTCACCCCCGCCAACCCGCTCACATTAGAGGCACGCTTCGGACCCAAGCACCCGAAAACAAAAAAGCCGCACGTATAGGAGTCTTTGGGACTCTCACGGCGCGGGGCCGAGTTTCGCGTGCAGCACGAAGATCGTGGCGCGATTCCGGGAAATGCCAAGGAATAATGTGGGTGCCGGAAAAACGTATTCCCCAGTCATCGAAGCCCACGGCGGCTGGCCGGCCGCCTTTCAAACACCCGCTCCCGGTTAAAGCCGAAAGCGGCGTTTGAATCATTGCTGCCGCAGGGATGCCTCTGTGGCGGGCTGAGCCGACTTGATCTAAATTTACCGGATAGCGTGGAGTTAAAAAACTTATTCAAAGGCCCCACCGCCCGAGCTTTATGGCTCATTCCCGTGACTCGGCTCTTGCAGTTTGAGCTCACTAACGGGATGCAACGGATGCACTTCGAGTGCCGGAAGGGCGGGCAATAGCGCGTGACCCCAGAGGCTGCGGCGTGCGCCCAAGCGGACTTTGAGAAAGACCTGCAAAGTAAACTTTTCATGGGAAATCCCCGCTCACGCGGTGGATGTGGAGCCAGAATTCCTCTCGCTAGTAGCGCGCCACACCGCCCGACAGGGGTTCCGCACTTACGATATTCTGCATGTGGCCTCAGCGCTGACCTTGCGTTGCAAACGCTTTATTTCCTATGACACCAAGGCCAACACCCTAGCCAAGGCCGGGGGCCTGAAAACACCTCATGACTGAACTTCAAGAAATCGCACCCACACTAACCGCGCCCCCAATCACTGGATGGAACCTTGCTTTGATTCCGATTACGACCTGATCTACATGGAAAGCATCCGAAGGTGAAATTCATCAGCGCATCAACGATGAGCGCCATTTCTGGAAAAAACCAATCGGCTGACGTTTCCCTGCCGATTCGCCCAGAGCCCCCCAGCGATGGTTGCGGATTACCCCCCACTGCCCGCCCGCTCTTCCGTAGAATTTCCCGCTGACGCCTAGCGCTTGCTCCGTAGGGTGGGCGGCCATGAAATCTGCCCTCGTTCTCTTTCTCACTAGCCTCTTTACCCTAGCCACCGCCACGTCTGCTCCTGCGGAGCGGGAGTGGATCTGGACTGCGCCTAACGGGAAGGCGAAGTCTCATGAAGTCGCCTACTTTCGCACGAACTTCGATCTCCCCGCCGTGCCTGCTGGGGCGAAGGTGCGGTTCACCTGCGACAATGGAGCCACCGTCGTGCTCAATGGCCAAAATGTCGGCCATACGGAAGAGTGGCATGAGCCCGTGAACGTGCCCGCCACGGCCTTACACACCGGAAATAACTGGGTGGCGGTAAAAGCCACGAACGATGCTGGCGGCACAGCTGCCTTTATTTTAGAAATAGCCGCGCCAGGGCAGCCGCCCGTGTTAGTGACGAATGCCACATGGAAATTTTCCTCCACTGGCACAGGCTGGGATCAGCCAGGGACGGACATTGCCGCGTGGTCGCCTGCCGTGTCCTTAGGGAAATATGGCATGGAACCGTGGGGCCGGGCGTTGGATGGAGCCAGCGGCGGCGGCATTGCAGAGGACACCATCACGGCCCCTCCAGGCTTCAAAGTGGACGTCATTTACACCGTGCCTAAGGCCACGCAGGGCTCGTGGGTTTGCCTCACAGTGGATGATAAAGGCCGCTTCATTGCGGGCGATCAAGACGGCGGATTCTACCGCCTCACGGTGGCGGATAAGGCCGAGCCCAAGGTGGAAAAACTGGACGTGAAACTCACTGGTGCCCACGGCGTGCTCTACGCTAACAATGCGCTCTATGTCGTGGTCAATGGCAATAACCCCGGCCTCTATCGGCTGAGGGACACCAATGGCGATGACCGTTACGACGAAGAAACATTCCTCCGCAAGATCGACGGCGGTGGCGAGCACGGACCGCACCAAGTGGTGTTAGCGCCCGATGGTAAATCCCTCTACGTGACGGGTGGGAATCACACCAAAATCCCTAACCCAGAGATCAGCATCGTTTCCCCCGTGTATCAGGAAGACCATCTGCTGCCGCGTGATTGGGATGCCAATGGCCATGCGAAAGGCATCCTGGCGCCCGGCGGATGGATTTGTCAGACGGACTTCGATGGCAAGACGTGGACACTCTTTGCCTCTGGATTTCGCAATCAATTCGATGTGGCGTTTAGCCCCACGGGCGAAGCCTTTAGCTTCGATGCGGACATGGAATGGGACATTGGGATGCCCTGGTATCGGCCCACGCGGATCTGCCATGCGGTGCCGGGCGCGGAGTTCGGCTGGCGCTCTGGCACGGGGAAATGGCCCGCCTACTATATTGATAGTTTGCCACCGACAGTCAACATCGGTCCGGGTAGTCCCACGGGCGTGGTCTTCGGCACTGGGGCCAAGTTTCCTGCCAAATACCAACGCGCGCTCTATGCACTAGACTGGACCTACGGCACACTCTACGCCATCCATCTGAAGCCAGATGGAGCGTCTTTCACGGGTGAGAAAGAGTCGTTCATCACAGGTCGCCCGTTACCGCTAACCGACGTGTTGATCCACCCCAAGGACGGGGCCATGTATTTCACTGTAGGTGGGCGCAAGACGCAGTCCGCCCTGCTCCGCGTCACCTACACCGGCACGGAATCCACCGCGCCAGCCGCCCCAGTAGCCGTAACCCGCGATGCGAAAATCCGCCACGAGCTAGAAGCCCTCATCCTAGCCCAGCCCAGCCCAGCAGCCCTGGATAAGGCCTGGACGCAGCTAGGGATGAATGATCGTTTCCTCCGCTACGCCGCGCGCACCGTCATAGAGCACCAGCCCGTGGCCTCCTGGCAACAACGCGCCCTAGACGAACAAGAGAACCCGCATTCCAGTCTCACGGCTCTCTGCGCCCTGGCGCGTTGTGGCCCCGCCACCGTCCAGCCCTCCTTGCTCAAGGCGCTAGCACGTGTGCATGATCGTGGTCTGCGGGAGCAGGAGGCGCTAGATCTGCTGCGCGTTTACGGCCTTTGTTTCACCCGCATGGGCAAACCTAAGGATCCGGAAGTCATCGCTCAGTTGCTAGAGCGCTTCGAGCCCATGTTCCCATCCCCGGCCAATAATCCGAACAAGGAACTCTGTGAGTTGCTCATTTATCTAGGCTCCAAACAAGTCGTCACCAAGACCCTGGACCTGATGGTGAACGCCAAGGATGATCCCCACGCGGACTCTGCGGGAGCGGACCTCCTAGACCTGAATGCAGGCTATGCCGAAGCATTTAAAGCCGTCACTAACACTCATCCTAACCGCCAGCAGATCGCCTATGCCTTTGCCCTGCGAAACGCCACGGAAGGCTGGACGGACGATCTCCGCCGCTCCTACTTTCGTTGGTATAACACCACCAAACAATGGCACGGCGGCAACAGCTTCACAGGCTTCCTCCGCAACATGCGCAACGAGGCGCTAGACAATGTGCCCGATGCACTCAAAGAAGAAATGAAAGCTATCCAAGGCGGCTTGATGATTACCAAGAAAGACCTGCCCACCGCCAAAGGCCCCGGCCAGCAATATCAGCTAGAGGACATCGTGAAACTAGCCACGGGCAACCTCCATGGGCGGAATTTCGCCAATGGCAAAACGCTCTTCAGCGCGGGCCTCTGCGCCACGTGCCACCAGTTTGCAGGCGAAGGCGGCGGCGTGGGGCCGGATATCACAGGCGCGGGGAATCGTTATTCTCTCAAGGATCTGGTAGAAAACATCGTGGAGCCCAGCAAGACCATTTCCGATCAATACGAGTCCACGCTCATCGAGCGCAATGACGGCAGCGTGCTCGTAGGCCGCATCATAGCCGACGAAGGCGCTACTATTAAAGTCGTAGAGAACCCGCTGGACGCGGAAAAGATCACTGAGGTGAAAGCCACCGACGTGAAAAACCGCACCCGCTACCCCATCAGCGCCATGCCCCCCGCCCTGCTCAATACCATGAACCCCGAGGAAGTCCTCGACCTTCTAGCCTACCTCCTCAGCGGTGGGGATGCGAATGCGAAGGAGTTTAAGTGAGTAACTGACAGGCCGATTCTGGTGCTTGAATAATTCCACAAACAGGAATCGTGGTGCCACCAAGCGGATGCTGGCAACGGAATCCAGTCTGCTGCGGAGGTTCTCCACGAACCGCTGGCGAGGCGCGCTGAAAGCAATGTGGGGCATCCACAATGACCGCAGCGTGCTCGGCGGCAGGTCGTTTCGTGGTGTGCCTTTCTATTTGCGAAACGCCGCACCCACGGCAATCTGCGCGCTGCTTTGCCAACCCTCATCTAGCTTATTCTATGCACCCTATCCTCGAACTCTTGCAAAAGGACGCCAAACTTTCTGACGCCCAACTAGCCGAACAAACGGAATCTTCTTCCGCCGACGTCCGCACCCGGATTGCCGCTTGGGAGGACGATGGCACGATCCTGGGCTATCAAGCCGTGGTGGATCATTCTAAAGCCGCTGCGGGGGAGGTTACGGCCCTCATCGAGGTCAAAGTCACGCCGGAACGCGGCGGAGGCTTTGATCGCCTAGCGGATCGTATTGCCCGCTTTGACCAAGTGGTGAGCTGCTATTTAATGAGCGGTGGCTTTGATCTAGCAGTGCTGGTGCAGGGGCGAAACTTGCATGATGTGGCGCGCTTCGTGTCGGAAAAGTTGAGTAGCATTGAGGGCGTCATTTCCACGGCCACGCTCTTCCAGCTCAAAGTTTATAAGCAAAATGGACTCTTGGCGAAAGGCACTACGGACGGCCCGCGTTTACCGATTTCGCCCTAGCTTTCGCCCAACTTGATTTCCCACCGACCAGCCCATTTCCATGAGTTTAACTGATAAATTAGCTACCCACGTGCGCGACCTTCCGCGCTCCGGCATCCGAGAATTTTTTGAGCTAGTGCTCGCAGCGGAAAACGTGATTTCCCTGGGCGTGGGGGAGCCGGATTTCGTAACCCCGTGGCATATCCGCGAGGCGGCCATCAAGTCTCTGGAGCAAGGCCGCACTACTTACACGTCTAATCTGGGCCTGCTAGATCTCCGCAAGGCGATCAGCGTTTATGTGCAGCAACATTTCAAAGTGGAATATGATGGCGCTAAGGAAGTGCTCATCACGGTGGGCGTCTCTGAGGCCTTGGACTTGGCTTTCCGGGCGTTGCTGAACCCTGGAGATGAAGTCATTTACCACGAGCCCTGCTACGTCTCCTATAGCCCCTGCATTGCTCTGGCGTATGGCGTGCCGGTGGTGGTGGAGACGTTTGCGGAAAATGATTTCGCGCTCCTAGCCGCTAATGTGGAGGCCAAGATCACGCCACGGACGAAGGTGCTGATGCTGAATTTCCCCACGAATCCGACGGGGGCCATGATGGAGCGCGCGGAGTTAGAGAAGATCGCAGCGCTGGCCATCAAGCATGACCTGATCGTCTTCACGGACGAGATTTATACGGAGCTGATGTATGACGGCCACGCCACGTGGTGCTCCATCGCCACGCTGCCAGGGATGCGGGAGCGCACGATTCTGTTCCACGGCTTCTCTAAGGCGTTCGCGATGACGGGCTTCCGGCTCGGCTATGCGTGTGCCCCGCAGGAACTGATCGAGGCGATGATGAAGGTGCATCAATACTCCATGCTCTGCGCCCCGATCACGAGCCAGATAGCGGGCATAGAGGCGCTGCAATCAGGCGCGCCTGCGGTGGAGGAAATGCGACGGGAATATCTGCGTCGGCGGAATCTGGTGGTGAAGCGGCTCAATGAAATGGGGCTGAAATGCTTCAAGCCCGGCGGTGCGTTCTACGTTTTCCCAGACATCCGCAGCACGGGCATGACTAGTCGGGAGTTCGCTACGAAGCTGCTGCAAGAGGAAAGCGTGGCGGTGGTGCCGGGCACGGCCTTCGGCAAATGTGGGGAGGGTTTTGTGCGCTGTTGCTATGCCACGGATGCCAAGTTGCTAGAGACCGCCATGGAACGCATGGCTAATTTCGTGCAACGCCACGCATGAATTTGCGAGAGATTAGAAAAAATGCGCTAGCGGCTTATGTGGGGCCGTTTGTGCTCTACAGCGGCCTCCAGCAAATCAAGAACTGGGTGAAGGTGGAAAACCCGCAACTCCCCTGGTGGAAATCCGCCCCAGAGCATTGGGTTTACCCGCTGCAAACGGTGCTCTGCCTCGCGCTGCTCGCATGGTGGTGGCCACGTTATACGTTCCGGCCCAGCTCCGCTCGCACCCTCTGGACGGGCGTGTGGGTGGGCGTGCTGGGCCTGATCCTGTGGGTGCTACCCGCGGAACTGTTTCGGCGGTATGGTTGGGAAAATGAGTGGCTGGGCATGGTCAGCCGCACGAAGCCGGGGTATGATCCCACGGTTTTCCCAGCGGGCTCGTTGGCCTCTAGCGCCTCGTTAGGAATGCGGTTCCTGCGGCTCGTCATCATGGTGCCCATCATGGAAGAACTGGTGATGCGCGGCTTCCTCTGGCGTTATTTAACCAACTCCGAGGTGCCGTTTACCACCCTGCCCTTTGGCCTGTGGCATCGCCTCGGCGTGCTGGGCAGCATCCTTGCCTTTACGGTCGGCCATCAAACCGCAGACCTCCTGGGCTGCTTGAGCTACGGCGTGCTCATCAGCTATGTGGCGTGGCGCACGCGGAGTTTGGCGGCGTGCATCGTGTGCCATGCGGTGACGAATTTGCTGCTCGGCGGCTACGTCATGCAGACGCAGCAGTGGGGTTTTTGGTGAGGGGAAATTTAGCGCTTACCGAATTTTCCCCGGCCTGGAAAGCCCTTGGGCTTTCCCCCGCCACCACCACCGCCCAAGAGTCCGCCTAAGCCGCCCGGGAAGCCACTGGCACCACCACCGCCGCCCATGCCTTGCATCATCTTCATCATCTTGCCTTTATCCCGCATCATGTCTCGCATCTGGCTGAATTGTTTCATAAACTGATTCACTTCCACGATGGTATTGCCGCTGCCCTTGGCGATGCGTAGGCGACGCTTTTGATTGATGATTTCAGGCTTGCGACGTTCCAGCGGCGTCATGCTATGCACCATCGCCTCCGTGCGCTTGAGCTTTCCTTCATCAATGGGCGGTAAATTTTTCAGTTGGGCCCCCACGCCGGGGATCAAGCCTAACAGGCCCATCATGCCGCCACCGCCAGCGATCTTCTTCATCATTTTCATGTTCGCCAAGAAGTCTGTGAAATCGAACTGGTTCTTGTCCATCCGCTCCGCCATGCGCATGGCGTCGTCCTCGTTAATGGCTGCCGACGCCTTTTCCACCAGCCCCACGATGTCGCCCATGCCGAGGATGCGTTGCGCGAGGCGATCCGGCACAAAGGCCTCTAGCTGATCCATCTTTTCCCCCACGCCCATGAACTTGATCGGCTGCTGAGTCACGCTGCGCATGGAAAGCGCGGCCCCGCCCCTCGCATCTCCATCCAACTTTGTGAGCACTAGGCCCGTGATGCCCACCGCCTCATGGAACGTCTTGGCCACGCTCACCGCCTGCTGCCCCGTGGCGGCATCCACCACCAGTAGCACCTCCCGGGGATTCAGATAGGCTCGCACCTCCTTCAACTCTTGAATCAACCCCGCATCCACCTCCTGACGGCCTGCCGTGTCATAGATTACCACACTAGCCGTCTGCGTTTCCAGCCATTGTTGGGCCGCTTTCACCACCTTTAGCACGCTCGTCTCGCCAGCCGCAGGCTTGAAAATAGGCACGTCAATTTCCCGTGCCAGGATGGCCAATTGCTCCACCGCCGCAGGCCGATACAAGTCACACGCGATCAACGCCACCTTCCGGCCCTGCTTCTTTAAGAGCAGCGCTAACTTAGCCGAACTCGTCGTCTTCCCCGCTCCATTTAGCCCCACCATGAGGATGCGGCCCGGTGCATTGAGGTCCAGCGCAGCGGCATCGCCTCCGAGCAAGGCGGTCAGTTCGTCATGGAAAATTTTTACGATCTGTTGCCCTGGGGTGATGCTCTTGAGCACCGCCTCGCCCAGCGCCTTCTCCCGCACCCGGGCAATGAAATCTTTCGCCACGTTAAAGTCCACGTCCGCCTCCAGCAAGGCTAGGCGCACCTCGCGCAGAGCATCACTGACATTGGATTCGCTGATTTTCCCCAGGCCCCGCAACGTGCGGAACACGCCATCTAATTTATCGGATAAGTTACCAAACATGAGCGCACTGTGGACAGTCGGCAGGCATGTTCAACTCGAAAAGCCAGCGCCACCGCCGTAGAGGGCGAGGTAACCAGACCCCGCGCTTCACCTCACGAAACCCACCCACTACGCCTTACCACCGCCTTTTGCCTGTTGAAACGATGTTGGGGCATCCCCTGAATCTTGCTTGGGATCAAATATTGCAGGGGCCCAAGGTTCAATTTTGTGAGGCTTTACAAACTCTGCGGTATAGCCACCAAACCAGCCCAGCGAAAGGAATCCAGAGCAGATACCCATACGAGTCGCTCGGAACAGGAGTCGGGGGCGGCGTATCTTTAGCTTGAGGCTGCTTTTTCGTTTTCGCGTAGTCCTCCTGCTGTTTTTTATTAAAGTCTTCTAACACCTTCATCACTTCTTCTGGGTGGCTGCGGTCGCCTTGCATCCATGCCTCTATGGCCGGGTGATAGGTACCTTTCGTTGAGCCATACGCTTCGGAACGCTCATAGACCTTATTACCAATCGGCAACAGCTCAATGATTCCGGTGTTGAGGTTTAGTGGCTCAGCCTGAGGCCTTATTTTGGTTCTACGTCAAATAGCGTGGGAAAATTTACGAGGGCATGAGCTCTAACTTTCCGCAGTGGAAGAGAATCCGGACTCGATAATGCTCTGCATTTCTAAAGCCCC
>JAYVOP010000290.1:0-16216 GCA_043757865.1 Verrucomicrobiales bacterium | reverse complement strand
CCATCATGGAGTGGCCCGTGGCCTTTTTCCAAGCCAGATACATGCTGTCCGAGCCGTCCGCCATATTGCAGCCCCAGCTTTGCACGTGGGCATAGGGGGCAAAGATGCCGCTGTGCATTTGGTTCATGCCCTTGGTATGCAGGTAGCAGCAGGACGCGCCCAGCACCTCGCCACTGTAGTCGAAGAGGAAACAATATTTATTGGAGTGGCCGAAGTATTCGAAGCCACTGAGCTTTAGCCGCGTATGGCTATTGAGAAACGAGCAGAACTCCGGCGTGCTGCTGAACCAGACGATCTTTACCCCCAGCTTAGCCGCCTCCGTGGAGATCTCTCCTAGGTCACACTTATACTGTACCGTGGTGCTCCGGGCATCCTCCCCCACCCGCTTCACGTAGCTAGGGCGGTAAATGAGCCACGTTAGGTTCAGGGCATCGCCATGTTGAGCACGCAGTTGTTTCATGCGCATAATCGAGGCCTTCGTAAAGTTTCCCCAGTATTTATCATGCCGATCTGCGGGGATGCGGTATTCCTCTAATTTACGTGAGGCGGGCCCGCCAGAGCAGACGACATACTCCGTGTGGAGGTAGTCGAAGGACTGCGCAGAACTGGGCAGGACGGTTAGAAGCAGGAGGAAAAGGACGAGGGAGCGAATCATAGTGCGCGGATCGTAGCATGGAGCGCGCGGTGGGAAAGGAGGAAAATTATGGATCATCACACACGCCTTGCATCGGCGGGCGGGCTGCGGCAGGGCAAGGGCGTATGCGCTCGCCTGCTGCTGAACTTGCCGCTCTGGAGGCCGCTGCCCTGCGGCGGCGGCTGCGTGCCCCGGTGGCAGCAGCAGGGGATTTTGCCAGCAATGATTACCTGGGGCTGGCGCGCTCTGCGGAACTAGTGGCGGTGGCGCAGGAGGCGGTGGCGCGCTATGGCGTGGGGGCGGGGGCGGCCCGGCTGGTGAGTGGGACGCATGCTCCGCATCTGGCCTTGGAGGCGGCCTTGGCGGAATTTAAAGGCACGGAGGCCGCCCTGAGTTTCACCAGCGGGTATGCGGCGGCGGTGGGGTGTCTCAGCGGCTGGATGGGGCGAGAGGACATCATTATCCTGGATAAGCTTTGCCATGCCAGTCTGGTCGATGGGGCGCGACTCAGCGGGGCGCGGTTGCGCGTCTTTCCTCATAATCATCTGGAGAAACTAGCCTCCCACCTGCGCTGGGCCCAGCAGGTGCGCACGGCTAGCACGCGGGTGCTAGTGGTCACGGAGAGCGTCTTCAGCATGGATGGGGACACGGCTCCGCTAGCCGAGATCGTGAAATTAAAATCCGCCGCCGACGCCCTGCTGCTGGTGGACGAGGCCCACGGGATCGGCGTGCTGGGCCAGCACGGACGCGGCCTGGCGGATGCGCTGGGGGTGGCCTCGGGAGTGGATTTTCAGATGGGAACGTTGAGCAAGGCGGTGGGCGTCAGCGGCGGCTATGTGTGTGCTAGCCAGGACTGGATCGATCTGCTGCTGAACAAAGCGCGCAGCTTCATTTACTCCACCGCCCCACCGCCCGCCACCGCGGCCACGGCGGCTCATGTGATCCAGCAGATTTTCCCCAGTGCCTCAGGAGCCACCTTGCGCACGCAGCTCTGGGCCAATCTCCGCCACCTAGCCGCCGCGCTACCCGAATTCCTCGCCCCGCCGCAGAGTGCCATCCTGCCCGTGATCCTGGGCTCCGCAGAGCGTGCGCTAGCGGTTAGCCAGGAACTCCTGGAGGCGGGCTGGTGCGTGCCCGCAATCCGTTTCCCCACCGTGGCGCACGGCTCCGCCCGCCTGCGCCTAACCGTAAGCGCCCGCCACACGCCTGCGGAACTGGACGCGCTAGCCGCCGCCTTGCAGAAGCTGCTCAGCGTGCCACCATGAGCAGGTAAATTTTCTGAAAAGATCTCCCACCCCTGTCCGTAGCTCCGCGCTCCAAACCCACCACCACCCATTTCCACCATGACTAAATCCCTGGCCCTCAGCACGCTGCTCCTCATCACAAACCTCCTCCCCGCCCAAGACGCCCCGACCGCCGAGGCCAATCCCGAGGCCCCGGAAGACCTACTGGAAACCCGCATCGATCAATCCGCTAAATACTACGATGCCAAGCAACGCGCCAAATGCGGCGGGGCCCTGCTGGAGGTGGCCGAGCTGATCCAAGACCTGGCCCAGCCGCAGCCCCAGCGCGTCATTGCAGAAGTGGAGGCCTTCCGCCAACTGGCCTTGATGGCCGCCCGGGGCGAACTCAATGCCCATGCCGTGGACTTTGCCGCGGCGCGCGCAGATGCCAAGCTAGCCGCCCTCTTCGTCGATCAATCCTCCGCCAAATACGAAGGCGGCAAACTCAAAGAAGCCGGGCAGCAATGGTATCGCGCAATTGCCTTCGTGGAGCGCTCCATGGACTGGGGCGGCTATGGGATCAAAGACGCCGGCGTGGCCACCTTAGGCCAAGCGAAAATCCTCGCCCAATCACTAGCCGTGGGAGCCCTGGTGGAAACGGAGGAAGTCCGTAAGCAGCTCGCCGATACCCGCAACATGATCGCTGAAGTGGGCCGTTCCCTAGCCGCTAAGGCTGGCGTGCCCTGGGAAGATGCCAAGCCGGAGACCCGCCACAGCGGTGGCGTCATCGAAGACAAATCCCGCGAGGTGCTGGACAAGGTGAAGGGCGGCGCGCACCGCATCGGGGACTTGCTCAAACGCTGGAAACAGTAGCCCATGCGCATCCCCCGGCATCTCATCTGGCTGGCCTTCATCCTCGCTAGCATCTTCTGCTGGTGCGTCTTCTTTGAATACGGCGGAGAGCCCCACACCTTCCTACATGGCGCACGAGAGGAACTAACGCGGCTGGTCACATGGATGGCTCGGCTGCTCGCGCAATAGTCCAGCCACCAGCGGCATTTTTCGACTTCGGTGAGAAAACTTACTTGCAATCTCTAGGCACCATTCCTAAGTAGCCGTCCCGTCGGATCTGGCTAGATCCACCACGGAAATCCCATGGGTAGATACCGAAGTGGCCAACCGGGGCAGACTGTAAATCTGCTGTCTTACGACTTCGAAGGTTCGAATCCTTCTCTGCCCACTCTTTATTCCATAAGGGTTTGCGGTGATCAATTCCTAGCATTTTATGAACAAAAGAAATTGATTGGTGCGTAATTGGTGCACTTTTCACCTCCACCCAATGAGCGCTGGTGAAATTTCATCTCGAGCGCGGGCGCGCAGTTGTGCATACCGTGTTGGGATGGCGAGTCATTTTTGACAGTCGATAAATTCATCACTACACCCATCCAATGAACCCAGAACCGACGAGTGAATTCCCCTCGCGCGCGCGAGTCCACTTATTCCACGCGCGAGATGCTCTTGCAATCGCAATTAAATTGCATTAGATTTAGCGATGCACCCAACAGGAACTACCCTCGCACGTAAGATGAACAGCAAAGAGTCTCATGGGCAATCCACCATTGATCTACTCGCGAAACAAGTGACTCCCGAAGCCATCGCCCTAGCCGTTGCCTCCGCCCTGCAAGCTGAGACTGTAACGCGGAACGGCTCTATTCCAGATTTCCGAACTAGGTTGGAAGCCTGCAAAATTTATCTCAGCTATCTGGTTGGCCTACCAGTGCAAAGGCAGGAGATCGTTCATCAAGAAGTCCGCAGCGAGCAGGAAAGTCTTGACGTAATTCTTGCCAGTCCTGCTGCCGTAGCGGCCTTGGAAAAACGCATTGATGAAGCGAAGGCTAAATTTGCTGGCGCTTGCTTTGAAAAAACAGATTAGATTTTAAAATAGGAAATCTCGGCTCCTCTCGTTAAGCGTGCTTCCTGAATGGCCTGCTCTAGCGAAAACGCGCCGGATTCGTATTTCTGGTAGATATCCAGGCCACGGTCAATCGTGATTTTCCAGCCCGTGTCGGTAACGATGCTTCTGGCGTGGAAGTTGGGATTGCGGTCATACTCCCAACTGAAGGCGACACAAGATCCGGTAAATGATTCCACCATCTGGTTGAGGTTCTCTTCCTGCTGCACACAGGTTTCGTTGTCCGATTGAGTTTTGAGATGAACTACCACTTCATCCCCTTCTGGGACCAGATCGTGGACCACTTGAAGGAGTTCCATTAGGTTGCGAACTTGAAAGAACTTCCTGACATAGGGATCGCTGATATCAATTCGGCGCGCCCCTTTTAGATGTTTGGCGAAGAGATTGCGGTAGCTCCAGCCTTTGGTATTCTCAGGGATCACGAGATGCCCTGGTGCTGGCTCATCAGGAACGAGCAGGGGCACCGCCACCGCGTCCTTCCCAGATTCAGGTTGTTCATTATCTTCTGCACCACTCTCACCATTTGAAGGCTGAGTCCGCGGCCCTGAAAATGTTGGGTATTGGATCTCTTCAGGGGTCAGCACCGTCACAGGCGTTCCTCCAATACGGGCGCAGTAAATGAACTCATGCGGACTGAAGGTGTCATCAATACGAAGAATGTGTTCCCGCACTCGTCTCCGCGATTCCATGGCGAAGGCCAGCAGTTCCTCCATTTCCTTTTGGGTGCATTTTCCGTCCGGGAACAGGATCTTCATGAGACCAGAAAATGTTTTCTCGAAACCAGTCTGATCACGGGTTGAGACCTCGGAAACGATTTCAAAATGTTCTTTGTAGGCACCAGTAAAATCCTCGGATCGCAGTTGTTTCAGCACCTCTGCGAGATAATCGACGATGAAGCCATAGCCGTTGGTAAACAACTCATGGCGCACAGGGGACACTTCCCATCCTGGATTGTAAGCATGGATGCGGTCCAGGAATGCCGAATCGATGTATTTGTCCGGCAGTGGTTCAAAGAAATGCGAGTGCTTGAGCATGTAAGCTACTGACTTCTTGGTATTGCCCATGAAGACCATGGAAGCCTCCGCAGTGAGTTGCACAACCCCACGTGAAAATGACCGGTTGGCCATGTAATTCTTCATGATGTCCACCAACCCTTTGTCCACCTTTTTGTCTTTTCCTGCGAACTCATCGAAGCAGATCGTGTCCCAATGTTCTACCAAGCCCGGTTGGTTTGAGGAATTGTTCACAAATAGTTTGGCGGACGTTACCTCTCCCCCCGAAATAAGCATCCCGTGGGGGGAGAACTCTGCGTAGATGTGTGATTTTCCAGTTCCTTTTGGTCCCAGTTCGAGCAAGTTGTAGTTCCGCTCGCAGTAGGGTATTAGCCGGATGAGGGTGAGAAGTTTCGCCCGACGTCCAAAAAATTCTGGATTGAACCCCACACTCTGCATCAGCACGTCCATCCACTCCTCAGTCGTGAATTGTTCCCTCGCTTTCAGGTAGTCCTCGGTATTTACACTCGCCACCTGAATTGGTTTCAAACTGTCGATTTGCCAGGGGCTCGCCTTCGGATCATCGGCTACCTCATAAGTGACATCCACGATACACCAAATTCCACCTACCAGCAGTTTCGGGAACCGCCGCACGAAGTCGTCCGAGATTGGCACCTTCTTGATTCCCAAATTTGTAAACTCCGCTTCATAGAAGCCTCCTCTATCGTTGAGATCCACGGTCAGTTTATCGATCACCTTGTGCCGTCCCTTTTCCTTAATGGTGGACCGCACCAGCGAAGATTGGCTGCGGTGGACGTAATGCTTGGCAAGAATCCGGCGGACGGATTCCAGACCACTCTTCAGCACCTGCTCGTCGTCCGTGGCACAGTGCTGCCCTAGGAGGTATTCGAGCACATAAGTCGGCACCACCGCATTTTGCTTTAGTCCCTTAGTTAGATCTTTGCGGACGACCAGGCCCGGAAAGTAGGTCAGGATCTTGCGGTCCAGCTCACTTACGTTTATTGGGTCTAGGCTCGGTAATTCCGAATCGGTTGGGAGGGAGTCTTCAGAGGTCATCGAAATCGTTGGCGAAGGGTTTCTGGAGTTTGATTGGATGAGATTTGTAGATCACCATTTGGTTGGTGCCTGGCAAGATTTCAGCGAGTCGAATTTCCACGGTTTGATTATTGAATGGATCGGCAGCACCCCAAAGAGTCAAGAGCACGCTAACATCGCGCTTGCGGGGCTCCTCGTCTTTGGAATCAAGGGCGAAGGATTTGGTTTCAGAAAGCACCGTGCCGTCTGGAGCGTAGATGCCCACGCGCAATTCTCTTGCTAACCGTTTGAGCGTTACAGGCTGTTCTTGGAACAGCGTGAAGGCAACCTGCCCCGTGGTAATTTTCGTAGGCACTGCCAGTAGTTCCACTGAGACACGTTCCGTGTCGTTAGTGCGTGACTTGTTAATATGGACAATCGGAATCACGATCTCTTGCAGACTGAATCCCCCATGCACATAGCGCTTGCCCGAGCCTTGCAGTGGAAAGCGTCCTAGCGACAACGGGAATGCGCAGGACCAATCTCCGGGCAGGCCTAGTTGAGCCGCTGCAAATACCTTTACTCCCGGCCCTTCTGTTACCTCGGTGCCGATGGCAAAACGTCGGTTGCGGCTTTTCCACTCATCGGCTGGTGGGAGCGCCGCAGTGTCGCCTTCATGGACATCGTCCTGCTGGAAGAGAAAGCCATGATCAGCGGTGAGTAGGATGTTGCTGCCGTTGATCGCGGTGATTTTTTTTATGATCTGCAACAGTTCTTCGAACGCTTGTTCGACAGCTTCGAACGTTTTAGCCTCCGTCCCCACAGAATCGCCCGTCTTGTCGATCATGTTGTGGTAGATGTAGATGACATCGTTCTCCTTCATCAACGTGCGACCGTCGGTTTTGCTATTCATCGCCAAGAAATGTTCCGAGAGAACCGCCGCACCTTTTCCTCCAAGATTCGCCTTCAAAATTTTATCCCTATTCTCCGTGCCCGTTGAACTCCGCGCTTCCAGCAGGACCGCGAGACCTTCACTGTTCGTATCAACGGACAGTTCTTTGCCGGGCAACAAGGCCGCCATGCCTAGCTGGGTGTAGGAGGGCAGGCTCCCTAGCATTACTGAAACTTCTGCCGTGTAGCGATTCTCTGAGGCGATTCGCTCCGCTAGATCTGCCGCTGCTTCATAACGCATTCCATCTGAAATGATGACAAATATCTTTTGCCCCTTTTCCTGAAACGGACGCACCCGTTGGTCGAAAAACTCTCGCTGTGGCAGTGCTCCAGCAGCCTCCCATTTGGTCAACTTTCGCACTTGGTCGCTCCAGCGGTCCGCCAGCGGGAGCAGGAAATTCGTCACATAGCTTTTGGTGACCCATGTCTCCAGCGTCTCCATCACGTTTACCTGACCATACCGCCGCAAATGATAACAGCACAGCCTATAAGCTTGGTCGATTTTCCACCAAGAAACTTCGTAGCGGGACAATCCTGACGCGATGCTATCCACTTGTAGGTCTGCACGAGCCAGGCGCTCCCGGAGTTCGAGCGCAAAGTGGATCGCCTGATAACCATCTGCATGGTGCGGGTGCCAGAACGATTGACGCCGCATGTGAATCGTTCGTTGCAGGCTCTCAGTAGCCGCTCCTTTTTCAAAGGCTCGGCAGAGGCGATGGATCGTAAACTTATCAAAAACCTCGAAAGCATCTGCCTCCCCTAACTCAACCCGGTCCCCTTTCGCGTCCAATCGTTGCGCTACATGCAGCATTTTTTCGAGGCCCTTGGACCACTTCTGGAAGGACGGACTGTGCCTCTGACTATCCTTCCAGCGTTGCAGGAACACCCGCCCATGATCGGACAGCGTTATCTGGTCGTCCAGTGGGTCCGCACCACGAAATAAGCTCACCACGAAATCCCGAATGGATGGCTCCTCCGCCGAGTATCCGAAGCGGCGTTTAATCGCCCGCCAGAAGGGCTTTACCAGCCCATGCAGGGAAAACAGCTCCACCATGGGATCGAACATTTCATCCACCTCCGACTGGTTCAGAAACTCCAAAAATACCGCCTCGATCTCTGCTGAGGTGCGCACCAACACCGCCATCATTTTCAGGCGCAAGTGCTCAGGTTCATCGTCCTTGGCCACCAATTCCTTAAGCTTCTGCGTGCGCTTCGCATCCTTGAAAAAGGTGCCATGCTCTTCTGCCAAATCCCGGAATTCGTAAGGCAGTCCTACTTCCTGCACCACCAAGGAGGCCATATCCGCCTTGAACTCATGGCCTTGTAACAGCAAGTCCAGTAGCCAATTATCGCCATCCACCGGGCGTGCCGTGGGAACGTAGATGAGGAACTTCGTCCCCGGCTTCGATCCACTCAATACCTTCACCTTGATGCCAAACTCGTTTCCTTGCACCAGCATCTTCTCAATCCCCGCAACGGTGAACGCCTCATACGCCGCCTTCCATTCTCCTGTGGCATCATACCAGAACACCAACCGATGGCGGTGGAATGACTGGGTTAGACTTTCGTGGATTCGTTTCATGCTCCAAATTGTTCTCTTAACCGCTCCCTCAGCAGCTCTTTTCTTGCTTCAAAAAATTTGCCGAAATTTGAAATCTCAAAGCCTTGATCTGGAATTATGTTCTGCTCAATGAAGTAATCGCCGTGTGCTTGTTTTTTTAACCATTCAGAAAACGGAGTGGAATTCTTACTTTGGTTCTCCAAGCCTTCCATGAGCTGAAGGTTTGGCAGTTTATCCTTCAGTGCCTGCCACTGCGGAATCTCAGTCTCGGGCACACCTTTCGCTTTCAGTTTTGTCGTGGAGAACTGACTGTCTGGATGAATGTGGTCCTGATGGAACTGCACCTGATTAAACTTGAGCTGCGGGTAAAGCAGAGAGAGCACGAGAAACGTATAGGGGCCTTTTGACGCATTCAGCAATTCGTCAATATCCTCTTCGGTAATTTGAAATGTCCGTGCTTTTGGCAACTTCATTCCGACTAGCTCTTGAACCGTCAATATCTGTTCCTTAAGTCTGAATGATGCCAGCTCAGTGGCATCGCCCGTCCGCATGTTCTCGCGAATGGCCGAAAGAATACTGTCCGTCCCGCTACCGAACACTTGATTGATTTGGCTACGAATCAAATACTGTCGAAGCGCCATTTTGCTAATCTGGAGATCGCCTCCTTTAAGCATGAAATAGGCAATCGGGATAACCGCGTTTGCCGCAGGTAACGTTGTGCCGCAGACTCCCCACTCCACCAGAAGATCAACTGCCTCTTCCAGTGCTCGCTTTATGTTGGGCCAAGTTGATTTGATGCGTTCGATGTTCTCATGTTTAAAAGAATTTACCTTCAACCTAATTGGTAGGTCGGCCAGAACAAGGCAACTTCGCATGATGAAGTCATTGTTGAAAGCGAAACCAGCTCCTTTCGCGTTCAGGGTGACGATGAGTTTCTCAATTTCATCTCGGCCACTATCCCAGTGGGCCACAATACTGGAGAAAAGAAGGTCCGTCTTCGACAACTGCACGCCCGCGCTATTTACCCTTACGAAAATATCAGTTACTTTATCTAGTTCCTGATCTTTAATAGAGAAGTAGCTGATGACATCATCGGTGCACAATCGTTGCCAAAGCAAGTTCAAGAGTGGTCCGCACTTCGCCTGTAGCTTATTCTCGAATTGCGGGAATTTGGAAACAGCCTCCGTGATCACTTTGTAGATTGGACCAGTAGTATCCCATCCTATGACATCTTTCACCCTAAACCAGAATTTTTCACCGGATTCCGTTTGAGCCTGTGCCGCGTCTATCGTCAGGAATGAAAACTCATATTCAACGTCATTTTCTTCCTCCTGATGAGGTTCGTAAAACAGATCAATGTAAAGAAATCGTTGAGGGAAGGCGTTATCGTCAATCCATCGACCGTGCTTACGACGGCTTGCGTGACTTCCTTGCAGCGCCACATACATGGAGTTGAGCCGCTGCTGCCCATCAAGGACCCCGATAAACTCGTCCCGCAGATCAGGCTTAGGAGCCAATTCATTCCATGGACGATCACGCTCGTGGAAATCTTGAATGAATTTGTAAAAGGTGTAGTTGTCTTTTGCTCCGGCCTTTACAAACCAGAACAAGAACGTCCCAATGGGGTATCCTCGCATGATGGAGTCGAACAAATTTTCGATTCGATCAGGCCCCCAGACGAATTTCCGTTGGATGGCTGGCAGATAAATCTCGTTTTGAGTTATCTTCTGCATCGCTTCTTTCAACTTCATCGAGACATAATTCATAATTTTGGACAGTTCATAATTTTCGCGGAAGCATGGAGCAGCCAAAGCAGCTTGCCGCTCCCCTTAATTCAACTTGGTAACAAATTTGTCCAGTGAGGATCAATCCATTCCACAAATTAATCAACCCCAGCCACCACCTCCCGCCCCACCAGTAATCCCCCGGCACTTTTATTCAGACTTCGCCAGTAAGACCAGATGCCTTCCAAGGCTTGGGTTTCGGAGGTGGCGAGGCCCCCTGAGAATGCCAGCTTCAGCATCCCGTCCGTTTCCATCCCTGCGCAACAGCGGCTTCTGAGGCGATCAAATCCCTGCGCCGTGAAATACCTCAGCAAGAGTTCCTCGAAGCAAATCACTGTGCCTTGCAGGCCTTTTCTGATGGGATCTTTCATCGCCAGCTTTCCTAGCCACGTCAGCGCACGTTTGTCTCCACTCACCACAAATGAGCCTGGGTGGGCTAGGGCTACGGAAAAAAGCACGGCTTCACCTGGGTCCATGGGCTCTCCTACGGAGGCTAATCTGGCGAATGCACTTTCGTCCCGCAGGTCGGGGAGATCGGGATGGCGTTCGCAGAAATCGATAGCGCGATCCACGACGGATTGATGATGTTGCTTCTGTTTGCCCAAGCGACGGATCTTGTGAACAGCCGTGCTCAGCACGGTCAATTCCAAGTCCTCTGCTCCCAGTAACGCTGGAAGGTCATCCTGCAGCCCGCAGGCCGCCAGCTTGATGAGGATGTCCACATCATGCAGATGAATCATGCCTTCTGCCTGAGGCCAGTCATGCGTTCCATCCATTCGCAGCCGTCACTGGATAAGGATTCCCAATCCACGGCTTCTACGCCTGCGGCTTGAATGATTTTGAAGGCGTCTTCTCTTTCTTCGAGTAGCTTCACAGCTCCGTTGGCAGTTCCCCAGTCTTTGGTTTGAAATCCCCAATTCAATGCGACAACGCCAGGACTGACCCGGTAGCTGTTCGCGAATTGGCGAGCTTGTTGAGCCAAGAGGTTGGGATACATCTTGCCTCTGGAGAGAAGTCCAAAATCAGGCCGTCCAGTCAGCACCGTAACGGCAAACCGATTGGCATCCACTTCGTCAGATTCCTCCGTTTCAGTTTCGAGTTTGCTGTCAACCACCACGCCACCTTCAGGCACGTGGCCTAATGCAATGTGCCCCAATTCGTGAGCCAAAATGAAAATTTGCCAGGCAGGGCGGGGACTATTTTTGCAGAGCACGACCACTGGACGTCCACTGCTAGTGCGGACGGCCATGCCATCTGGCTTGGTGCATTCACGGGGGAAATTATTCACATGAATTACGGGGATGCCGTGCTTCCAGCACCACGTCACCATGTCTTCCAAGCTTACCCACGGTTTCGCGCCTTGTTGCTTTAACACCGCGTGCAGCTCTTCTGCTGCTGGCAGATTTAATGACCACGGGGTCGTGATCGTAGAAGCAATTGCTTCCGCAGCCTGCTGGGCAATGGTGTGACAGGCGCGGACTTCCGTTTCCGTGACCCCGGCTGCTTTTTTGAATTTAACGTTGGTTCCGCCAGGTTTCCAGTGTGGCTTCCCGGTCATTAAACTCTCCAGCGGAATTCCGGTGCGGCGGTGAATGAACGCCACCGTTTCGAGAAATCCATTGCGATCCTGAGTCAAGGATGGCTCCCACCAAGACGGAAGAATAACATCATTTAGGTAACCGCGTTTAATCCCCAAGGCGGAGAGCGCTATCGCCAATCCCTTCCAGTCCTTACCCGTAACGTCCCCGGCGGGACGTCTCTTGGGCGCGGATGAAGTGGATTTGCGCGAAGCGACCTTTCGGTTCGAGGAGATGGATTTTTTTGCAGGGATGACGGTGGAGTGGGTGCAGGTTCACTGAAGATTTACCACATGAAATGGCTTCCGTCACTGTTCAACTGCTGTTTTTGCGGTCGGATGGTGGATGGTGTGAGGAAGATTAGCCGCAAAGAGGCGCAAAAAGCGCAAAAATAAAACCGCTTTTATCTATCTGGTTACTCAATTAGTTCAGCACTCTCAATTTTTGCGCACTTTTGTGAATTTTTGCGGCCAAATGAATGTCATTACTCGGGCTGCGATTTTTCCTTAGATTTCGGACAGCACATATTTCTTGATCTGCATCACGGGGGCTCCAAAATTAACCAGCAAACCGTGTTCGACCCCGGAGCCTCGCAGGTAACCAAGAATCTGGGCAACGTGCTCAGGCACCAACTCCTTGATCGCCTTCAATTCAATAATGAGGACGTCATTCACCAGCAAATCAGCGAAATAACTCCCCAAAACGGCTCCGTCCTCATCCTTGACTGCGATCGGGTGTTGCTGTTGCACGTTGAAGCCCAGTTTACGCAGCCGATTGGCCAAGCTGTTTTCATACACTTTCTCCAGGTGCCCATGTTTCAAAAAACGATGCAGCGCGAAGGCTGTTTCACGGATGGTGTCACAGAGTTGGAAAATCGGGTCTTTCATGGTAGTTTTGTTATGGATGGTGGAGTGGGTGAGGGAGGAAGAGGGAGGAAGATTAGCCGCAAAAAGGCGCAAAACGCGCAAAAATAAAACCGCTTCGATCTTCGATCTAACCGGCTCATCAATTAGTTCAGACCCCCCAATTTTTGCGGCTTTTGTGATTTTTGCGGCCAAATAAATCCTCTTACTCATCCTCCTTCGCGGCTAGGCCTGCGATGGGGGCTAGGGCTCCGGGGAATTTTAGGTAGTTGGTTTTTACGCCGTCGTCCAGGTCCAGGGCTTGGCGTTTTTGGGCTAGGGGGAGGAGGATGTCGCGTTCCCAGTCTTGGCAGTCCTTGAGGGCTTTGCGGTGGGTTTCCGTTTCTTTGCGGGCGGCGGTTTTTTCTTTGGCGTTGGTGCTGGTGGCTTCTACGTGGGTGAGGTGATCGATGCGGGATTCCAGCTTTTTGAGGTAGTCCCGCAGGTAGCCGTTGAGCAGGGTGTTGGCGGTGTCTTTGGTGTAGCGGTGGAGATAGACCAGCGCGCTGAAGCCCTTTTTGGGGCTTTGGAAAAGCCAGTAAATGGGGCGCTTTTTGTAGGTTTGCAGGTGGTCCTTGTAGAAGTCCGTTTGGAAATACTTCCGCAGGTCCTTGCCGAGGGAGTCTTCGATGAAGCGGAGGTTCTGCTTGAGGGCGGCTTCGCCGAAAGTGGCGCGGAGGAAATCGCGGGTGCGGGCCACGATGTCGTCCTCGAACCACTCGCCATCGAGCACGGGGATGATGCCGTCGGAATCAGGGATGAAGGATGAGGGATGAGGGATGAAATTCCCGCCGCCAGCCGCTGACTCCGGTTCATCCTTTATCCTTCCGCCTTCATCCTTTTCCACGATCCGCCAATAATCTTCGATCGTGCCTCCGGCATCCGCCAACACCAAGCCCGATCGAGCGAGCGAATAGCGGCCCATCATGCAGCCGACGGCATAGGAGAGGAAGGCGGCCATGTCGCTGCGGGCCTCGGCGCGGGCGAGGGTGATTTGCTCCTCGGGCACTTCGGGCTTCAACTCGCCGTCGAGGCCGTAGGCGGCGATGAAGAGCCGGTTGTTCTCCGTCTCCAGCTCATGCATCCGGCGGATGGCGGCGGTGCTCTGCGCCTCCCAATTCCGCCAGCTCGCCTCCAGCGTCGCGCCCTTCAGCCCCGGCCGCAGCAACGGCTGGTCGCGGAAGTCCCACGAGGTCTCGAAGTTGTCCCAGTCGGCGCGGGACAGCTCAATAAGCTGATCAACACTCCGAGTAGTTTCCTCTGTGTTGGTTGTTTCATTAAAGGGTAGGACAGCAATATTCCCGGGCTGAAACTCAACGGTCGGGTTGATTGCCTCCAATAGATACGACGCAACTTCAGAGCCAAGAAAGCCAAGTATCGGTTTGAGCTTTTGCGGTTCGGAAAAGTAGGAGGATCCTTTGTTGTCGAAGAGGAAACCAACCGGAGAATATCGGATGCCAAAATATGATGAACTCGTAGCGGTAAACGTGAGGCAGGACTTGAAGATGTAGTCCAAATTGAAGTTGTGTCCCCAAATCCTCTTCCCGTCGGGATGCATCGTTGTCCTAATCTGATGCCCATCATTGTGCCACATTACTACATGCTCGTTATTGCCATACCAGCGCCGGAAAGCACCTCCCTTATTGTAAGGAAACCAAACCTTCTCAGTGGCTGCTGCTGCGGCTTTTCTCGTCTCAAAGCCAAAGCCGATATGGCGAATCGATACCTCCTGCCATAGACGGAGGTAGGTGTCGTTATTTCCTGTCGCCATACCCAAACGCGGCTCTCCGTGCGTAGAAAGATCTCCAAATTTTAGAAAGGAATCTCGGGCTTCTGCACCAAGCCAATAGGCGAGCGGACTGCCGGGAATCTTCGTGAAGTCCTCAGCGGATGCACGGTGCATCCATTTGCAGTCTGGATTCCGGACAGCCTCCAGTGTCTTAGTAGCCATTTCGCTTTCGCGCTTAAAATCGACCAAGCGAATGAAACTACCCTGTTGTCGCTGACCGGGTCTTCCATTCTCGAAAACATAAGCGCACAACTGGACCGTCGCGCCGCTGAATCCTGTGAGAGAAAGTTCGACAAGACTAACAATCGAATGCCTTGTTAGAAGGGTGTTTCGAAGCTCGTAGTGGGACTTGATATACATCCAAACGTTCGGGGTAACCAATCCGACGAATCCACGAGCATTCGCCAAGGATGTTGCACGAATAACAAAGGCTGCGAATAGGTCACTTTTGTAGTTCTTGAAGTAGTTCTCGACGAAGAGCTTCAGTGATCCATTTAGCCGACTCAGGTAAGGTGGATTTAGCACGACGACGTGATACCGCTGGGTGAGCGCCTCGGCTTGTTCGAGCACGCGCAGGACTTTGAGGTGCGTCTCGCGCAGGAAGAGCTGGCCCTCCAAATTATGAAGGAAGAAGGATGAATTATGAAGGGCGGAGCGGACGGATTGGATTTCCCCTTCCGTGAGGCAGGGCTGGATGAGCGAGCCGAAGTTCTTCGCCTCCTCGAATTGGTGGAGCAGCTTGGGAAAGGATGAAGTATGAGGGATGAAGGATGAAGGATTGATCCCGATGGCTTTGAAGTAGTCGGCGAGTTCACCTTCCGCGAACGTGATGTTTTGCAGCTCGATGATGTGGGGCCGGACGAGGTGTTCGGGCTGGAAGAAGCGACGGGACTTTTCCCGGGCTTTGAAGACGAGGGCCAGCTCGGCGAGCTGGGCGGCGCGAGGGCAGATCTCCAGTCCGTGGAGATTGTGCCGCAGGATGAGGGCGGGAATCTCGCTGGGGGCGTAGCCTTCCTCCTCGTAGATGAGGGTGAGCAGGTCGAAGGCGTAGGTGAGCATGTGCCCGCTGCCGACGGCGGGATCGCACAGGCGGATTTCTTCTGGCGAAGAAATCCGCAAGTGGTCAGTGGTTAGTGGCCAGTGGCCAGTTTGTTTCGGAGACTCGAGAGCATTTTGGAGATTTCCTCGCGCAGACTGAGTGCCTGAGTGGTCTGATGCTGATTCAGATACTCGAAGCGGATGGCCAGCAGAATCTGCGTCTCCACCTCCGCCAGGGATCCCTGGGCTATCGAAAGGAAGTTCTTGAACTCTGCTGTCGATTGGCGAGCTTGCCCCTCCGCGATGTTCGAGGGCACGGACACCGCCGCCCGCCGCAGCTGGCTGGTCAGGCCGTAGAGTTCTTCCTTCGGGAAGCACTTGGTTAGCTTGTAAGTTTGTTCTGCGAGGTCCATGGCTTTTTGCCACACAATCAGGTCTTTGTAGGTTTTGGTTTGCATAAGATTGATTCTGGTCACTGGCCACTTCTGCTTTTTCCCCGCTGGTCACTGGCCACTGGTCACTGGCCACTTCTTCAATGTAATACGGCATGTGCTCGCGCAGCCGGGAGCCGGGACGATTCAGCAGCCAGAGCCGGCCGAGGGAGTTTTCGACGAGGTAGCGGACGATCCAGTGCGGGGTGAAGAGCTGGGTGACGGCGGGGATGTCCTCGGTGGGCACGGCGCTCTTGCGGGCCATGACCTGGTCCTTCCGCTCGGAGATGTAGAACTGGTAGAGCCAGCCGAGGATCTCGACATTGG
>JAYVOP010000289.1:0-4296 GCA_043757865.1 Verrucomicrobiales bacterium | reverse complement strand
GGGGCCCAGCAGCCCTGGCTCGTTGGATTACGCCAGATCGAAGAGCAAGGCTTCGATGTCAGCGGTGGCGGTTAGGGTGAGCGTGCCCGCGTCTTCCGTAGCGGCGGCATCGCCCGCGTGGAGGGCGGTGGAGTTGAGCGTGAGTTCCCCCGTGATGACTTGCAGCCAAGCGCCCCGGCCCGCCTCCAGTGGGTGTTCCAGCGTTTGCCCAGCGGTTAGGCGGATCCGGTAAATGGAGGCATCTTGGTGGATGATGGCGGAGTTTTCCCGGCCATCTGCCGAGATCACGAGCACCTTCGGAGCATCTGCCTGGGCGGCATCGGGATGCCACTCGGTGTAGCTGGGCGGGAGGTTGCGTTGGCGGGGATGGATCCAGATTTGCAGTAAATGGAGCGGCTCCGTCTCGCTAGGGTTGAACTCGCTATGCGTCACCCCGGTGCCTGCGCTCATCAGTTGAATTTGCCCGGGGGTGAGGATGCGGCCATTGCCCAGGCTGTCTTGATGCTGCATGGCTCCGCTGAGCACGTAAGAGAAAATTTCCATATCCCGATGCGGATGCGTGGGGAAGCCGCCGCCCCCGGCCACGATGTCTTGGTTAATCACCCGCAGGCTGCGGAACTCCATGTGGCGCGGATCGTGGTAGTCTGCGAAAGAGAATGAATAGCGGGTGTTCAGCCAGCCATAGTCGGCGTGGCCACGGTCAGTGGATTTACGGATAGTTAGGTTCATGGGAGCGTTTGGAGGTAAGCGATGAGATCCCGCAACTCACGTTGCGTGAGGAGGGCCGCCATCGGCGGCATACCGCTCATGGGCGGAGTGATTTCGGAAATGTCCGGACGGGCAATGACGCGTGCAGTGGTGCCTTCCCGCAGCGTGATCTGCGTGGCGGATTGCTGTTGCAGCACGCCGCCGAGCACCTTGCCGTCTTTCATAGTCACGCTCACGATGCCATAGCCATCGACGACTTTGGCGGAGGGATGCACCAGTGACTCTAGCAGATAGTTGGCATCGGGGTGGCGGGTATTCAGGCCTTTCAACTCTGGTCCCACGATGCCGCCATGGCCGCCCACCGCATGACAGCGCAGACATTGCGCGCTTTGATTATTTTGGAAAACGGCTTGGCCTGCAGCGGCATCGCCCCCTTGCAGCGCCACGCGATGCGCGGCTAGCTGGTCGCCTCCTTCGTCCATTTTCGCATCATAGCGCTCCAGAATTCTCCGCCACACGGAGCGCTTCTCATCGCGATGCCGGATCGCTTCCAGCACCTCCACTTGAATCACAGGGTCCAACGTGCCCGCGACGAGCATTGCGCCTAGGTCTTGAATGCGCTTATCCGTGTCATTCGTGCGCAACCTGGCGATGCCCAGCACCGCCTCTTGTTTCTCCAACGGGGTGCCCGTGACTAACGCCTCGTTAAACATTGCCAACGCGCTCCCGGGGGCGTGTCTGATCAGCAACGCGCGAGCTTCCACGCGCAGGCGCGGAGCGGCCTCATGATTCGCCAAGATCGCCCGGCAGGCATCTTCCGTCTGCGTTACTGCGGCGTGGCCCCGGGCTTCCAGGGTCCTTAAGTAATCGATCCGCAGCGTCCACGGATGGCTGTCGTTTTTGGCGAGCGCGAGCAGTTGATCGGGCGATTTCTCCTCACCAAAGAGGTGGTCAATTTCGCGGGCTTTGTTGAGCACGGCTCCCTCAGCATCCTTGAGAAATGGCGGCACCAACGCCTTGATGGCAGGCCGCGCCATCCCCGCCTCACGCGCGGGCAACGGAGCCCAGCGACCCCACACGCCCTCCCGATCCCCCGGCGCATCCCAGCGTTGCAGGGCCTCGAATGCCATCAGGCGAGCCTCGTCCGGCAACGCCGCCTCCTTCGGCAGCGTGGCTAGCTGGGCGATGCGCTCCGCGTGCTCCGCCGTGCCCAGACGCACGTTGGCTTCGATGGCCCGCCGCAGCAGGCCTTCGTTCGCCCAACCGTCCGCCCACGTCGTCCGCTCGAGCATGAGGGCCAGGGCCGGAAAGGCGGGCGTGATCTGCCGATCATAGATCGCCCGTGCGGCCTCGGTGGCGATTTGCGGAGCGGCGTCTGAGAGGAAACTCGCTATTTCCGGGGCCTCCAGTTGGCGCAGCGCTAACACCGCCGCCAAACGGACCGCCGTGGCGGCATGATCCTTCGTCAGCGCCACGAGTTCACCTGCTTTCGCACACGCGGCTAGCCCCATCACAGCGGCGTGGCGCAGCACCGGATCCCGGTCATCATTGCTCTGCACTAACGTGAACAGCGGCCCCACCGCCGCCGGATCCCCCATGCGGCTCAGCGCCAGCGCAGCCATCATTTGCACGCGCGGCTGCGGCTCGGCTAATAACGGCAACAGCAACGGAGCGCTGGGCGCATGGCGGGCCTCCCCTAGCAGGTGCGCGGCCTGCGCACGCAGCTCCGGCTCGGCATCTTGGAGAAATGCCGACAACTCCGTCAGCAGCACCGGCGTGGTGCGCGCCATCACCCCTAACGTCCATAGCGCGTGAATGCGACCGATCAATCCGCCCGGCTTGCGCGCGACTGCCAGCAGCTTTTCCAGCGCCTCCGGCACCGGTTTAGTGGCCAGCGTTTGTTGGGCCAGGGCGCGGATGCGGCGGTCCTGATGACTCAGTAGATTCCCCAATTCCTCCACCGACCGCTCCGCCCATTTCCCCGCCGCCAAGCGCTGCACCTCCGCCACGATGGGCAGCGCGCGGGACGGCTCATGCGTGATGGTGTAAACGCGGCATTGGTCGTTCTGATCCCAGCTATTCCCCCAATCACTCACATACATCCGCCCATCATAACCAAAGGCCACGTCCGATACCCCCACCCCACTTTCCAAGACCTGCACATCCCCTAACTTGAAACCCGCACCCGCCGCCTGCGGCAGCAACGAGAAGATATAACCATTCCCCCCCCCCCGGAAGTCACAGAGGAAAAGATGCCCCCCGAACGCTTCCGGCAGCCCCGTGCCAGGGTAAGCCACCAGCCCGCTGGGGCCCGCACTGAGATGGCCCACCGGCGGCAGAATCCACGCCGGGTAGCCCGGATCATGGCGGTCCGGGCGCTCCTCCCACATCTTTTCTCGCAGCCACGGGCCACGGTGGATCAAGTCCTGGGAACTGACTTCCCACCCGTAGTCCGCACCTTCGACAATAAATTCGATCCGCGCCTTGTCGCCAGCATCACAGTTGTTATCCCCCGTGAAAAGATTGCCGTAATCATCGAACGCTAACTCCTGCGGATTCCGCAATCCCCGCGCCACCACCTCCAGATCTTCCCCTTTCATCCCACAGCGGAAAACGGCTCCCGTGCGCGGCCCAAACAACGTCCGCCCCTCCTTCGTCTGGACATTAAACCCCCGGTCCCCCACCGTGAAATACAGCTTCCCATCCGGCCCTAACGTCAGCCCATGCAGATCATGCCCATACCATCCGAACCTCACCCCGAAGCCATGCGCCAACGATTCCCTCCCCTCCGCCACCCCATCGTCATCCGCATCCGTGAGGGCATAAAGATCCGGAATACACGTCGCCCAGACCTTTCCATCCCACGTCAGCACCCCCGCCGCCGCCCCATCCAGCAGGCCATGGAAGCCCGTGGCAAAGTCCGTGCGGACGTCCGCGTGGCCATCGTGGTCCGTATCCACTAACCGCGCGATCTTCTCCGAGAATTTCGTGAGATAATTCGCCCTCCCATCGCCCGCCTCACTGTAATCCGACTGCCGAGCTGCAAGGTCCGCAGCGAACTCCCCCGCCTCCAGCCAAGCCTCCGTAGTCCGCTGGCGGTCCTCCAAGGAGGTGATTTGCAGATCCGCTAGTTCCCGTTTCGGCTTGCCGCGATTATCCAACATCCCGCGTCGTTCATAACGGTAAGTCTCCGCCACATAGACCCGCCCCTGCGCATCCACATCCAGGGCGATGGGGTGCTGCACCTGCGGAAACTTGGCAAAATCCCCCCGCGTGAGTTCCACGCCCACCGCCGGATAATCCGCCACCGCCTGAGGAGGCTCCTCCGCAGCAAGCGGAGGCAGAGCGAACAACGGGAGCAGAAAGAAAGAGAAGCGCATACGTGAGGGAAATAGCCACCAAGAAGCCCCAAGCGCGCGGATACTCAAGGTGGAAATTTGCCGGGGGCGGCACTGCCTCCAAGGACCGCGGAGTGGCACTCCGCCGCATGTGGACCGCGGAGTGGCACTCCGCCGCATGTGGAGCGCGGAGTGGCACTCCGCCGCATGTGGACCGCGGAGTGGCACTCCGCCGCATGTGGAGCGCGGA
>JAYVOP010000288.1:0-16308 GCA_043757865.1 Verrucomicrobiales bacterium | reverse complement strand
TGCAATGCCGCGTGGACCCCTCGGCGGCGGGGCATCATCGCTTAGATTTGGACTTCCAACAATTCTCTGTGGATGGAGCCGTGCGCATGATTGCCCAGCTCACCCATGTCCAATGCGTGGCTACGGCAGATGGTTACACCTTTACCGCCCCCACGCCCGGAGCCGCTCCCATGGCTGCCGGAAAGCTCACCAAAGCCGAGGCCAAGGGAGCCACATTAGTCATCCCCGTGCTCGCGCTAGAGCAAGTGACCGTGGCTGCCGCCCTCGATTCCCTACGGGCCACCGCCAAGACCCTGGACCCCGCTAAACAAGGCGTAAACCTCGTCCTGCGCGTGGACAAGCCCGCCGCCCTAGCCAGTATTTCCCTCTCCCTGAGTGACGTGCCGTTGACCGAGGCGCTGCGGCTCATCGGTGAACTTGCACAATTAGAAATGCGCTCCGATGACCACACCCTAACCCTTACCGAACGCCGCTAATCCCGGCTAGGCGCAGCCACTGCTGGGCTAGCGGATGCTTATTCCACGCGGTTGGGCACGATGATAGGGCCGGGTGTCAGCCAAAATGCCGTCCAGTTTAGATGCGGCGGCTGCGCCTCCAAACTGAGGACGGTGGGATCCGGCACCACCGCACCACGAGCCGTGGAGAGCCCCAGGCCGAGCCAAATTATGGAGAAAGGTAATTTTCATAATCCGTGCAGCCTAGCCCATCCGCCGAGATGGCGTCATCATTAAATCGTGAAGGTGAGGGGTGGACCAGGGCTTACGCATAAGAGCGAGTGACCAGCGGTCCGGGAGTCGGAGCGGTTTTTCCGGCAGTGGGAGAGGTTTTTCCAACCGTTGGAGATGGTTCTCCAACGGTTGAAGACGGTTCTCCAATCGTTGGATAAATGGCTCCAAGGGTTGCGTAACGCGCTGCTGGTTCCGTCCGTGGGAAGTGGTTTGCGAATTCTTCCGCTGAAAACGCCGTTGGATGATGCCAAACGGGGGAGTGGCGGGAGCGTTGAACCGGGAGGGATGGGGGCGGTGCCGAGAGTGGGGGCGCAGCAGTGGTATTAGTGAGTAAGGTGGAATGAGCCAGCTTAGCTTATCCTCATTATGAAAAATAGTATAAGTGTTGGGTGGGGATATTTTAATCTCGATTATTTGCCCGGCTCATGCGTAAGCCTTGCCTGCGGCTGGTCCGCGGACATGCCGAGACTTGACCTCACCTGGATTCCCGTCCCTAGTGGCCCGCTCTTTCCCGCCCGCCGCTCTCGACCCCTGATTTTTTGCCCCTCATGCCTGGTATTTTTCTCCTGCTCACGCTGCTCGCCCTTGTTCTTACCGCCCTGCTCGGTTGGTGGTGGGGACGCCGCTCATCGCGCCCCGCGACGGCGTCGCCCATCCTCGTCGCTAGTGAACTGCCAGTCGGGCTAGCCGCTAGCCCTGGTTCAGAGGAGGACCAGCTCCACCGTGCCCTGGCCCAAGCCGCTGCGGCCATGGTCATTCCGCTAGAAACATTCTTTAATTGCGGCGTGGAATTGAATCTGAAAACGGCGGCGCTAACGCAAGAACTGCTGGCCCAATTTCCCCCCGCTGAGCAGGAGATCCTGCGCGCGCTGCAAGGGAATCTGACGGCCCCAGAGGTCTTGACTTTAGCAGCAAAGAACCAACGCACTCCCGCAGAACTCCTCGCCTTGCAGCAGCGGTTCCAAGCCACCGCTGCGGCGGCACTGCTTCCCAAGATCAAGGCTGGACTGAGCAATGAGCCCAGCGCCACGCCTCCGACCGAGCCTGTGGAACCCATCGCCTTAACGGAACGTCTCAGCCTTTCCACGGAATCCCCGTTGGTAGAACGCTGGCGCAAACAAGCAGAATCCGTCCAAGCAGAACTGGAGCGCCTTAGCACCACGCACGTCCCCCAAACTCGCCTGGATAGCTTGCAGGACGAATACGCCCAGCAGCGCCAAGTGCAGGCGCAGCTAGCCCAAAGCGTGGCCACACTCCAAGCCGCCTTAGCCGAGCAACAAGCCGCCACCAAAGCCGCTGCCGCCACCACCCCGAATGACGTAGCCGAAACGCTGGCCGAGCTGCAACACCAACTGCAAGCGGCCCAAACTACCAGCCAGCAGCACGCCGCTGCGCAGGAGGAAATTTCCCAACTCCAAGCCGCCTTAGCCGCGCAACAAGCCGCCACCAAAGCCGCTGCCGCCACCACCCCGAACGACGTAGCGGAGACGCTGGACGAGCTGAAAGCGACGAATTCGCGCCTTGCAGAAGAACTCGCAGGGCACGGCAAGACGCATGTGCCGCTGAGCCATTTGACGAACTTGCAGATGGAGTTTGCCAACCTTCACAGCCAAGTCGCTGGGGCCGCCGAGGAACGCGCCAGCCTCCAGCAAGAACTGGAAAGCGCGAACGCCGCCCTAGCCGAACTCACCCGCAGCCATGGCAGCGTGGAGCAACTCACTGAGGACCTGGAACACGCGGAACTGGCCGCCCGCGAGGCCCGGGAAGAGGCTGCCGAGTCCCGTGCCGCCGCCAGCGAACTAGAGGCGCGTCTAGCCGCCGTGCAGGAAGGCCAAGCCACTGCCGATCAAGATCTCAGCGACGTGCGCGATGCCCTAGCCGAAGCCGAAGCGCGCCACGCAGCCTTAGAAACCGAACTGCAAGCCGCGCAATCCGGCAGCCAGGAACAGGCTCTGGCCCAAGAGGAAATTTCCCAACTCCAAGCCAACCTCCACAGCCAAGCCGCAGGGGCCGCCGAGGAGCGCGCCCGCCTGCAGCAAGAACTGGAAAGCGCTCATACCGCCCTAGCCGCAGCCACAGCCCGCCACGCAGCCTTGGAGGCGGACCTCCAGGCCGCTCAGGCCGCAGCCAGCGCCCCTGCTTTACCGCCGGAAGAAGCCTACGAAGATCTGGCCCAAGAACTCCGCATCACGCGCGAATCCGCCGCACGCCTAACCGCAGAGTTGACCGAGCTCAAGGCCGCCCAGGAGGGCATCCCCACGGACACCGCCGACCTCGTGGAACGCCTGCGCACCCTGGAAGAACAAGCCTCCGAGGCTGCCGCCGCGCAACAACTAGCCGAATCCTCAACCGCTGCGGCCCAAGCGCAGCTCGCCAAATTGAAAGCCGACATCGAGGCCCAGCGCCAAGCCACCGTGGCCCGCGCGGACTACGAGGCGCTCCGTTCAGAAATGGAGAAATCCCGCAATGATCTCAGCACCACGCTCTCCCGCTATGCCACGCTGCAACAGCGGTTCAACTCCATCGACAAAGCGGCTAGTGTGGAGCGACTCAAGAACGGCCTGGCCCAAGAAGAGAAGGCCCACGGAGCATTGCGCATCCAGTATCGGAACTTGGAAAACAAACTTTATGAAGCCGTCGGAGGAAGGAAACGCTACGAGGCGGAATTGAAGGCCATGACCAAGGAACGGGACCAACTCCAGACCCAAGTCAAAGCCGCCGAACGCACCGCCGCTAACCGCGTCAAAGTCGTCCTGCCCGCAGAGATTGCGAACCCCACCCTGCCTGAGGAAACTGCCGAAAACACTGCGCCCGCAGCCGAGCCCGCTCCGCCCCCCAAACCCAAGCGCCGCATCCCCAAGGCCGCGTCCGCCTCAGCCGAAGGTGATGCTAGTGAGGTCCCTGCTAGCATCTAAATTGCCTTTAGCCGAAACTGTCGATTGGTCATGGAGCGGTGGGCGGTGGCTGCCATTGGCAACTTGCTCAGAAGCACTTTTCCGGGCAGGAAAAAATAGCGTGGCACAACGCTCCCGATGCTGCGCGCTTAAGGATCGAACCCGCTGCCCCGCAGCGGCAGGCCATCGTAGTAGCCGGGCGGATCGGTGGAGGGCGGCTGGTTAGGGCTGAATTTCCGTTTCACAATTTCTGCGTCCATTAAGTCTAGGGACTTCAGCGGGATGTAGCGGAGGGTGCCGCGTTCGTCCATCAGCGCGGCGGCGGGCTGAGTGGCCTTTTCATCCAAATCCGTGGGCGTGGGCAGGTCCACGAGGCCGCTGGCCTTAGCAAAGAGGCGGGAACCGTAGCGGCTAGTCCAAAAGCGATAGCGCTGCGTCTCTGACAGCATTTTCCGGCGGTGGTCTTCCTCAGCCTTCTGTTTTTCAACCACGTCCACGGCCTTGAGCACTCTTTCCTCTAACTTCTTATACGATTGCACGCGCAGGTCCCGATTAAAGTTATAACCGACTTGCCGCATGATCTCGTGGCCTTCCGCATCGAAGAGGATCAGCGTGGGGAGGCTGCGGACGTGGAGGAAATTTTGGTAGGATTTGATGGCCTCATATTGCAGTTGGTGCACATCCGTCACGGTGCCACCAGAACTGGTGGCCTTGGTGGGCACATTGAGGAAGGACAGCACCAGATGCTCCGCCGCGTAGGCATTGAATTGCACGTTCGTGAACAAATCATTATTCAGCGCCTTGCACGCCGGAGACCAAGCAAAACCGCCGAACACGAGCAACATGGGGCGGCCTTTCTGTTGGGCCAGGGCGCGGGCTTGGCGGGGGCTTTTATGCCAATACACGGCATCCTGCGTGAGTTGCTTGGTGAGCGCATCCACGCCGTTCGGCAGGCCTTGCTCCGCAGCGGGGATAGAGTTCTCTGTGGGCAGCACTAAGCCGGGCACATCCGGCAGCGGAGGTGCAGCTAAGCCATCGCTAGGGCTGCGCAGCGGTGGCAACTCCGGGAGTAAGGCGGCGGCAGGTAAGTCCGCTGGTTGCCCCTCGGGACCAGCCTCCGGGAGCTGCGTGAGGGCCTGGGCGTGCAGTCTGCACGTTCCTAGCCAGAGGGAACTCAGGCTAGCAACGAGCAACATCATAGGCAAGGTGCGGGGCGTGATCATAGGCCGCCAATGAATCACGACTCCGCGCACTTGGGAAGGGGGAAATTTCTTGCCAGCCGATCATTGATCGCTAGGCTCTCAGCCATGTCTATTACCTCCCTGCTTAAATCTTGTTCGCTCCTCGTTGCTAGTCTCCTCTTGGCCAGTTGTGCCAATGGGCCCGATGCCGGGTTCGGGCGGCAACGCCCTTACGTGCCCGCCGTGGCCATGCCTGATCCCAGCACGCTTAGCGAAAATGAGCGACGCTACCTGCCTGAGGTCGCAGACGTGTTAGAGCAAGCAGGCTACCGCCCCACCGCTGGCAATGCAGAGTATCGCGTGGATGTGCATTTGGAAGACGGCCCGGTCAATGCCGACACACGGCTAGTCCTGCTGCGCGGCCATTCCGAGATCGCCCGCGCGAATGCCCGGGCGGGCGGCGTGACCATGCTGCTGCGGCGGTCCCAGTTTGTCAGTGAGTCCTTTCATAAATGCCTGGAAGACTTCGCCACGCAGATTCCCCGGCCTGCGGGTGAATCGGGATCGAATCCTGGGAACCCCAGTTGGAACTCTGGTTGGTAAATTTACCTACCGCTCCCAGGCCTTCACTTTACCGTCCAGAAACTTCACCACCGCCGCCGTGTAAGGCACGTAGTCCGGGCCGTAGTTCATGTTATAGAACGGGTCCACGTGGTAATGCCTATTCCGCCCATAGCCGTGGGGAATGATGCCGTAGCCCATGCCGAACTGTGGACGGTAAATGGGATGCAGCCCCGTGTAGCGCCAGATTTCCAGCTTGGTCCCATTTTCCCCGGCTTGGGAAATGTTGCTAGGGCTACCCCAAGCGATCCAGACGGCATCCTTCGTCATGCCCTCAGTGATCTGGCCCGCCAGCACCGTCGGTTGCTGCTTGGCAGGGAGCGCAGCTAAGGCGGCAGGGCGTTGCTGCGCGCGCGTGGCGGGCGTGGAAGAACAGCTAGCCAAGAGACTGACGCCAAGGCTGAGCAAAAGCAGGAGGTGAGTGCGAAGGTTCATGGGCAAAGGGAGATTTTTTAGTTTGCGAAAGCAGATGCGGCACCAGCCACACCTGCCTAGGTAGTATCATGGAAGATCGCTTTGGCCATCGAATTTCTTATCTGCGCATCTCCGTCACGGACCGCTGCAATGAACGCTGCCGCTACTGTCTGCCAGAGGAGGTGCAACAGTGGCTGCCGCGCGCAGACATATTATCTTATGAGGAAATGCTGCGCATCGTGCGCATCGGCACCACGTTAGGCATCCGCAAACTGCGCGTCACGGGAGGGGAACCACTCACCCGACGCAACGTCGTGGAGTTCATCTCCGAGTTAGGAAAAATCCCTGGGATCGACGACCTCGGCCTCTCCACCAACGGCACGCTGCTAGCCACCACCACCGCTGGCCGCACCACCGCTCAGCGCCTCCAAGCAGCGGGCGTGCGCAGCGTGAACATTTCCTTAGACACCCTGGACCGCGCAGAATACGCCGCCGTGGCGGGGCGGGACTATTTACCGAAGGTGCTAGACGGCATCCAGGCCTCGCTGGATGCGGGGATCGAGAAAGTGAAATTGAACGCCGTCCTGATGTTAGGCAAAGCCCCCTCAGCCCTCACGGACCTGATTGATTTTTCCCACGAGCGTGGCTGTCTGCTGCGCTTCATCGAACTGATGCCCGTCTCCACCCAAGAAGTCCTCACTGCGCGAAATTTTCTCTCCGTAGGGGTCGCACGCCAGCAGTTAGAAGCGCACTACGGCCCGCTGCGGGCGCGCCCGGAAATGAAGGGCAATGGCCCCGCCGCTTACTATGAGATCCCCGGACGCGGGCAGTTGATCGGCTTCATCGGGGCGATGACTAACCTCCATTTCTGTGAGTCCTGCAATAAACTCCGCCTCACTGCCGACGGCAAACTGCGCCCCTGTCTGGGCAGCTATTTAGAGTTCGATATTCTTAGCCCCATGCGCGCTGGGGCCACGGACGATGACCTGCGTCAGTTCATTCTCCACGTCGTGGACCGCAAGCCGCTGGAGCACGATTTCCGTAATAACTACCAGCCGAATCGCAAGATGATCGCCATCGGCGGGTAGCCCGCGGTGCGCGGCGGCAGCCTCCACCTACAACTCTGCGGAGGCATCTCGCGCTTCGAGACGGGCGAGCTTCTTTTTGATGGCCTCTAGCTCGGTGGTTAGGGCGTGAAGGTGTTTCAGGCACTCCGCTTGGGTCTCGGCATCATTTAAATGCGGGACGGCGGGATGGATCTTCATGAGGGCTTGCACGACGGTGCGGGCGGCATCGCGGATCTGGGTGATGGCAGTGGGGCGGTCCATGGGTGCGTTAGGAAAGGGCGTGGATTTGGCGGGCGGCTTTGATCGTGTTTTGCATCAACATGGCGATGGTCATGGGCCCCACGCCACCGGGCACCGGGGTGATGGCAGAGCAGAGCGGAGCCACGTTAGGAAAGTCCACATCCCCCACGAGGCGGAAGCCGCTTTTGGCGCTCGCATCCGGGATGCGATTGATGCCCACGTCAATCACGGTGGCTCCCGGCTTGACGAAATCGGCAGTGACAAATTTCGGTTTCCCGATGGCGGCAATGAGGATGTCCGCCTCCCGGCACACGGCGGCTAGATCCTGGGTGCGGCTATGGGCCACGGTCACAGTGGCATTACCGCCGGGGCCTTTGGCCATCAACAGCAGGGCCAGAGGCTTGCCCACGATCATGCTGCGGCCTAACACCACGACCTTAGCTCCATCCGTGGCAATACCACTAGCCATGAGCAAATGTTGGCATCCTAACGGCGTGCAAGGCACGAAGCCTGTGGGGTCTTCCATGGCTAGCTTAGCGACATTTTCCGCATGGAATCCGTCCACATCTTTAGCTGGAGAAATGGCGCGGATGATTTTGGCCTCGTCGATCTGCGGCGGCGGTGGGCTCTGCACCAGGATGCCGTGGATGCTAGGGTCCGCATTCAACTCAGCCACCACCGCCAGCACCGCGGCCTCGGTGGCCTCCGTGGGCATGACGATTTTACGGCTCACCATGCCGAGTTCCTGACAAGTGCGCGCTTTGCTAGCCACATAGGTTTGGCTGGCTGGGTCTTCCCCAATTAAGACTACGGCCAACCCCGGCGTAAAGCCTGCGGCCACGCAATCCTGGATCTCCCGAGCACATTTCGCCAAGACTTGCTGGGCGATCATTTTTCCATCTATTAATTTCATCGTGCGCGCACCGGACGCAGATGCCAGCGGATGACAAGCGGGCATTACGCTAATGGCTGGCGTCGTAAATGGAGCGCTACCGACATCAGGGCGACAAGGGAAACAAACGCGGTGGCGGCAAAGAGGCTGGCTTTATACCAATGAAATGCGGGCTCCGTGCCAGAGGCTAGGCCCCGGGAAATCAGAAACGCATTCTTAAACCCCACGATGAGAAACATAAACGCTAACGTGGCCCCGGCATAGTGCGCCCAACGCGCGCCCCGCGCGGCGTAAACGCTAAGCAAGAGCGCGATCAAAGCTCCCATGCCATTCACGATCAACCCACTCTTGCCTGTTAAATAAAATTCCCACGCTCCGGATTCTGCATTGTAAGCGACACAAGCCAGCCCAATCAGGAGTAGGCCCAGGGCATATTTACGGAGCGTGGCGGATTCATTCGGAGGATTCATAGAGCAGTTAGTTGGGGATTAGAGAATGGTATTGACGAACTTGATAGGATCAAAGATTTCCAGATCCTTCGCGCCTTCTCCAGTGCCAATGTAGCGCGTGGGAATGCCGAGTTCTTGCTGGATGCTAACGATCACGCCGCCTTTGCCAGAGCCGTCTAATTTCGTGACGATGAGGCCAGTGAGACCGCCGACGGATTTGTCGAATTCGCGGGCTTGGTTCAGCGCGTTGGAGCCTGTGGTGGCATCCACGACTAGCAGCGTTTCGTGCGGGGCGCTGGGATCTTTCTTGGCTAGGGTGCGGCGGATTTTGGCTAGTTCCTCCATCAGATTGTGCCGGTTATGGAGGCGGCCCGCCGTATCGCAGAGGAGGAATTGCGCGTTGCGTTTCTGGGCAGATTCCCAAGCATCGAAGCAGACGGCGGCGGGATCACCTTTAAATTGGCTTTTGACTAACGGCACCTGGATCCGCTGCGCCCAGACTTCCAGTTGCTCAATGGCCGCTGCGCGGAACGTATCCGCGGCCGCTAGCACCACGCCGTGCTGCTGGCCTTGTAGATGCTGGGCTAACTTGGCCACGCTGGTCGTCTTCCCCACGCCATTTACCCCCACGATGAGCACCACTTTGGGCCGATCTGGAAATGGCGTTAGGGGCACAGTCTGCGTGCTCAGCAGTTGGCTAATCTCTTGCCGCGCCACCGTCACGATGTCCTCCGCGTGCAACTCCCGCCCCAGGCTCCGCAGGCGAGCGATGATCTGGAGCGTCATCTTTAACCCCAAGTCTCCTGCGATCAACGTGGCCTCGAGTTCATCGAAATCGAGTGGTTTGCGTTTGAAGACATCGAGCAGTTTTTTAAAGAAACCAGCCATGGGCAATAAAGTAAGAGGGGGAAAGCAGGGGAGCAGAGCAACTCCAGTCCACGCATACCTTTCTCCACGTGGCAACCCCGAACTACCCACCCACGGAGCACGGACTTGAGTCCGCCAGTGCCGCCGCCAAGGAAATAATTTGCATCCCTGCATTTCCGCTAACCTACGTGGAATGGCGTGTGGAGGAGAAACTCGACGCTGAAGTGAAGCGAAGCCCGACATTCAAACTTCCGCCCCCCGCGCAATGTAAATCCCTCAAAGATCTCGGCCAAGCAGGCGAAGACGCGCGGGCTGAGCTGTGAATCTCAAGAAGGAGTAAGCCGCGCAGTCTGCAAGAGCGCCAGCACGAAGGGTGCGAAGGCCGCTGTGTAGGCGCGATCAGACAGGGCTCCCTGCGGCGGTAAATGCAGGAACGCGGCCTGGCGTGGAGGCTGCCCTAGCGCCTCCCAGAGCACGCGGTTACAGAGAAATGCTCCGGCGTCTCGGCTAACGGTAAAAGATATGTTCGCAGGCAGTAGATGCAGGGGCGCAGTGGGCGCGGGCCACGTGCTAGGGCGCTGCGTGGGACCAGCAGGAAGGATGTGGGGAGTCGGCGGCGGCTGGCCTAGTTCATCCAATCCGTGGGCGTGATTGTGGGCCACCATTTCCCAGACGATGCGGCTCGGCTGGCCCTCTCCTAATGCCAGAAACCGCTGGGGCTGATACCGCTGCAACAAGCCTGCCACCAAGCGCGGGGCCTGCGCCCAAGTCACTGGCAACACGCGGGAATGATATTGCCCAGGCACCCAATGGCGTCGCAACCAGCGCAGCAACGTCTGGCTGCCATTGCGCTGCCGCGTGGCAAAGGGGGTGAACGCGGTGAGCAGCGTAGTCATGGGGCGTTCCGTTTTAAAATGGGATAAACGATCACGCTGGCCAGCACCAGCACGGCCCCGAGCCAGAAGGAGGGCGTGAATTGTTGGTATTCTCCGAGCATGGCCCCGGCTAGCAAGATGCCCCACATGGGCTCCAGGTTGCCCGCTAGGCTAATATAGAAAACGCTGAGCCGCCGCAGCAGGCCGATGTAAACGGAGAACGCCCAGACCGTGCAACCTTGGCTCAGGAGCAGCAGCCAGAGCCATTCCGCACCTTGCGGAACCCAGCGGGTGGCTGGTCCCAGGCCGCTGACGAGGCTCATCAAGACACTGGCGGCTAGCATTTCATAAAAGGTAATGACCAGCGGATCGTGCGTTTTGACCAAGATGTTATTGAAAAAAGAAAAGACCGCTCCCACCAGTCCTGCGGCCACGCCTGTGAGCAGGCACGGCCACGCCACGGGATTCCCATAACCAATCACGCAGGCCCCGGCCACGATCCCTAGGCCCATCCAGAACTCCAGCCCATGCAGCCGCTTTCCCTTATGAAATAAAGGTTCCAGCAGCGCACACCAGAGCGTGGTGGTGGACAGCCCGATCAGCGAAGTGGACACCGCCCCTAATTTCCCCGCGAGGAAAAACAGCCACCAATGCAGCCCGATGAGCAGGCCCACGCCCAGCATCCGTGCCAAGGCGCGTGCCTCCACCGCGAGCGGAATCCCCTGCCAGCGCAACCATCCCCAGAGCCCCACCGCAGCTAGGCCCGTGCGCCACGCCACCAGCACGGGCGCGGTTAGGGTTAAGCCCTTGCCGAGCACAGCAGTGAGCCCCCACGCTAAGACCACAGCATGAAGTAACCAAAAATCACGCCGCGTAGGAGGACTAACCATCATGCCCAGAGCATGGCCACCGCGCACCGTTCGTCCAGGAGTTTGTGGACGCGGTGAGCGCGGGTGCGAGCGTGTGATCCCGTAGTTGAACTTTCCCCAGCCATCGGTATGGAACGGGATGTTATGGAGCTTCCCTCGCCAGTTGGTCTGCGGTATGTTCGTGCTCTGGGGGATGCTCTCTGCGCACGGAGCCAGTCCTGATGCCGGGGGGCCATTGGATCAGCTAGTGAGTTATTTTAACAGTGATCTGAAAGCGATTGATGAAGAGTTGGCGCATTTGAAGCCCCTGGCCGCCGTGAATCCCATCCCCATCCAACAGACGAGCCACCTGGGCTACAGTTCTCCGTTGGATAATACGGTGATGACCCGCTGGGTGCAGGTGGACTTGGGCCAGCCAGTGAACATTGACCGCATCGTGCTGGTGCCCTTGAAGACGGAATTTTACGGCTGGCCGGGTCCGGGCTATGGCTTCCCGGTGCGCTACCGCGTGGAGGCGGCCAACAATGACCAGATGACGAACTCCGTCATCATTGCCGATGCCAGCGCGAACGATGTGCCGAACCCGGGCTCCAACCCCGTCGTCTATCCCGCCCAGCAGCAAATGGGACGCTATGTCCGCGTGACCGCCACCAAGCCCTGGGCGCGCAAAGATCGCACGGGAGTGGAAGTAGGCGCTAAGGTTTTCGCGTTAGGCGAGTTGATGGTCTTGGCGGGAAATTTGAATCTCACGGCGGGCTTACCCGCTAGTGCGGTGACCTTCGGCGGCGGCTCCATTGAAGAAGCCGGCTACCGCAAGGCTTATCTCGTGGACGGTCAGAGCATCCTGGGGCCGCCGGTGACGGGCGATCCCACGAGCGCGAAGGGCATCCTCACGCAAAAGTCTGACAAGCGGGATGCCCAGGCTTGGGTCCAAGTGGATCTGCACCAGGAGATCGACGTTCGGGAAATCCGCCTCCTGCCCGCGTGGGACCCAGACTCCCCAGAGCGACGCGGCTTTGGCTTCCCCAATATTTTCAAGATCGAGATCTCCAATAGCCCAAACATGGAGAAGGCCACGTTGATCGGCATCTATCCTGAGGCGAATGCGCTCATCAATCCGAACCCCCAGGGGAACACGCCCTTTGAAAATCCCGTGACCATCCGCGGCACGGGCGCAGAGCTACCGCACGGGCGCTACGTGCGCCTAACGGCTACGAGCCTCGCCAGCACCGGCAAGAACATTTACGCCCTCGCCATGGGAGAAATGGAGGTTTACTCCGACAGTGAAGACTCTGAAAACTGGGCCTTAGGTAAACCCGTGACGGCCTCTAGCTCCAGCGAGGAGAAAGGCTGGTCCCAGCAATATTTAGTGGATGGCAAGACGAGTCAGGGACGGCTGGTTTCCTGGCCGAAGTGGTTCGATCTCTTGGATGACCGCCGAGAGGCCAGCGCCCGCATGGACGAGCTACGAGGACTGCGGGAGGTGAAGTCCAAGGAGTCCATCGCCACGGTCATCCGGGCGGCAGGGTATGTGATTGGTGGGTCGTTATTGCTCTTCGTTTATTTAAGTTTCCGCTCGCTGTTGAAGAAGCGTCGGGCCGTGGAAGAGCTGCGGGCGCGGATCGCGCGAGACATCCATGATGAGATCGGCAGTGGCATGGGCACCATTTCCCTGCTCAGCCGCATGGCGCAGGATGGGGACTGGGAGGATGGGAAGGAAGACCTGCGGGAGATTAATCGGCTGGCCATGAGCATGGCCGAGGCGGTGCGAGACATCGTGTGGTTTAATCGCACGGACGTGGATACCGTGCGGGATCTGCTGATGAAGATGCGGGAGACGGCGGAGACGATGCTGGGGAAAAAGATGGAATTGAATTTTCAAACCATCGGGGCGGAGTTGGTGCGGCCCATGAATATGGAGATCCGGCGGGAAATATTTATGATCTACAAGGAGGCTTTGCATAACATCCAGAAGCACGCCGGGGCGCACAGCGTGGAGATCCGGGCCGGGCTAGAGCATGGGGAATTCGTCCTCTACCTGCGGGATGATGGGAAGGGCTTCGATCCCTCCCAGGGCAAATCTGGCGCGGGCCTGGGCAGCATGAAACAACGTGCGGCCAGCCTCCACGGGGCCTTGGAAGTAGAGACCGCACCCGGCACCGGCACTAGCCTCTCCCTGCGAGCCAGGCTGCGGTAGGTTAGGGAGAAATTATCATCAGGCCCTCCGGCCCGCTTGCATTGTGGCGGGAGTTTGCGAATTTTCACAAACATTATGGTCAAGCCAGACATCCCCCGCAAAACGGTTTACCGCCTTTCCCTCTACCAACGCTGCCTGCAACATCTCAAGCAGACGGGCACCGCCACCGTTTCCTCCGCCGCCCTGGCCAAGGCCGCTGGCGTGAAACCCGCCCAACTCCGCAAGGACCTCACCCACTTTGGGAACTTCGGCACCCGCGGCCTGGGCTATAGCGTGGAGGGACTCTCCACGGAACTCACCACTGTATTAGGCACCGCCCGCCTCCAACCCGTGATCCTGGTGGGCGTGGGGAATCTGGGGGCCGCGCTGCTGCGCTACGGCGGATTCAACAAAGAGGGATTTGAAATCACTGCGGCCTTCGATGCCGATCCCACCCCGCGTCCGAATGCCCCCATCCCCGTCCATCCCATGGCGGACCTCGCCCAACACATTGCCGACCACGGCGTGAAGATGGCCATCCTAGCCGTGCCCGCAACCGTCGCCCAGGCGGTGGTCAACGACCTCGTTTCCTACGGCATCCAGGCCATCCTCAACTTCGCGCCCACCCTCATCTTTGCCCCGGAGGGCGTCTGGGTAAACAGCGTGGACCTAGCCGTGGAACTGGAAAACCTCAGCTACTTCATCCGGTAGCAGCCCACCTCAGAGGCCCCGCCCCACGCCTCATCAGGCTCCGGCCTCCCCGCTTGCGCAGTCCGCCCATGCGCTTATACCTCCGGCCCATGAAACTCCTCTCCACGCTCAATCCGGCAGATGCTGCCGCCCTAGCCCTGCTCAACCGCCGCTGTAGCCCCGCAGAGGGACTGCAAAGTTACGTCAGCGACATCATCCGCAGCGTGCAGACCCTCGGAGATCAAGCCCTGATCGACTGTGCGGCTCAATTTGACAACGTCACCCTAACCGCCCCGCAACTCCGCGTCACCCCTGCGGAAATCACCGCCGCTAACACCCAGCTAGCCCCGGATGCCCGTGCCGCCCTGGAGGCTGCCCATGCCAATGTGCTGGCCTTCGCCAAGCAAAGCCTGCGCCAAGATTGGCAATGCACCAATGCCCAAGGGGCCACCGTGGGAGAGATGTATCAGCCCTTCCGCCGCGTGGGCATCTACGTCCCCGGCGGCACCGCCCCGCTCGTGTCCACCGTGCTCATGACCGTCACCCTAGCCCAGGCCGCAGGCTGTGAGCAGATCGTCGTCTGCACCCCGTGTGACCGTGAAGGCCGGGTGAATCCCGCCATGCTAGCCGCCCTGTCCCTAGCCGGAGCCACGGAAGTCTATCGCATCGGCGGAGCCCAGTCCATCGCAGCCATGGCTTATGGCACCAGCACCATTGCTCCCGTGGATAAAATTTACGGACCGGGGAACCGCTACGTCGTGGAGGCCAAGCGCCAAGTCTTCGGCACCGTGGCCATCGACAGCCTGCCCGGCCCTAGCGAGATCATGGTCCTCTGTGATGACACCGCCAATGCCGCCTTCGTGGCCGCAGATCTCCTGGCCCAGGCCGAGCACGGCCACGCCGGAGAGATCATCCTCGTGACCACCAGCCCCCGCATCCTGGCGGAGGTCCAGACGGAGATCCAGCAACAGCTCACCACCCTGCCCCGCGCAGACATCATCCGGGACATCATCCAGCAAGGCGCATGGCTCGTGCTCACGCAGAATCTCGCAGAAGGCATCGCTCTCTGTAATGCCTACGCCCCGGAGCACCTCAGCCTCGTCGTGGCAGATGATGCCCCCATCATCCCCCAGATCCGCACCGCCGGGGCCATCTTCCTGGGGGCTTATGCCCCCGTGGCTGCGGGAGACTTCGTCGCGGGCCCCAGCCACACCCTCCCCACCGGAGGCGCAGGGAAATCCTTCCCCGGCCTGACCGTAGATCAATTCCAACGCCGCACCAGCCTCGTCCGCATGGATGCCGCCGCCCTGGCCCGCACCGCCCCCATCATCGTAAAATTTGCCGAACTCGAAGGCCTATCCGCCCACGGCCACAGCGCCACCATCCGCCTCGGGAGAAGGGGGATTTGGCTAAGTGCTTTGAGGGTGCGCGCTGGCAAGGCTCACCGCAAATCCGCCCCCCCTACACCCGCCGCAAGCCCCGGCGTCGGAGCAAAAAGCCTCGACGTCGGAGCTTTGAGGGAGGACGGCCAAGATGGCCACCCTCCCCGTTTTAGGGGGATTACCGGATTACCCTCAGGCATAGAGGGCCTGCACCAGCGCCAGGATTTCCCGCCGGGGAAAGACGCCGGGGCCTAGCTCATTGAGGACTAGCCCCACGCCCCAGCCCATCTCTGGGTCCGCTAGGCCGATGCTGCCGCCTGCACCTGGGTGGCCGAACGCCGTGGGGTGCGGGCCGTAGTGGTGGCGTAATTTCACGCCTGCGGCATCCTGCGGATCTTGTTGGAAGCCGGCGGTAAAACAGGTGGGTAAATGCAAGATGCGATCCTCCCCCGCACACTGCGGCGTGCGCATCCAGCCGAGCACTTGATCTGAGAAAATGCCGCCGCCGTCCGTGGCTAGGGCGGCGTAAAATTTCGCGATGCTCAAGGCTGAGCCCACGCCCCCGAAGGCGGGATTCCCCAGCGTCCAGGCGGCGGGATGATTGAACTCGAAGACGGAATTCAGCCCTTGGAAACTATCGAACGCCCGCCGCGTGAGGCTGCCGCCGTCCATGTAGGCGCGCAGGAAGGCGGCCTCCTCTGGCCGGGGCGTGGCGGAGCCCACGTGGACTTTGCGGATGCGGGGAAACTCACTGGCGGGCACGCCGAAGTAGAAATCCAGGTCCAGCGGTTGGGCGATTTCGCGTTGCCAGACTGCGCCTAGGCGCTGGCCGGTGAGGCGGAGGGAAATTTCATCCAGCAGGAATCCATACGAACGGGGATGATAGCCGTGGGCGGTGCCGGGCGGCCAGTTGGGTGGCTGCGTGGCCAGTTGGGCAGCCACGGTGGGGTGATCGAACACGGA
>JAYVOP010000287.1:0-16330 GCA_043757865.1 Verrucomicrobiales bacterium | reverse complement strand
GGGTGGAAATGGGATAACCATAATTCACCAAACCCGGGGTGACGATGGCCGCACGCCACGAAGCACCGAGAGAATTATCCAAGTTAGGATGCTGCAAGGAAGCGGAGAGCGAGGCTAGATGCGTCTGTGTCGTGGTGGGGAAGGTCTGCCCCTTGCTGCCCGTGGGCCAGGGGAAACCCGCCTTGTAATCCACGGTGTCCACCGTGACGCCACCCGCATTTTTCAAGATCAACACGCCACCGCTATTCCCCAGATCATGGTCTGGCGGGCTGGTGCTCACTACGCCATTGCGCTTCCAGGGGCCACTGCGCTTGGCAGCAGGACAGAGCGTGCCGTAGGCGGCATCGAAGGCGGCGGTGTCCATCACAATGACATAGTAATCGTTCGCCCCGATGCTCACGCTGGGGAAATTGTAAACGATGTCCCCCGCAAAGCTCCAGCCACTGAGGCTAATCGGAGCGGCGGTAGGATTGTAGATTTCAATGTATTCCGTCCAGTAAGTGGAGTTGATGGGATCCGAGAAGACTTCGTTGATGACTAAATTTGTGGCCACGTCTGCTGCCAGAGTGGTGAAGGAAATAGTAGTGCTAGCCCAGTCTGCGCCCGCACTGTTACTGGCATAGGCGCGATAGAAATAAGTCGTGTTAGGCGTCAGGCCCGTGAGCACACGCTCGAAGTTGCCGGAATCAATGCCTAACGTGGCCACGTTCTGCCAGTTGGCGATGACCTTCACGCCATCCACTGGGCCCCAGTAAAATTTCACCGTGGGCGCTTCATCGCCAATGCTCGTTACCTCGCCCCGCATGTCCGCCATGGTGCTGGCCACATTAGTGGCATCCCGCGTGGCCACAGCGGGCTTGGTCACAATGTCCGTTATGAAATTCAGCGTGGTGCTGGCCCATGCCGTCCCAGCGGCATTGGTGGCCGCAGCTCGGAAATAATATCGCGTGCCCGCAGTTAGGCCGATGAGATCTAGCGAGGCTTTGCCCGCTTGCAGGCCGATGGCCACATTGCTCGTCCAATTAGCCGCCACATTTAAGCCATCCGCGGTGCCATAGTAAAATTTCACCGTCGGGGCATCATTGCCGATGGCCGTGACATTACAGTTTAAAGTCACGGTATTGAGATCCACATTCGTAGCCGCCACTGTGCTGATGACCGCCAGGGTGGCCGCACTGGTGGTAAAGGTGCCGCTAGCCGGAGCCCAGCCCGTGCCACCGGGATTGGTGCCCGCTGTGCGGAAATAATAGAGTGTGTTCGCACTGAGTCCATTGACCACACGACTAGCCGAGGCGGTTTGCACGCCGAAGTCAATTGAGCTAGCCCAACTCCCCACCACCGTGCCGCCATCCGCTGGGCCGTAATAGATTTTCAACGTCGGGGTGCCACCACCCGTGGCCACCATGGTGCCACCGAGTTTGGCGGAGGAAGCGCTGATCTGACTAGCCGCTAGATTAGCCACCGTGGGCGGCACCATCAGCGTAGTGAAGGTCTGCACAGGCGCGCTCCAGGTGGTGCCCGTGGCATTCACTGCGCGCACGCGGTAGTAATAGTTTGTGCTAGCGTTCAAGCCTGTTAGCGCATAGCTAAATGCGCCCGTTTGGGTGCCCGCCACCGTAAAGTTTCCACTGGCCGTGCCCGTCCATTTTGTGGGATCCGAGCCGCCATCCACTGGGCCGTAGTAGAAGGTGACGGTTGGAGCCGCGCTACCGATTGCGACCACCGTGCCATTCAGCGTGGCAGAATTGGAGGTCACGCTGGCAGGGGCAGTCGTGATCACGCCGGGGAGGTTAGGGTCCATGACGGCGGATTCCACGCGCACGTTATCCCAATGTGACCGACCCGTGCCGCGGGCTTGGAGATTCACCCGGATGCGACGGCCCACGGCAATCGAGCCGGTGGGGATATAGACCGTCACACTGCTGTCCACGAAGGTATTCCCAGTGGTGGCCGTGGAGGCATTCACGGCCTTCACATCATAGACGGCACCCGTGTTATCACCCAGGCTAAACTGCGAGCTATTGGCCGCATTCGTTTGTCCACTGCGATTCCCCACCGCCACGCGGAAGGTGTAGGAACGCCCGGCTTGATAGGTGCTAGTCAAATCCTGCCAGTCATCATAATTCAAGGCTTGGCCTAAATACTGTTGGTTATTGCCGACTACGGGGGTGTAAGCAGGTGAGGTGGTTACCAGGGTGTTTGCGGAGAGCGAAGAGTATTCGAAGAACGTATTGCCATTGCCGAACCCACCGGTTTCCTGCCACGCAATGCCATCGTTGTTATTCCAATTTGTGCCGGAGGTGACATTCATCGGCTGCTCGAAACTAAAGTTTTGCACCTCCAAGCCACCCGTGGAGAATTTCCCCAAATTTGACCATGTGGTGCCCGCCGTATTCGTCGCCTTAATCCGGTAGTAGTAAAATTGCCCCGCTGGCAGACCCGTTAGGGCGGTGGAGAACGCGCCTGATTGCGTGCCCGCTAGCACCACATTGTTCAGCCATTTCGTGGGATCAGACACGCCGTCTTGCTTGCCCCAGTAGAAGGTCACGGCGGGGGCATCGCTCCCCACTTGGGAAATGTTACCATTTAAAGTGGCACCCGTGCTAGACTCGCCCGTGGGCCCGGTCATGACCACGCCGGGAAGGTTCGTGTTCATGGGGGCAGCATCCAAGCGGATGTTATCAAAGTGCGAGCGATTCCCGCCCACGGTGGTGCCCACGCCTCCTCGGGACTGCAAGAGAATGCGCAGCGGCCTGCCGATCAGAGGTGAGCCCGGCGGAACATTGACCACCACTGGCGCGCCATCTGCAAAGGTATTGGCCGTCACGGTCGTGCCCGCATTCTTGGAGGCCGCATCGACCACATCCCCGGTGGTAGCATCTGCTAGGGCATATACGGAAAGGTTGTTCGCGGCATTGGTTTGCCCACTGCGATTTCCTACGGCTACGGTCAAGGTATAAGTCATGCCCGCAGCAAAGGTCGTCGCGCCATCTTGCCAGACGTCATAGTTCAGGTTCATCGCTAGGTAGTTCTTATTATTCCCCACGCCTGGAGTGCTATTGGCCGTTACCGTGGCCACCGTTTCGATAAACGCTGCTGATGCTAGGTTGCCCAGGCCGCCCGTCCAGCCATTGCCACTAAGATTCGCATCCGAGGCATCCGCCGTAAAGAGCGGGCTCTCAAAACTATAGTTAGTCACCAGCACGGGCGTGGCCGAGGAGGAGAGCGCGCTGGCCAGCAGCATAGCCGCAGCGCAGACAGGAGGAGAAAGGAATTTTTTCATAAAGCAGATACAACGGACTAAATGGACGTCCTGGAGGACGAGCGTGGACCGGAAATCAGGAGAGAGAGGAGGAGGGGAGTCCCGGCAGGCTCCCGTGGTTTAAACAGATAGGATGCTTTCCAACAATATTTATTTTGCGTGGCAGATGGAAATTTTAAAATTTCAGCCGCTTCCATGGAGCGCGGAGTTGCCCTCCGCAGCTATGGCCGAGCCGCAATTTCCTTCGCCCTTAGCGAAATGCAGCGGAGTGAAACTCCGCGCTCCATTTTTAAAACAGACCCTAAGGGGAAATGAAGCGCGCTACGCCTTAAGGTAATGATTGCAGCCAGGAAAATTCCCGATAGTCTCGCGGCCACTTGTCCATAACGCCTCCGCCTGTCCGCTTTATTCCATGGAAGAAATCACTGCATCTCAATTAGCCGCTGCCACCCGTGACCGCTTAGTCGGCTGGGGAGAGGCCGAGGTGCGGCTGGACTTGATCCAGAAAGGCGGATCGGATCGGCATTACTACCGCGTGACCGCTGGGGGCCGCTTCCGGGGGCCCCGGACGTGCATTCTTATGGTTTATACGGACCGCCGCCCGGACAATAAAAGTTTCTTTGCGGCCACGGAAGTCTTGCATCAGCAAGGCGTGCGCGCGCCCCGGCTCTATTTCCATGATCCCCTGCATAAGCTGGCCTGGATGGAAGATCTGGGCACGGTGGATCTCTGGGAGTTCCGCCACCACCCGGCTGCGGAGCGGCTGCCACTCTATCAAGACGCGCTGGCCCAAGTGGCCAAGATCCATAGCTTGAAATGGGAGCACATCCCCAGTAGCCTCCGCAACCATCTCCAGCCGGGTTTCGATGAGACGCTGTATATCTGGGAGCAGGATTATTTCTTTAATCACTTTGCCAAAAATTTCTCCGCGCTGAATCCCCACCAACTGCACCAGATCCACCACCAGCGGGACTTCCCTGAGCTAGCCAGCGCACTGGCCGCCATGCCGCGCTTCATGGTGCATCGGGATTTCCAGTCGCAAAATGTGATTGTGCGGAATCAAGAGGCTATCCTCATCGACTACCAAGGCCTGCGGCCTGGACGGCCGGAATACGATGTGGCCTCCCTGCTCTATGATCCGTATGCCACCCTAACCGAGGAGGAACGGGACGATCTCTTTGCCCACTACCTAGAAGTGCGCACGGCGGACGATCAATGGGATACGAATCAGGAGATCTTTGCCTCCCTGTGCTGTCAGCGGTTGATGCAGGCATTAGGGGCTTATGGTTTCCTGGGGCTGCAGCAGGGAAAGTCCGCTTTTCTAGCCCACATTCCCCAAGCCGTGGCCAATCTCCAACAAGTGCTGACGAACTTCCCATCCCTGCTCCCAGGCCTGAGCGACGTGCTAGAGCTGCGCGGGGAGAGCATCGAGGCCGCGGCGGTGGCCTAATTACTTCTCGGCTTTGGCAGTCTTCTCGAGCTTGCTCGGCTTGTCGCTTTGCTCGCTTTTGGTAATCAACTCCAGCAGGCTTGTGGCCTTCTCTTCCAGCCGCTTCACCTCTTCTTTGGAAAGCGGTTTGCCCTCTGGTAAATTGACAATGGTATCAATCTCCGCCAGCCCTTGGCGCAGGGCCACCATGTGGGCTAGCTTCTGCACAGCGGGGTTCAGATTCTCCAACGTATAGGCGAAATATTCCGCAATGTCATGCCGCGCCAGGACCTTGGCCTTTTCCCCAGAGAAGGGATTAGCGCTGGTGATGCTGGCAATCTGCAATCCACGCAACCAGCCACCCAGGCTGATCAGATGCACCATGTCCAGATCCCGCAGCAGCACCATCTCGTGCTTCACTTCTCGCTGCGTGGTGGCCAGATCGGACTTCAATTCCTTCCAATCACCGAGCGCACTATTTTCTAAAATGCTCTTCGTCCGTTCCGCCACCTTCGATCCTGCACCCAACACTTTAGCGTGCTTCAAGATCGCTTTCCCAATGTCCTCTAGGTCGGAAATTTTCTCACTCTGCACAGAGAGGAAACCATCCCCAATCAGCAGCCCTAAATTCAGCGCGATCAACGTCCGATCACTGGACAGCCCCTTGGGCACGGTGCGCTTCAGCGCGTCATACGGCAGCGTGCCCAGCGACTCCAGATCCTCGAAAATTTTCTTGATCGAAGGCGTGGTCAACTCACTCACGCCAAACTCTTCCTGCACATGCTCATCGTCTAGCAAATCCTCTGGCACCGTGCCCTTCGGGCGTTCGTCCACGCCTGCAGGCCGCGCGAAGGGATCCTTCGACTCCGCCACGGCGGTAGGTTTGGTAGGTTCCCCCGCCACCGAATGCACAGGCAGGGCCAACACGGAAAGCGCGCTGAGAGAGAGGGAAAGGCAGATCCGATTCATGATAGGTCGTGAGGAGGTCACAAGGACGAGGGAGAGAAGAACCTGGCACTATGGAGACATCCGCCGGGAATTCGAGCGGAGAAATCAACGATTTTTGGCCCCCGGCCCACATCTCCATTTTCCACTAGCGGAGCGTGGGCATCGCCTCCAAGCATGGCCAGCTTATGAGTAACAATTCCAATCTAAAGGCGTTCTTCCAAGAAGACGGTAAGACAATGATCATCCCCATGGACCACGGCACCCTGGTGCCCGTGCCGGGCTTGGGGAATGGGCGGGATCTCATTGCGAGCCTGCGGGGCTACACGGATGGCTTCATTTTAAATTACGGCTTGGCCAAGGCCGCCGCTGCGGAGTTGGAGGGCCGGGGCGTCTGTCTGCGGGTGGACTGTGGGAATACCTGCATCCCTAAGGAAGGCCCGTTTACGCCCAGTGGCGCGTACCCCATTTATGGAGCCGAAGTGGCCCAGGGGATCGGGGCGCAGGCGATTATGAACATGTGTTTTCCGGGGCACATCAATGAGGCGCAGATCATTGCGGATGCGGCGGCGGCCGTGCGGGAGGCGCATCAGAGTGAGCTGCTAGTCATCATGGAGACGCTGCCCTATGGCCTGGGGCGTGGGGATGCCTACACACCAGAGCACATTCGCTTTGCCGTGCGGTTGGCCGCAGAGTTAGGCGCGGATGTGGTCAAGACGGCCTATCCGGGGGATAAAGCGGCGTTTACCAGCATCGTAGCAGAATGTTATGTGCCCGTGATCGTGCTGGGCGGAGCGGCTACCACAGACGCGTTAGCCGTGCTGCAAATGGTGCGGGATGCCCTGGACTGCGGAGCAGCGGGCATCGCGCTAGGGCGCAATATCTGGCAGCATTCACAGCCGCTGAAAATGGCCCAGGCTCTCTATGCCCTTGTGCACGAAGACGCGGCAGTGGCCAGCGCGGCCTTGCTGCTGAAATGAACCACCCCCTGCGCCCTGAGCACAAAAAAATCTGCCCTCTGCGCCCGCCCACCTTCCAACATGCCGCCTCCGTTGCTGCGTAAGCCCTGTCAATTTGTCAGCACCGCCGAGATACATCTTGTCCTTTGTGGGATATTCTGAAATACTGACATACCACTTCGCTATCGACGCCCACGCACCAGAAAAATACTTCATCTGTCGGATTCCACACAATCTCTCTGCAAATTTTGGCGGGGCAGTCTAATATTAGGCGCTTCTGCACACGCCTCATAATTCCAACCTATGAAAACCATACCGAAGCTAATCCTTCACGCCATTTGCATCTTCTTTTCCGGCGGCGCCTTAGCCGATGATGCTTGGCAACCGCTCTTCAACGGCAAAGACCTGACTGGATGGCGAGCCAACCTCTATCCCGATTCATGGTCTGTCGTGGACGGCACGATTCGGGCCCACGCCACCAAGTCCAGTTCCCATCTTTTTTACGTCGGCGACAAGCCCGAGGGAAAATTTGTCCCGTTCACTAACTTCGTTCTTGAGTTGAGCGCCCGCAGCGAGCCGAACGCCAATTCCGGCGTCTTTTTTCACACCGACTACAAGGCTCCCAACAGCGAACACCATCTCGCCAACGGTTATGAGGTGCAGCTTAACTCTACCGAGAAGGAGAAGCGCAAGACGGGCAGCCTTTACGCCGTCGTGGACTTGCCCAAGTCCGCCGTGGACGAGTCGCAGTGGTTTCGTGTCCGCATCACCGTGCAGGGCAAGCACATCACTGTGCAACTCAACGACCAGATGACCGTGGATTATACCGAGCCGGACAACGTGCAGCGCTCACCAGAGCGTGCCGGACGCAAACTCAACCCAGCAGGGGGAGCCATCGCGCTCCAGGGACATGACCCCGGGAGTACTTTTTACTTCAAGGACATCCGTATTAAACGTCTCCCCTGAAAACGCCTAAAACACCTTGCCTAGCGCATCCAGGGTTACGTGTTCGCTGGATTAGGACTTGATTCTAAGGGCACGCTTGGGAATGGTCTGGACTATGATTTACCCTAACGAAACTGCCCAACCCCTCACCCTTGACGAAAACGGATTTTACTTTCCGCCTTCTATCTTGGTGCAGGGCACGCCCGTGGGTGAATACTATCACACGATGCTCCGGGGCTTGACTCATAAGCTGAATAATTTCCTAGCTGTGATCCAAGGTTTCTCCAGTTTGATCCTCATGAGTGATGGCCTAGAGGCTTCTGTAAAAGAGAATCTGGACCACATGAAGTCCTCTTCTCAAGGCGCGGGGCACTTAGCGGAGCGCTTGCTGGCCGTGGGTGGCTGCGTGAATCTCAATCTCCAATCTGTGGCCCTGACGGCCTACATTCCGCTCATTGATACGAATCTGCGCGCGCCCTTTACCAAGTTTAATGTGCCGCTGCAAATCAACGTGTCCCCCAGCAGCGGCTCGGTGTATGTGGACAATGGCCGCCTGAAAGAAATCCTCTGCGAGATCACGCTGAATGCCGCCGAAGCCGTGGCGCTCTCTGGCAAACCCGGCTCTGTAGGCCTGGACGTGCTGCCCCCCGGTCAAGTCCCCGGCAGCCGCCCCGGCTGTGTGGATATCTTTGTGCGGAACACGGGAACCACCATTCCCTTGGAGAAATTCCGTGAGTTCTTCCGCCCCTTCCATAGCACGAAGGATAGTAAGCATTACGGCATCGGCCTAGCAATTAGCCAAATGTTGTGTGCGCAGATGGGCATCCGCTTTGGATTAAAGAGCGATCAAGATACCACCACCATCTGGCTCAGCGTGCCGCAGGCCGCCTAAAGCGCAAGGTGCCGAAATCCCGCGCCATCCTGCTCCGCAAGACTCCGCTCACGGACACCAGCCTCATCGTGTCCTGGTGTTGCCCAGAGCTGGGCCTCATCAAGACCGCCGCCAAGGGAGCCCGCCGCCCCGGCAGTCCGTTGGCGGGTCAGTTAGATTTATTTTACGATGTGGAAATAGAGTATGTGCAGGCGAAGCGCGGGGACCTGCATAACTTACGGGAAGCGGCAGTGGTGAACTACCGCCATGGCTTACAAGCCAGCTATCTGCGCGTGCTGGCGGCGGCTTATTTCGTGCGCTTGATTGAGCTAGTGGCCGAGCGGGAGACACCCATCCCTACGCTGCATGATCTGCTGGAAAGAGCGCTCCATTGGCTCTGCTCCCATGAGCCCACGGTCAAAGGGGTGTTACATTTTGAAATGGAACTAGCCAAAGCCCTGGGCGTTTATGCCGCAGATGATCCCGCCCCGCCGATCCATGCGATCCGGGAGATCTACCATCACCTGCCAGAGCAGCGGCTGCCGTTGCTAGAGAAGCTGCGGGCTTAGCTGTAGGAGCCTTCCACTAGCTCGGCAATGTTGCGGTAGCCGTAGTCGGACTCGTAGATTTGTTTCCAGGCTTCCAGGGCTTCCACCTTTTTGCCTTGGCGGTCGTAGAGCGCGCCCAGGTTGTAGAGAGATTCTTTCTTGGTGTCATCCATGGAGTGGAGCTCGCCAATGGCTTCTTCCAGTTGGCGGATGCCCAAGTCGATCATGTTCTTTTCCGTGTAGCACTTGGAAAGGGTGAGCATGGCCTTGGTGCGGATGTGGGGATTGCTCTTGGCTTTTTGCAGCTCGGGGATGGCTTCGGTGGCATGGCCAGCGGCATAGAGGTGGCTGCCGAGTTCGAAACGGAGTTGCATATCCGTGGGGTTCTTCTCCACGCGATCCCGCGCCACGGACACCAGACGTTCTTCCCGCTCTAGCAAGAGCCGATTCACCTCCTCTTGCTGGGTGATGAGATCGGGATGGTCCGGGTTCTCCGTGATCCAAGCCTTCACTTGGCCAATGTGGATCTCACTCAGTTTATCGTGCAGTTTGTTGACCTTCGTTTCCAGGGAGGAGTCACCATTGCTCAGCGTCCAGGCGTAGTGGTAATATTGGTAGGATTCATCGTAGCGCTCCAGTCGCTCCAGGATTTCCCCAATCTTCTGGACGGTGGTGCAGTTGGTATTGTCCTGGGCATATAGGTCCATGAAATTGGCCAACACTTCCTCGTTCTGCTCCTGCGTTAGGCCCTGCTTGCTAGCCAGTTCCAGCATCTGCGCTTCCTTGTTATCCTTCATCAGGGATTGCACGCCGCCCTTCCCGCCTTCGGAGTCCCATTTCTGTTGGGTCATGGAAAGTTTGGCGTTCGCATTCGTGAATCCTTTGCGCGCATCGCCATCGGAGGGGTCTACTTTTTGGATGGAGTTATAAACGTCCACCGCTTTGGCGGGCAGGGATTGCTCCATGTAAAATTCTGCTAGTCGATGCATCACCTTCACGTTGTCTGGGTGGCCTTGGCGCACCGTTTCCAGGGCGAAGGCGGCGGTCTCTGGCATGTTCAGCGCGAGGGCGGCATCAAAGAGCAGTTGGTTCGCCTGCACGCTGTAGGGGTCTTCGCCTAGCAGTTGCTCCAGATCCAGCAACGCGCCCTGTGGATCCTTCTTCACCTTCGGCTGCACTTTCATGGCCGACATCCCAGACGTGCTGACGCCGAGGAATTTTTTTCCCGCCTTACTGTGCTTCTGAATGGCCGCCCGACGGCAGAGTTGGCGGGCTTCCAGGAAGTCTGGCGCGTCTTTGAGGATGGCTTGGAGGAGCTGGATGGCGTAGTCGTTATTCAACAAGCGCACGGCGGCCACGGCTTTATCGTAAAGGTTGCGTTGGGCTTGCGGGAGATCTTTGGAAGTCATGGAAGGGTGAGTTAGGGTAGTGAAAAGAGTGAGGGGACGCGCGGCTCGGCGGCTCGGTAGGCAGGAAATTCCGGGCATCGGGGAAAACACTAAAGGCTCCGACGCCAGCGCGACAAGAAGATTTTCTGGGGAATGTGTAATTTTACCAACAGACCGTCGGTGATTACTAAAGTCTGCGCTCCAGGGGCTGTGATGTGGGTAAATTGAGCTTGTCGTTTATTTTTCTCGCACCTATAAGGTTCACCTTGATGCCATTTCTCATGGCTGATGGTTTTTCGCCTTCCTTAGACCGCCTTCCTTAGTTTTCGACCATGCTTGTCACTGACCTCACGCTAGCTTCCCCCTTTGATCTGACTCTGCGCGCCCTGATTGTGGATACGGATGAGCAGCGACGCCATGAAGTAGGCCTAGCCCTGCAAGCCCAAGGCGTGAAGGTGCTAGGCTGTGAGAGCGTGGAACACGGGCGAGCGTTGTTTGACGATCAGGGCCTAGTGGTGACGCCTTTAAATGGTGACCATGAAGGTGTGCTAGAGTTCGTCTCTTGGCTGCGGACGCGGGCGGGACGCATCCAGCCGTATGTGATGGGCCTGGGAGAATACCATGCTCCGGCCTCCGAGTGGCATGGGTTTAATGAATTCGTTAGTTTCCCCTTTTCTGGTGGGAAGGTGGGGGCCACAGTCGATGCCGCGCGCCAATGGCATGGCTGGAATGCCGGGGTCACGCAGTTGCTGCAAGCTTCGACGGATGAGGAGACCGCACCTGACGAACCGGAGGAGTCGCCCGCTTTGGAGGTGGTGGAAATCTTCGCCACGGCTGTGCCGCCGCTGACCGTGCTGGAAGCGCCCGCAGAGGCGAAGCCGTTCGACTGGACGCTTGTGACTAATGATCCCGTCATCCCCACGCCCCTAGCCCCTAGCCTAGACCTCCCGGATCTCCAACTGCCCGCCTCCACGTTTGAAATGAGCGGTAATTTCCCGGATAATCTCCAGCCCTCCCTAGCCTCCGTGCCGCCGTCAACCATGAGTGATGGGCTGCATCAACAGATCACTGAGGCCTCTCCCTTCGGATTACTGCTGCTAGATGATGCCGCCAACCTCATCTACGCTAATCCCCAGCATCGCAATATCCTCGGCCTCTCCGTGGAAGCTGCGGGTGGCCTGCAAGGCTGGCTAGAGCGCGGGTGCGTGGCGGAACCGGGACAGCAACGCACGCTGATTGAGGCGTGGTATGAACAAGTCTGGCGACGTCGGCTAACCCTGGTGATGACGATGCGCAGTGCGGAAAGTCTGCTCAAGGAAGTGGAGTTCCGCCCGTCTCCGTTGTCTGAGGAAAGGCTCTTAGTCGCGATCTTCGATGTGACGGATGCGCGGCGGGAAGAAGAGGCCATGCGGGCCAGCGAGGCGCGCTTCCGGCATCTTTTCCAGCAGGCTCCACTGGGCGTGGTAGTGGTGAATGCGGTGGGGAATGTGACGGATGCCAGTGGGGCCTTTGAGCAGTTAGTGGGCTGCTCCCGGCTGGATATGCGACGGTTAGGGATGGAGCAATTTTTATCTGAAGAAGACGGTCAGCAGTTAAAAAAGATGGCGTTCTCCGTGCGTGCTGGTGCGGCGGGCGCGCCCGTGCTGGTGCTGCTGCGCCCGCGCCAAGGCCCGCCGCAGCCCGTCATGTGTGAGATTCGGATTGTCAAAAATTCACTCGGCTCGCCCGTCTTTACCGCCTACTATTTCCGCCCGGCCCCCGCCTCCCCATCCGCTGCCATTTCCCCCTCCATGCCCCTCCCCGCCGCTCCTCCTTCCACCGCCCCACCGCCGCCGCAGCTCTTGCAGGTGGTGTCTGATCTCATGCTAGAGTTGCGGGCAGATACCACCATCATGTCGCATCTCCCCTCGCGAGATTTCGCGGACCTCCTGCCCGCGGGTAAATTGGAAGGCCAGACCTTTAGCCAAGCCCTGCCGCGTCTAGCGGAGAAACTCCCGTTAGGAGAAATGATGCACAGCCTGGAAGACTCGTTAGATGCGGAGGTGCGTTGTGAATTTAAATACCGCCTCCACCCAGACGAAGCGCCCCGTTTCTGCGAGGCCCGCCTCGTCCCCCTAGCTGCTGATGCGGGCGCGGCAGAGCACCGCTTTGGCCTGCTGATCCGGGATCTCACGCGCTCCCATCCACCCGCCGAGAGCACCCCCGACCAAGCCGCTGCGGCCTACGAGTTCTCCGCCATCGAACTCCTCCACCAAGCCGCCATCATCACCAACGAAAAAGGCCGCATTTGCAACGTGAACCCCGCCGCCGAGACCCTCTTTGGCTATCCCAAGTCCGAGTTGCTCGGCAGCGGCCTCTTCAAACTTTTTCACCCCGACCAGCCCAAAGCCTTCGCCCAGAAAATTTCTGAGCACATCAACCGCCATCGCTGTTGGATTGGGAAATCTTCCTTCTTCCGCAAGGACGGCACTACCGGGCGCGTGGCCGTGGAGTTAGTGCCCTTTGCTGATCACGGCGTGAAAGGCTTCTTCGGCCTCATGCGGGACATCACGTTAGATGAAATCACGCCTAACATCCCGTCCGCACCAGCCACCACCGCCGCGCCGCCCGCCTCCGACGTGCCCGTGGTCACCCTGCACCGCACCCGCAATGACCTCCAAGTCCTCACCAGCCTCCTCAGCCTCCAAGCCAACGATGCGGGCCTCAGCGATGCTCTGCGCAGCGCACTCCAGGAAAGCAAAGACCGCGTGGGAGCCGTGGCGTTAGTGTATCGTTTGTTGGATGGAGCCACGGGCCGCGTGGACTTCAGCCGCGTGGCAGGGGAACTCAGTCACACCGCCCTCAAATCCCTCCGCGTGGCCGACGGACGCATCACCATTAAGACCCCTAGCACCTCTGCGCACCTCCCGCAGAAACTCGCCATCACCCTGGCCCTGATCTTGCAGGAAATGCTCCACTCCGTCCTCCAAAACTCATTCCCAGGGGACGCTACGGGCCTCATTGAGATCAAGCTAGACCTCGGCCAAACGGAAGGCATCCTCGCAGTGAAAGACAACGGACTTTTCCAAAATGAAGCCCTCCTCAAAGCCCGCACCAAGGGCTTTGGATGGCAGATCGTGCAGGCCCTCTCCGAACAGATCCGCGGAGAAATGAAGATTCTCAGTGACCTCGATAACGAGATGCGCTTGCGCTTCCGCATGGATCCGCACGCCACGCCCACACCCGACGATCATTGATCTCCTAACGCATGTGGGAACTCGTCCTCCACGGGGATCATTACCAGCGACTGCTCAAAGAGCTCATCCCCGCCGCCACCAAGATGGTCTGGATCGCCACGGCAGATCTGAAGGACATGCATGTGGAGACGCGGAAGGGGAAATACCAGCCGTTCCTAGCCGTGTTAGCGCAACTCGTAGCCGACGGCGTGCTAGTCCGCCTCCTCCACGCCAAGGAGCCTGGACCGCGCTTCCGCGCGGACTTCGATAAATTTCCCGAACTCCGCAGTGAGCGCTTCGAGCGCGTCCTCTGCCCGCGCCTCCACATGAAAGTCGTCATCCTCGACAGCAAGATCGCCTACCTCGGCAGCGCTAATTTTACCGGAGCTGGCCTGGGACCTAAGAATCCCCACCGCCGCAATTTCGAGGCTGGCATCCTCACCGACGACCGCCCCACGGTGCAACAACTCATGGGAGAAATCGACGAACTCTACCTCGGCAACCATTGCCTCAAATGCCAACGCCGAGACGTGTGCCCAGACCCCATCGCCTAGGCCCTGGAGGATCCCATTTCCACGGCACAATAATCGAATCCAACACCGCAATCCCGCGCCCTCGCAGTTCAGTCCCCGGCACATTTCACCTTGCACCATTACCGGCGCCTCGTTCCTTCCGCGCATCTTGAAGCCTTTGCTTACTCTTCTCATCACGGGCGGTATCGCCACGGGCAAGTCCACCTTTAGCGCGCTGCTGCGGGAGCGGCTGCCGGAGGTGGTATTCTTTGATGCGGATGGCTGCGTGCGGGAGTTGTTGACAAGGGCGGACGTTGTGGGACAGATAGCTGCGTCGCTCGGCCCGGATCTTCTAGCCGCCGACGGAAGTCTCGATCGTAATCGCCTCAGTGCGCTGGTGTTCCAAGACGCGGAGAAACGCCGTTTCCTGGAATCCATGCTCCACCCGATGGTGCGCCAAGCCTGCACTGCGGCTCAGCAGACCGCCTCGTCCTCCGCCATCTTCGTGGCGGATGTCCCGCTCTTCTACGAAACTGGATTCCCGTTGGCTGCGGATCATCAGATCGTCATTGCCTGCGGCCCCCGCACCCAACGCGCGCGCCTCCTGGCCCGCAGCCCCCATCATTTACCTCACCAAATCGACGGCCGCATAGCCGCCCAACTCCCTATCTTAGAGAAAGTCACCCACGCCTCTACCGTGCTCTGGAACGGCGGCTCGCCAGCGACTCTCATCTCCCAAACCCAACTTTTCATCTCATGGTTACTCCCGAACTTACCGATCCCATCCTAACCGTCGCTCCTGAAACTGCTGCCCCCGAAGCCCCGCGGCAAGCCTACGGGCCGGAGCGGGTGAACTTGCAAGACTATCAAACGCAGACGCTCATCCAACTCTATGATCTGGGCGCGCAACTGGGTCTGCGCGTGGGTGGGAGTCGATCCAAGCATCAGTTAGTGTTCGATATTCTTTGCCACTACAGTAAGCGGGGCACGGTCATCGAGGCCACGGGCGTGCTGGAGATCGGCAAGGATGGCACAGGGGTGTTGCGGGATGAAAAATATAATTTCAAACCCCTGCCGGATGATCTGTTCGTGCCCGCAGCGTTACTGCGGAGATACCAGCTGCGGCCAGGGCAGTTGCTCACGGTTATGGTGCGGGCACCAGGGCATCCTCGGGAGCGGCTGATGATCGTGGAGGATATCACGGCCATCGAGGGCAAGCCTAGTGAAAGCTGGGAGCCCCCTACCCCCTTCGATAAACTCACCCCACTGTTTCCGAATCAACGGATCGTGCTCGAGAATCGGAGTCGGAAGTCGATCAACGCCCGCTGCGTGGACATCATTGCTCCGCTGGGCAAGGGTCAACGTGGCCTGATCTGTGCGCCACCACGGGGTGGAAAGACGATGTTGCTGAAGGACATCGCCAGCAGCATTCAGGAAAATCATCCCGAGATCGAGTTGATGATTCTGCTGTTAGACGAACGACCTGAGGAGGTGACGGATTTCCAAGAAACGGTGCAGCAGTCACCCACGTGTCACGTCACGGCCTCCACGTTCGACGAGCCTGCGGATCGCCACCAACAAGTGGCGGAGCTAGTGATGGAACGGGCGAAGCGCCTCGTGGAGTTAGGGCGAGATGTGGTGATCTTGCTGGATAGCATCACTCGACTCACACGCGGCTATAACAACTGCGTCCGTGGCAATACGCCGCTGGGCTCTGGCGGCATGACTCCGCAAGCCTTGCAGCGTGCCGGAAAATTTTTCGGCACTGCGCGTAAGGTGGAAGAAGGCGGCAGCCTAACGGTGCTGGCCACGGCTCTGATCGAGACCGAAAGCAAGATGGATGAAGTCATCTTTGAAGAGTTTAAAGGGAAGGGAAACATGGAGATCAACCTAGACCGGGAGCTGGTGGAACGCCGCATTTACCCCGCCATCAACATTTCCAAAACCGGCACGCGCAAAGACGATCTGCTCTACCACCCAGACGAGTTCCGCCGCATCAGCGCGATCCGTCGCCAACTAGCCCAACTCCCCGCTGGTGAAGCCATGGAGGTGCTAACCAAGCACCTGCGGGCGACGCAGAATAACGCGGAACTGCTGCTGACCGGGCTGCGTTAGCATGTATTTTTAAATTGCCCGCCTCTGCCATGGACCGGGGGTTGCACTCCGCAGCGCTGGCCGAGCCGCAATTTCCTTCGCTCGTAGCAAAATGCAGCGGAGTGCAACTCCGCGCTCCATTTTAAAACACACTCTAGAGTA
>JAYVOP010000286.1:0-16366 GCA_043757865.1 Verrucomicrobiales bacterium | reverse complement strand
CCTAACTAGTTGATCACCGACAGAAGTGTCGATTTTTGCCGAGCTTCTTTAGAGGCGACAGATTTGTCGGTTTTGGCGCGGGGGAGTGATTTCATAGTGGGATTTTGGCGAGATTTAGCCGCAGAGGCGCGTGATAGTCAACGAAATTGCTGATTTACGCTCAAATGCGCGCGGATTCCCGCAGATGATGACAACGGGAAATGAGCCAAATTGGAAGATCAATTGCGGGCGGTGCTGCGGGGCGAGACAATTTTCTGAAAATAAATCTTGTCTAGCGGTGAACAAATTGATTTTATTCGTCTCGAAATTCGTTGGTGGCTACTTCACTGGATCTTTTCTATGAATACAATCGTTTCCTGCTTATCTATGACCACTTTCGGTGGCATGGCGGGAGTATTTCCTAAGGAAACGATGGCTGGCGGTGGGAGATGGGGTGACGCGGAGGGGGCGCTGGGGGCAAATTTTCCGTCCGGGGGTATTGCGCAGGGGAAGATGACGGAAATTTCCGGGGGCACAGCGGTCGGGCCGGGGGGATTTATGGTTTTCTCGGGGAAAACGGGGGTTGCAGGGGGGAATCGGGGGACAAGATTTGGCTCTACGGCGGTCGCGGACTGGAATATGACGACGCGGCGGAGGTGCGGGCGTGCCGTTATTGTTAGGATTGGGTCAAGATTGGTGGGCGCGAGACTTGCGGTGCCTGATCTGGTGACCGTAGCGGGGTGCGCGAGGCTTGCCGCAGGCAATCTGATGACCGGGGAGCGGTGCGCGGCTCTTGCGGAGCAGGGGCGGGTGATCGGCGGGCGGTGCGCAAGGCTTGCAGCAGGTAATCTTGCGCCAATCCTAACAACAACGGCGCTTGCGGAGGAGGATCTGATGACGCATTTTGGGATTTCGAGTCGTTTGGAGGGGTTGCGGGGGCAAATCTTGCGGCCTGGAGCGGCGGTTGCGGGTGGGATGGTGGCTATTTTACCAAGGAGGGGCGCATGAGAACGCTGCGGTGGGACGATGGCTGGACGTACGATGACCCTAACGCAAGATGGGGTAATCCGAGCTATCTGCTAGAACCCGGAGACGTGGGTTATGTCCACGCTGGAGCGGTGGGGGGCACTATTTTACCTAAACCCAATACTACGATGATGAAATCACACAACGAAACGCCGCGGAATATGAAAGTATTAACCTCCCTGGCCTATGACATCCATGAGGGCATGTCCACGCTCCAGGATGTGATAGGGCTGCATCACCACCGCACGACAACCTTGATGCCGGCCATCCTGAAGTTGGAGGGGGATACGTCCGCCGCGGCGGGCAGCAACGCTAACAAGGGATCGCAGTTGGTATTTAAGGACTGCACGGATGTGCTGGGAAATGTAACGGCGGCCATGGTGGCGCTGAGTAACGGGGCGGTAAAAACATTACTTACAGGATACCGGAAGGTGATGGAAGGCGTGCATGGGCGCACGTTCGACGCGGGATGGGCAGCGGCGGGGTTCGGCAACAATTCCACGGCGGTGCCCACGACGCACGATGATCGGCTGGCGCTGCTGGCTGCGATGCGGGCGTATCTGGTGGCGCACCCGACGTATGAGACGAATCTACCGCAACCAGCACCCGCTGCAGCCTTGGCCGTGACGGCGGCGGCGGCTCTGGCGCTGCATGGGCAGTTCACGGCGGCCAGGACGTTGGTGAATACGACGTCGGCAGGTCAAGAGTTGTGCAAGAACTTGCGGGATGCGGACTTGGAGGCGCTGTATCAAGAGGTGTCAGGAAGCATTGGTGAGATCCGGGGACAATTGGCAGCGGATGATCCCCGCTGGGAAAGCTTCGGCCTGAACATCCCCGCCAATCCCACGCCGCCAGAAGTGGTGACTGGCCTAACCCTAACCGCAGCAGGCCCCGGCAAGCTGCTGGCCGCCTGGACGCACGCGCGCCGGGCTACGGGGTATCGGGTGTTCCAAAAAGTGATCGGCGTGGACCCGGAATTCCATTTCGTGGAACGGGTGCAGGATCTGGAATTCACCCTGAAGGGACTAACCGCCGGTCAAACCGTGGCCGTGCAGGTGGCGGCGGTAAACGAAGGTGGCGATGCAGCGGTGTCTGGAGCGGTGGAGGCGCTGGTGGGGTAGGCGGAGGACGGAGGTTAGCGGCACTACGATGGAGCGCGGAGTTGCCATCCGCCCCATCATGCGGTGCCGCAACGGCATTCCCTCCTGCCGCGGCTCGAAAATTTCTACCTGCGCACTGGCGAGGAACTCCGCCAGCGTCTTCGCGCCTTCGGTAGAAAAGCAGGAAGCGCCATGTCGAGCTACTAAGAGAATTCCACAGGTGTGAAGTTGTTCCCTGATCCAGGAAATCACAACGGTTTCGCACATTGGCCCTAAAAAATCGCAGAGGAATCCTTCAGAGCGGCCACCACAGCGCTCCAGGGAGCTTTTACAAAAAGGTCGGCACGTAGCCAGCGGAGGTATTTTAAGCTGGGTTGTTGGGTATCGCTCCCACAGCGAAATAATCAGTTTCCCATCGTCACAGCCTGCGATAACGCAGCGGCTCCTTCATCACCTACCTATGCTCTTCCGCCGCATCATTACCTACGCCCGTCTTTCGCCTGCTTTGGCGTTAGGGCTCTTGCTTTTAACTCTGGTGGACAGCCTCTGGGCACCCGTCTTTCCGAAGGTCACGGCCTACATTCAGGACGGCGTGATCGGCACGGCTACGACCACCACGGACGGGTGGTTCGGGTGGCTAGGCGCGCGTCATGCGGATAAATTTGTGCTGTTAGGCTGGATGATTGGGCTGTGCGTGACGGTGGGACTGGTGCGGGACATCCTGGCCTTTTTCCGTTGCCGCATCAGTGGGAAATTCGGCCAAATGATCTCCTTCAATCTGCGCGCAGCGCTCTACGCCAAGCTGCAACGGCTGCCGGTAAAATGGTTCGATAGCCAACGCACGGGGGATCTGATGACCCGTGTGGCAGATGATGTGCCAGCCATGGAGCGCCTGTTAAATGAAGGCGTGGAGACGACGGCCCGCCTCGTGCTGCAAGTGGTGGTGGTCACGATCACGTTGTTTTCCATGAACTCCGCCCTCACGTTAGTAGCCATGATCCCCGTGCCACTGCTCATCCTCACGGGCTTTCTGTCTAACAAGCCTTCACGTGATGTCCAACGCGCGGGACGTGAGGCCTCGGCTAACTTGAATTCGCTAGTCAATGATAACATCAACGGGATGCGGCAGATCAAGGCGTATCATTTACTGGAGGCCGAACTGGCGCGCTTCAATGGGGCCAGCCAGCACGTGCGGGAGGCGAATCTGCGGATCAATTTCTTCTGGGCCGTGCTGGGGCCTATCATGGGCAATGCGGTGGCACTGGGCTACTCATCGGTATTAGGCTACGGGAGTTACTTGTGTCTGCATAAAGTGATCGGGCCAGGGGATCTGACGGCGTATCTGCTGCTGCTGTGGGCGTTTTACGATCCGATCCAACGCATCAAAGACCTCCAACAACTGCTGCAATCCGCCAAAGTTTCCGCCGAGCGAGTCTTCCAAATTCTCGACACTGCCGATGAAGTGGACATAGCGGATGGAGCCACCGTGGCTGAACTCAAGGGCCATGTGCAGTTTCAAGACGTGGGCTTTTCCTATGCGGACCGCCCCACGTTGAAGCACGTTAGTTTAGAGGCCCAGCCAGGGGAAACGATTGCGCTGGTGGGTTCCAGTGGCGCAGGAAAATCAACGATCCTTTACCTGCTTGCCCGCTTCTACGAATACGATACCGGCCACATCTTCCTCGATGGCCAGGAACTCAACACGCTGCATAAAGGCAGCCTGCGGCAAAGCCTGGGCTACGTGACGCAGGAAGCGTTTCTCTTTAATGGCAGCATTCGCGAGAACCTGCTCATCGCCAAGCCCAGCGCCACGGAGGAAGAGCTATGGGACGCGCTACGCTCGGCCAATGCCGAAGCGTTTATCAAACGCCAGCCAGAGGGTCTTGACACGCAGACGGGCGAACGCGGCGTGAAGCTCTCTGGCGGTGAAAAGCAACGGATCTCCATTGCCCGCGTGCTCTTGAAAAACCCCGCCATCCTCTTGCTAGACGAAGCCACGGCCAGCGTGGATAACGAGACCGAACGCCTGATCCAAGAAGCCCTGGACCGCCTGATGCAAGGCCGCACGGCGTTCGTGATTGCGCATCGGCTCAGCACCATTCGCAATGCCCAGCGCATCTATGTGATGGACCAAGGCGCGGTGGTGGAATCTGGGAAACACGACGATCTGGTGGATGCGGGCGGGCTCTATGCGCAGCTCTGCAAGACCGCCTTCCGAGAAGATCCGTTGCCCACAGAAGCGCCCACCTTGGCTGAGCCCAGCGTGCGTTTGCCCTTCGGCACGCTTTACCATGCACCGTGAGTGGAGGTCTCTGTAGAGGGCGAGGTTACGAGACCAGCATTTCCCGCAGCGGCGTGAGTGCTCCTCCTGTTGCAGGTCTCCTAACGTCGCCCTCTACGCTGAATTTAACAAAGCACAATCATGCCGGAACTCGCTGAAGTAGAATTTTACCGCAAGATTTGGAGTCCTGCGTTAGGGAAAAAGCTCGTCCGCGTGCATGTCCATCCCCACGCTCGAGTCTTCCGGGGTGAACCCGTGGCGGCCTTTACCACTGCGCTGGAAGGCTGTATTTACCGGGCCTCGCAGACGCATGGGAAACAGATGTTGTTCCAATTTAGCCGCTCCATTTGGCTGGGCGGACACCTGGGGATGAGTGGAGAAATGAAACTAGGACCGCCCGACTACACGCCTGCCAAGCACGATCACTTGGTGCTCTACACGCGGCAGCACGCGCTCATCCTTACAGACCCACGCATGTTCGGCAGATGGCGCATCCACGAGGGCAAAACGCCGCCGCCGTGGTGGACAGAATTGCCGCCGCAAGTGCTGGATGCGGCCTTTACCACCGAGCGCTTAACCAGTGCCCTGACCCGGCACGCGCGGGTGCCGCTGAAGGCACTGTTGCTGGATCAAGCGTGGTTTCCTGGCATTGGAAATTGGATGGCTGACGAGGTGCTGTGGCGCTTGCAGTGGCCCCCCACGCGCTTGCCCGGCAGCCTGCGGAGACCCGCCATCGCTAAGCTCCACGCTGCGCTGCAATCCATTTGCCAGAGCGCCTTGGAGATCATCGGCACGGATTGGTCAGACCCTCCAGCGGAGACTTGGCTCATCACGCATCGCTGGCGGGATGGCGGTAACTGTCCCCGCTGCCAGACTGCGCTGCAACGTGCGGAACTACGTGGCCGCACCTGCTGTTGGTGCCCGCGCTGCCAACGCGGGTGACGCACTCGGTGGTAAGATGAGTAGCCACCGTTTGGTTGGCGGGGAAGGCACACCGGGCGGACTCACGCCTGCTGCTACGGGTTGAGGCATTTACGTTTAAAACAACGGAATCTCTTCCCGGGTAAGGATCTGCGGCTGCTGACGATTCCGCACGACCACGATGATGCGGCGGCGGAAATCCCCCACGGTGCCCGTGGATTCGATGCGGGTGGTGGTGTCGTTCACGCCCAAGCGCGCGGCGGTGCGGGAGGTGAACTCGGGGTCGTTGGACTTGGCACCGCTGCCGGGGTTCATGAGGCTCAGAGCCTCATCCACGCTGCCGTATTTCTTGTCGTCCTTGGTGTCTTCAATCTTATCCTCACCCCAGCGGCTTTCCACGAACTGTTGAGCGTCCTCGGGGGTCACATCGCAGACGATCTCTAGCAGGTCCGCAGGGGCTTCATTGAGGTCTAGTTTCCCTTGGCTGTAGATGGTGAAATAGTCCCGCCAGTTCGGTTTCAGCGCGGCAATGGTGTCGAAGCCGGGCACGAGGAGCAGCTCGTCGAGGTTGTAGAAATTGCGGTTAAAAGGATAACCGACGATGCCCAGTTTCTCATACTCATCTTTCTCCATGCCATGCTCCAGGCGGCCTTCGTCCTTGTCCACCCAGTCAATGAGGGTGTCGATGAGGGCATCCCGATCCGTGTCTTCCGTCATGCCCCAGGCTTGGAAAATCGTGCGCAGGAGCTCCTTGTCCGGGTTGTTAGGATTGAGCAGCGTGTTGATGTTGAGCTTACCGCCCTCGCCTTTGAGTTTGACGGAGAAGGCCTCGTAGTTGTCTGGCGGAAAGGCTTGGTTCAGCAGCACGGCATCCGTGCGTTTGACCACGGGATTCATGCCGATGTTGATGCCCATTTCCGCTAGGCAACGGCAGCGGAAGCCTTTCTTCTGCGCGATGGTGAAATCAATGTCGGTCTTGACCACGCTCATGGTCGTGAAGACCAGATAGGTGAGCATCATGATGAGCGAGAACACGAGCATGAGAGCCGAGCCGCGCTGGTGCTGGCGGCGGAGGTGCTGGGGCGCAGGGGTAAATTTCATGGTCTTATAAACTGGTTAGCGCCCACCGCGTCCACCACCGGGACCGGGTGCGGGCTTCACGCCGGGGTTGCCTTTGCCGGGGCCAGGGAGGGGGCCCACGGGGATGCCGCCGTTCGGCTTTCCGCCGTTCAGGTTCCCATTGCCGCCACCGGCACTACCGTTAGCAAACTGCTCTGGCGGCACCATGCTAGGCACCCAGAAAATGAGGCTCAGAGGATCTCCCGAGTCCACCATGGTTAGGTAAAAGCGCACCCGGGTCGGGCGCTTGGTCTTCTCCAGCGGCCATTCCGTCAGCCAATCTTCACTGCCGTCCGGAGCCCCGCTATTGGTGGCCACGGTGTCGTCGATCACTTTCCAGAGCATCTCTTTGATGCCCGTCATCAGCTCTAGCCGCTGCACGCGTAGCTTGCCGGTTTCTCGATTGACTTCCCGTTCGTTGAGCGATCCCGCCTCGTAAGATTTCACCGCCTCATCATCCAGATAGAGGATCACTGCGCTGAAGTTCCGCGCCTTGTTACGCTCCAGCCGCAGGACCACGCCCTTACTCCCGGCGGAAATGCCGGACCACGCGAAGGCGAGGGGATAGTCTTTAAAATAGACTTCGCTCACCCCATCTCCGCCGCGTGGCAGCACGAGATTGATGCGGCAGTTGCCGGGAGCTTGCTCAAAGTTCCGTCGCATCAACTCCGCAAAGCTGCTCATGCGCATGGATTCTTCTTGCTGCTCCATTACGTTGCGGGTGATCATCAGCGCCCCGCGTTGCACGGAGAAAATGCCGCCGATCAGGATGCCCATGAGCCCCACGGCTAGCATGACTTCCAGCAAGGTGAATCCCGCCGCAGCGCGAGTTTGGGTCTGGCGTGCGTTCATGGTGCAGGGGCAGGGGCAGGTGCCGCGCCACCAGCGACGGGTTTATAAAGTGGTAAATAACGCCAGACCTCGGCGTCTTGCATGTCTGGCTCGTTCTTCCAATCCACTTGGTAGAAGGCTTTGACGTAGATGCGATACATCTGCGTCACGTCCTGGTTGTCCTCGTTTTTGATGTCCTTCATCTCTTCCACTAACGTAGTAGTCCAGATGCCAGAGTCGTCCTTGGGATCGGTGGTGCTCTTATCTTTCCACTGCGTGAGGTCCGGGAGTTTGGAAATTTCGGTTAAGCGGGATTGGAGTCGCAGCAGCATTTTAATATCCATCTGGGATTCCACGGCCATCTGGGCAGTGCGCGCCAGCGTCTTCATCAGCGCTACGGCACACATGCCGAAGAGGCTGAGCGCCAGCATGATCTCGATCATGATGAAGCCAGCAACAAGGCGACGGGGCGGCTGGCCCCGATGGATGAGAGGCCGAATTAAGCTCCGGGCGGAACGCCCCGGCTCCTTGATGAGAGCGGTGCTATGCATAATGCTAGTCAGCCTCCGTTTCTTCTAAAGCGCCCGCCGTCAGCGGATCAAAGCCCACTTCCAGCGCCCGCAGTTCCCGCTCCACGCGGAAACGAATTGGCTCGCAAATGCCGCTGTGTTGGAAGACCCAATGGTCTGGCCGGGGCTTCATCCATTTGTCCTCACCAAAGCGTTGCACCTTCAGTTGGATGGTCTCGTCGAAGGAGATCAGCACCGTGCCCGCCGGGCGTTCTAGCTTCTTATCCGCCGCGTCGATGAACTGCTGATCCTCCTCGTTAGCCGCCTGCTTTGGCCGCATTTCCAAGGAGCGATCCGTGATGATGACCTCCCAGTCCCGCTGCTCGGCAATGGCGAGGTGGCACGCCTGCTTAGCCATTTCTTTCAGCTTATCCATGGGCTTATGCAGCTCCTGTTCCGCCGCCATGGCTCCACCCAGATGTGTGCCCACCCCAACGAGGATCATCACGATGCCCAGGGCGACCATGAGTTCCATGAGCGTGAAGCCTGCCTGCCGAGAGGCGTAGCGACACTGGGCAGCGGTAGAGTTCATGGAGCGTGTGAGGGGAAGCAGGAAGGTGCTAGACGCTAGCGACTAGTCATTCCAGTTACCAATGTCGTCAGTGTCATCAGCCACATCACGTCCGGTGGAAAAGAGATCATATTTATCCTTGGACCGCCGGGCGGGCACCACCAGTTGATAGGGGTTCTGCCACGGGTCTTGGGCCATTTCTTCAGGGATGATGTTCTTGGACACCAACTCTTTGATGCTGCTAGGCAAACGACCGGAGTGCGTGCTCTGATAGCTGGTCAGGAAGCCCGTGAGCGTGGTCACCTCAGATTTAGCCGTGCCCACCTTAGCACTGTTCGTAACGGCTGGGCCGATCTTCATGCCCGCCGCCACGAGGATGCCGATGATGCCCAGCACGAGCATAAGTTCCATGAGGGTGAAGCCAGCGAGGCGATGGCGGGACAGCGGGCGGATAAGCGTGGGGTTATTTTTCATAATTAGGAAAAGAAGGGGAGTTTTAAAAAAGGGCCGCATCATCGCGATCCGTGCCATTTAGTCAATCTCCGCCCACGAGTGTTCAAACATTTGCCCCGCGCCCCAAAGTCCGCTAGTCATTCGTCATTCTAATCTTCCACTATGTCCTTGCTCACTGCTGCTGAATCCCTCCGCTCCGCCCTCCACGGGCTGACCTTTGCTCCGCCCGTGCATCATGTCTATAACCCGCTGGATTATGCGTGGGAGCCGCATCGGCAGTATCTGGAGCGCTACGGAGCAGGCCCCAAGCGAGTCGTCTTTCTGGGCATGAATCCCGGGCCGTTTGGCATGGCGCAGACGGGCGTGCCCTTTGGAGAAATAACCGCCGTGCGAGATTGGCTAGGCATCAACGGCCCGGTCGGTCATCCGCGGGACGAGCATCCGAAGCGCCACATCCAGGGCTTCGCCTGCACTCGCTCAGAGGTCAGTGGCCGCCGCCTCTGGGGCTGGATTCAGCAGCGTTTCGGCACGCCGGACGCCTTCTTTGCGGAGTGCTTCGTGCTGAACTATTGCCCGCTCATTTTCCTAGAGGACACTGGGCGTAACCGCACGCCGGACAAAGTGCCCCCGCGTGAAATGGCCCCCGTGGAAACGGCCTGCCTAGCCCACCTGCGCACGGTCATAGAGTTGCTAGACCCGCAATGGCTCGTGGGCGTGGGAGCCTTTGCAGAAGCGAAATTCCGCACTGCCCAAGGCCCCGATACTACCCGCCAGATCACCAAGATCAGCCACCCCAGCCCTGCGAATCCCGCTGCTAACCGCGACTGGCAAGGGACGATCACGAGCCAGCTCCGCGCAGCCGGCGTGTGGTAGGAGCCACCCGCGTTCACAGGCAGGCGACGGCTTTCCCTTGGCACGTGGGCGACGGCGCTTAGAGATGGCGCATGATTCGTCTGATGTTCATTTGTCTAACCTCCATGGCTGCGGCCCCATCACTGTGGGCTGCGGTTCCCGAGCACCCGGATTTCAATTTCCATGTGCAGCCGATCTTGAGTGATCGCTGCTATTTCTGCCATGGTGCGGATGCGGCTAGGCGGAAGGGCGGACTGCGGCTAGATCAACTGGCCAGCGCCACTAGCCCGACTAAGAGCGGGGCCGTGGCCGTGCATCCCGGAGATCCCGACCACTCGGAAATGATGCTGCGGCTGCGCAGCCATGATCCTGAGGAAATGATGCCGCCGCCTGAGGCTAAGTTAGTAGTGACGGATGAGGAGGTGGAAATAGTGCGTCGCTGGATCGCCCAAGGGGCTGTTTATCAACCGCACTGGGCCTTTACGCCGCCCCGGATGCCCGCCATTCCTAATGTAATTCCTGCGCAAGGTCCGCTGGATGCACTGGTGCTGACGAGATTACAGCAAGAGGGGCTGGAATTCAACGTGGAGGCGGCTCGCACGCGTTGGCTACGGCGGGCGAGCTTCGATCTCACTGGCCTGCCGCCAACGTTAGCGGAGTTGGATCAGTTCACAGCGGATGCTAGCGCGCAAGCGTGGGAGGTGCAGGTGGATCGGCTGCTAGCATCCCCCGCTTTTGGCGAACGGCTGGCGCAGGATTGGCTAGACGTGGCGCGTTTTGCAGACACCTTTGGTTATCAAGCAGACGTGGCCATGCAGACGTGGCCGTATCGAGATTGGGTGCTGAAAGCGTTCAATGAGAACCTGCCGTTCGATCAATTTATCACGCATCAACTAGCCGGAGATCTGCTCCCGCAGCCGAGCCGGGAACAACTGGTGGCCACGGCCTTTAACCGCCTGCATCGCCAGACGAATGAGGGTGGCAGCATCAATGAGGAGTATCGGATCGAGTATATCAACGACCGCGTGCAGACCTTCGGACTAGCCTTTCTGGGGCTCACGCTGGAGTGCTGCCGCTGCCACGATCACAAGTATGATCCCATTTCTACCAAGGATTTCTATGCGCTCTCCGCGTTCTTTTCTAACATTGATGAAAGTGGCCTCTATTCCCATTTCACCAACGCCATGCCCACGCCCGCCTTGCCGCTGGCCACGTCTGCACAGGAAACGGAACGCGCCACCTTGCTAGCCCAAGTGGAGGCCCAAGCCCGCCGCGTGCAGCAACTAGCGGCCGATGCTGGCCCGGCGGCCGCCGCATGGTTCGCAGCCTCAGGCCAAGCTCCAGGTGTCAGTGCGCCCATTGCCAGCCTCTCGTTTGATGAACTGGTGGGTGGAAAATTTGCCGATGCCAGCAATGCCAAAACGCCTGCGAGCACGAGCGATGAAGTCACCACGGGGCCCGGTAAATTGGGCTCCGCAGTGCTGCTCTCTGGGGAGAATAATGTCAGCCTAACTGCCGGTGGAAAATTTACCCGCACGGATGCGTTCTCCTTTTCGCTATGGATTAACCCGCCAGAAGTGAAGCCGCGCGCAGTCGTCTTCCACCGCTCTAAGGCTTGGACGGATGCGGCTAGCTGCGGCTATGAACTGCTGATCGAGGAAGGGAAACTGAGCGCAGCCTTGATCCACTTCTGGCCCGGCAATGCGCTGCGCATCGTAGCGCGGGAACCCTTACCAGTGGCTGCGTGGACGCATGTGGTCTGGAGTTATGATGGATCCAGCACGGCGGCGGGGCTGAAACTTTACGTCAATGGCACGCTGGCGGCCGTGGACATCGTGCGGGATGGATTGACGAAGGACATCAATCGCGGTGGGGAAGATCACCTCACGATTGGCCAGCGCTTTCGGGATAATGGTTTCAAGGGCGGGCGGGTGGATGAGTTCGCAGTGTATGCGCGCGCGCTCACTAGCTACGAGGCCCGGAGCCTGTATGCAGGCTCTGCGCAGCCGCTGCGGCCAGAGGAGGTCACGGAGTATTTCACCCAGCACGTCGATCCAGTTTATGCTCAAACACTGGCCACGTTAGGCGAACTGCGCACGCAGCTAGCCGCCGCCACGGATAACGTCAGTGACCTGATGATTATGCACGAGCTGCCGCAGCCGAAGCCCTCCTTTATCTTGAAACGGGGCAGTTACGAAAGCCACGGTGAGCCCGTAACCGCTGATGTGCCTAACGCCATTTTGCCCTTTCCCGCAGACCTCCCGAGGAATCGCCTGGGGCTCGCCAAATGGGTACTGGACCCCGCGCAGCCGCTCACGGCTAGAGTCGTGGTAAACCGCTTTTGGCAAGGGATCTGGGGCACGGGCTTGGTGGCCACGTCCGAAGACTTTGGTCTGCAAGGACGCCTCCCCACGCATCCTGAATTGCTCGATTACCTAGCCTGCAAATTTCGCGCCAGCGGCTGGAATGTGAAGCAGTTGCTCAAGGAGATCGTCCTCTCTCGCACCTACCGCCAAGATTCGAGAGTGACCGCAGCCCGCCGGGCCGCAGATCCAGAAAACAAGCTGCTGAGCCGCGGCCCGTCCGCACGGCTCAGTGCGGAAGCCGTGCGGGATCAAGCCCTAGCCGTGGCGGGAACGCTGGATCACACGCTGGGCGGCCCCAGTGTGGACCCGGATAAATCCAGCCGCCGCAGCCTCTACACGTTCTGGAAACGAACCATGCCGGATGTCCGCATGGAACTCTTTGATATGGCCAAACGGGAGGTCTGCATCGCCCGACGGCAGCCCACGAACACCCCGCTGCAAGCGTTGACGCTGCTGAATGAGGCGCATTTCCTCACAGCTAGTCGGCAACTGGCGGAGGCCGCGCTGACCACCGCTCCCACGTTAGGACAACGGATCACGTTCCTCTTCCGCACGCTCACCAGCGGCACGCCCACGCCTACGGAAATGGCCGTGCTGGCGAAACTATATGCGGAGCAACTGGCTGCGTTCTCAGCGGATGGCCGCGCGGAGAGTTTTCTCGCCACTACTGGCCCGGGCTTGAAGGCCACCCTGCCGCCCGCAGAACTAGCCGCCACCACCATGCTGGCCAGCGCGCTAATGAACTTTGACGCCAGTATCATCAAGCGCTGAGGCTTGCACCCAGAGGAGCTTTTGCGCTACTTGGGCCTTGCGGTTTAGAAGGCCGCATGGTGGATGCCAGCGGCATCAGGCGGAGCCAGAAGCCTTCTTCCAATCCCACAAAATAACAGCATAGCGTTACGCTGGCAATGCCATGCTCATGGCTTGGTAATTTTCCAGCACGGTATTGATCGCCTTCACAAAGGCCATCACATCCATGGGTTTATAAAAGATGGAAGCTGCGCCATGTTCGATGATTTCTCCCTCATCCAGATCGTGATCGCCCGTCATGACGATGACCGGGATGCCCCGCGTGTCCTCGACCTTCTTCAGGCTATCGAGCACGAAATAGCCTGATCCGGCGGGCAGGTGAATGTCTAGCAAGATTAGGTCCGGCTTCTCCCGGCGGGCTAATTGCACGCCCATAGTGCCGTCGTTAGCTTCCAGAGTTTGGAAACCAGACTGACGCAGGACAGCCGAGATCCACAGACAACTGTCTTTGTGATCTTCGACGATAAGGACTTTTTTGCTCGAACGCATGAAATAATGGGAGTTGAAATAGGTGAAGCTCTCTCAAAATAATCTATAATTTCCATAAAGTCCAGTGATTTTTATAATATAAACAATCGCCCCCGGCCTTCTCAAACCGCGCTTCACTCCCGGCGGATCGTCGCCCTACCGATCCGGGACGACAGGCGGCGGCACCTCAATGTTCTGCACCGGGGGTAGCTCCCGGGAGGGCTTTTCCTCTGTCGGTAAGGCGCTATCAATGATCCGGGGCTCGGAGCGTCCGTCCCGCCGAATCCAGATGGTGCGCAGCACTTTCCCGCTTTCCGCAGAGAGGTGGATGATGCCCACGATGGCCTCGTCCGCATTTAATAATCGCAGCGTCCACACCGGCATCCCCGTAAACTCCTGGGCCCGCAGCTCGAAGGTGATCTGGTCAAAGCCCACCTTGGCCTCGGCAGCTTCTTGGTTAGCGAGGGTAAAGGCCGCCGGGCTGTCGATCTTGATCCGGCTCACACTGCAATAATCTGGGGACGTGCCACGGCTGTATTGATCCTCGGCGGGTTGCGGAGCTTCGCTTGGTTCGAGCAGGGAAAGATTCGTGCTGGAGGCGGGGTCCAGGAAGAGAATCGTCCAGGTGGGGGGGCCGGGATTCCCGTGAGTTCCCGTGAGCCGCACCACTTTGGAAATGGCCTTGTGGGCCTGCCGTCGGGCTCGTTCCAAGGCTTGGAGCGCGGTGGGGGGATCGGCAGTCTGAGCCAGGGCTAGGCTGCTGAACGTGAGACTAGTGAGGAGGGAGAGGATGATGCGTTTCATAATATTTGACAGGCACTAAGACGGCGGTGCGGACTTTTTCTTACTGGTTTTTTTCACAGATTTCTGGGGGGACTTCTGGGCCGCTTTTTTAGCCGTGGGCACTAGCTCGGTGACGAGGCTGCCGAGCAAGGAGTCATCATCCCCTAATGACACGCCAAAGAGCGCGCTGAGATCGCTCTCGGCTAGGGCCGCGGTGCGCTCATCCGTCTGGGGGGTGGCGGTGGTCAGGGCACTGATGGTGGTGGTGACGGTGCCGATCAGTTCCTCTGGGTCCACGCCCCGCAGGGTGAACAAATGGCGTGGATTCCCATCCAGCAAGGCTCCCACCGCATAGAGCGTGGCCGCACAGTGCTTACACATGTCTGCATAATCTGGGCAGGAACAACTGAGGCGGATCTGCCGACTCGTGGGAAAAAGGCCGCCTTGCAGGTCCGTGACCTCCCGCATTACCTCATCACTAAGATCCCCAGCTAGCAAGTCCATGACATCCGTAATCTTGCCCTGACAACGTTGCTTAAGTGTCGCCCACGCCGGCTTTTCCAGCGGAGTGATGGCAATATCCACTTCATAAACATTGGTCCCCCGCACGATGCTAGTGACGCGTCCCTCGGCCAATTCCAACCCTAACACGCTGCCATTGCGGAAATACGTCCGCCCCCGCGGCATCCGCGATTCCAGATCACTGTAGGCCATGAGGTTGAGGTTCCAGGCTTGGCCCCAGAACGTGCTGCTAAGATCCCGTTTAGCGGTGGGCAGCGTGGGTTCTAACACGCGGCCTTGCTTGCGCAGCTTGGCTAATTTCTGGTCCACGCGAGCTTGGGAGTCCGCGCGACTTTCAAATTCGTAATCCCAACTCATGGGTTAGGAAAGGTAGGTGGGTTATTCTCAGGAGCGCCTTTTTCCAGCTTCCGTTCGCTGATGACACTGCCTTTGAGATCAAGCGTTTGATCCAGGTCGAAGTGCCCATCCGCATCCGTATCTAACAGCACCCGGAATGGCCAGGAATCGCCCCCGCCTGGCTGCGTGGGATCATCTGGCGGGCCAGGATCATTGGCGGTGGGCTCCCAGTCAGGGAACTCCGTGGCCTCTTGATAGAAGACCCGACGCGTGACCGGACCTTTCCCATTCAAGACGATCTGACTGTAAAATGGCCGCCCCAGACGATCATAGAACATGTCTTCATCCATGATGCCATTATGATCCAGATCCCGGCTGCGGCGTTTGATCCGCCCGGCATCATAGAGCGTGAGCACATCCCATTGGCCATCGAAATCCACGTCCACTTCGTCCCGGATGATTTCCCCGCTAGCCGCTAGGTAACGCCGTTGATCTATCTTCCCATCGTGATTCGTGTCCTCGTTCACATAGCGCTCCCGCGGCTTAGCCATGGGGGTGGCGGGCTTCCGGCTAGGCGCTCCGCCCAGGCCGTAGAAGATGGCCCCGCCTGCGCCTAGCAGGGCGATGGTGATGAAGAGCCACGGCGGCCCCGCCTTCGCCTGCGGCAGGGGACGTGCCTTCCGACGCGTTCCGCCGCTGTGAGGATGGCTGACGCCTGCGGTTTCCTGGGTGAAATGTTGCAACATCCGCGTCGCCTGCACCGCGTGCTCCGCGTCCACCACCACCCGCACCGCCTCGGTGACTAACGCCCCCCGTCCCGGCGGTGGAGCCAGCTCCAAGATCGTCCCCTCGATCCCCTTTTCCTTCAGCCGCTCCACAGCCCGCTCCGCCATGGCGCGGTGTTTGAACGTGCGCACCGTCCGCGTGGCCGGGTCAGCAGTGGTGCGCGGGGGGGGAGACTCAGGAGTGGGCTCGGACATGTGATAATTGATCGCTTACGCCAGCCGCAGCAGGTGACGCAGAGCGGTCATCCGTTGGGCGTGGGCCGCGTTATCTAGCACCGGGACCGCCTCCGCCGCAACTCCCGATTCCGGCACCTGTACCCAAGAGCGGCACCCGCCATAGCTTGCGGCATCAGGAAAAATCAGCGGCTGCGGCAAGCGATAGACTCGCAGCACCGCCAGCGAGATCGTGCGCGCTCCCGTGTAGTCAAAACGCTCCTGCATGGTCTGCTCCGTCCATTCATGATAGGGCTCCAGGGCGGCCACCTGCGCCCAGTCCGTGAGCAGGAGCTTCCACTCCACCCGTGCAGTTAGGGAAATGGTGTGTTGCGTGAGATCCGGTGGCGGCACCACCCCGCCCGCACAACGCCCGCGCAATGCCTGCGCTTGGGCATGAAAGTGCGTGGGGAAAAGCGCAAACGCATCGTGCTGCCAGGA
>JAYVOP010000285.1:0-4340 GCA_043757865.1 Verrucomicrobiales bacterium | reverse complement strand
TGAAACACTGGCAAGTCATTCAGATCCACAAAGACCACGGCTCCGCTGGCGCTCGCACCACCGCCGAAGACCACGAGGAGGGCGGCAGCCGCCGCCCTGCACGCATTAGGTTCCAGGATGGAAAGGCGCCCTGTTGCACCACGGTATCCATCCCTACAGCATTGAGCCATGAAGCGTCACAGACCTGAGTTGAAGGAAAATGTTCACGTGCGAGCTTTACGGAGGAACCGATGCCATAGCAGCGCAGCCAGCATCACCCCGCCCGTGATCCAGAGCCAAAATACGAGCCGCTGCCGCCAAAGCACGGCCTCCTCGGCAGCGATAAAATCAGCATCAGCGGGTGGAGAGTGGTCCAGTAGCTCAGGGTGATCCTTGACGATGGCCGCTTGGTCAGCCTCGATTTTGGCCTGTAACTTCAGCGCGCCAGGAAGGAAAAAGCCATCGATAGGATGAATTTTTTGCGCTTCGAGAAAGCGTTTCACATAGCGCAGAGCGAGGTTCTTATCTCCCTCCGACTCAGCAAAAACAGCGATGATCCCGCTCGCAGTTCCGTAGTCCTTTACCCGGAGTAGTTCACGGCCCAGCACATCATACGCAGGTGGCCCCATCTCCACCAGTTTTTTGAAATTGGCCCATTCTTGAAATCCTAGGTCAGGGCCACGCGGAACCGAGGCGAGGATTTCATCCGGGGATGAAGAAGATGGCGGACGTGCGGCATCGCAGTTAGTCGCTCCTAAGCACAGACAAAGCGGTAAAACTTGTTGGATTTTATTTCGTTTTTTGCACATGGAAATTTGTAAGAATTCTTTGTTCATCGTTAAGCTTCAACCGCTTAGAACCACCGATACCTACCGCCGTCTGGCCTCCTTGCATCAGATGCCAGCTAGGAAATGGCCCAAACTCATCCCCATGATCCCGATCCGTCAAAATATGCCCCAGTTCGTGGGCCGCGATATAGCCAGCATGAGGGTTGTTGGCTGACTGGGACAGAAAGATATTATTTAAATAACCTTCGGTTTGACCTCCATAGAAGTAGTTCGCCACAGTATTGCCTGCGCGTGATTGGCCTGCCACATTTACGATGTTAACATAAAAAACATGGATGTCCGCAGTCGTATTGCTGGTGCCCAGCGCGCTAATCAGCTTTTTAGCCTCTTTCGCCAACACCGTCTCTCCAGAATTTGAGATAACCGTCAACCCATCCGTCAGGTCCACGCCCACAGGAGGATCTTGCACGCCAAGGAAGTGGACGTTTAACTTTATGCCACACTGCGCATAGCGTTCGTTGGCGATCTTCCACAAATCGTTCACTGCGGCTTCGCTGATGACCTCTGTGCCACCATTGGCTTGCGCCCGGTTTCGGAGGATGACCACATTCACATCTACCATCCCAACGGCCGGAACTGGCGTTTTATAGTGGATCACTTTCCAAGCCATCCCGTCCATGCGCAGCGCTTTGATATCAAAGTTACCGCCCAGTTGCACTTTATGCGTACGATCCCCCACCGCGTCATCTGGAATGTTATCCACCTTATGTTCATCGTCCTCTTTGTCTGAGACCATCAGCATAGACTTGGTGATGGCATCGCTTCCGTAGGTATCCACACTGATGGTTGTCGCGTCATCATCATAGCGGGCATCTGGATTATCTGTCGCGCTGACCTTGAATTGAAGCCCTTCAATCCCCGCACCTCCAATCACGCGGATGTAAAAGCGGTCAGGGTCATTCTCAATTTCCAGATGTGCATCCTCCCCCTGGCCCATCAACTCCCCATGCCCACACATCTTGGCGACCCGCAGTTTAGGTAACGGCTTTCCGCCCTCATCCTCCACCTGGATCGGCATCAGCAGGACCGTGTGCTGCCGATTGTCCTCAGGCTCATCCGGGTGGAGGTAATTGAAATTAGAGAGGAAGCTGTAGGCGATGAGGCCCTGGTTATTAAGAAAGCTCCCCTGGATTTGGGATGCTGAAAGGCCTGGGGATTTGCCGGGCCTAGTCAAATTGACGGTACTGATTAAACTGGTCCAATGATTATTCCGCCAAAGATTCGTGTTACTGAGAATCTCTGCCCGGTCATTGAGTTCGCCCGGCCCCGTTGAGGGGCCTTCATACCAGTCATTACCACTGCTACCAGCGAGCGTGCAGAGCTTGGCCCCAGAGATAAAGAGGGGCCCTTGGCGGTAAGGCTGGCCTTTGGCGGAGCCAGTGGGTTTGGCTTCCTGCTGCCACGCATTCACCCGCTGAGCACCGAAGTTCCCCGCCCCGGCAAAAATCACGTGGTCAAAGGGATTAGCCGCTTGGCCTTGATACCAGGTATAGGTGTAGAGGTAGTTTGATTCCGTGCCCAGTTCCTGACGCAGCACGCAGCAGCGGCCACCAGGGGAGAAACACACGGGGTCTATGTTCGGCAGCGTCTCTTGGGCAGGTTCCACGTGGCTCCACAGGTGGTGCGTGGTTAAATCCCGGCCCCATGTCCAGACTCCGGACCGGTTAGATTCTGGATACATGGGGCCGATGGCTAGGGTATCCCCATGCAAACTACCGAGGGATACACTCCAGAAAGATTCCGTGTTGAAGGTATCATCTTCACTGCCAATGGAGTTACTTAAGGCCCCTCCGCAGAGGAGCGCGTTCCCCAAGTTATCATAGGCTTTGACGCTATTTCCCGTCGCCCACCAAAAAAATGTGGACGGATCTTCAAGGATTGCGGGGTCCGTCCCGGCACCTCCGCCCGGCCCCATGAGAGAGCCCATCTGAGGAGCCCCCCAGCCACCTGCTTTAGACCAAATGTAATACCGCCGACTGTGTTCGGTGCTGGCCAGTGGATTCGTCTCCGGCGGTGCCGCCACCAGGAAAACTAACGATCCACCCGCATAGGTGCTGCAATGAGTATCTCCGCCCGGGACCACCCACCCGCGATGCCCTAAATGCTGAAAACTAGGCATCCGATGAAAAGTTCCTTCATCATAGACCAGGAAGGAGCTTTCGTATTCTGTGTCGGGACGGTCTGGATCCGGCGGAGCGGCGGGATGATACTCAAAGAAAAGCTGTCCATTGTCATTCATGGCAATGAGCTTTGGCACCGAGGAGTGGCCCGGTCCGTCATCGTGATTCCTCAGCATGGCATGGTCTCCCGTTAACTGATCTAGCCAGACCGCCACTTAGGCAGACTCAGGGGTTTTCGGATAGGTGAAATGGGGATCATCTGCGATGGCCTCCAGCGCATCCAACACACCATCTCCATCCAGATCCTCCGGGTCGTTGCTGCCGGGTGCGCTGGGGCTAGCCCGCAGCAGCTTTTGCTTGTTATTGAAACAGACGTTGGTGACTGGGTCCAGGGTTTGGCAGGTAGCCGCGTTGGGATCGCCTAAATCCAGAAAGGGATTGTAGCCTTGGGCGAGTTCAAACCAATCATAGAGCCCATTGCCATTGGTATCGATCTCCCGGCTGGTGACGCGGTAGAAGGCGCGGGCATTCTCCGTGGGGGTAGTGACGGGCACAGGCGGTTCAGCTACGGTGGTGGCTACCCGCGTGAAGGCCCCAATGAGTGCCGATTGGTGGCTCAGGATCAGGGATTGCACGGCCAGTTGGGCCTCGGTGGGAGCAGCAGAGAGCACGATGGAATCCAGTTCCGAAGCGGTGTGGGAGGAGCGGCTCAGCAGCAAGGAGTAACGCACCTCAGGTGTTTCAATTATAAAAGCCGCCAAAGCAGAGCAATGCTCCTTAGGTAGCGAAAACGGCAACAGCATGGCCCAGTCTGCGGCCGGGTTACCAGAGGCTTGTTGGAGAATCAGACGGTAGTCACCCACCTCCCGTGAATCGTGCAGGCGCAGGTAACTAATGCTCACCGTGGGCTTGGCCGTAGGGACCGGAGGTGGCGCGGTGGGGTCAGCCGCAGGCACGGGGTCGAGGACGTAGAATTCCTGCTCGGCTCCGTTACCATAAACGAGTCCACCACTGACTGGGGAGAAGGTGCCCACATCCGTGCTGCGCTCGACACTGTAAAAGCGTCCGTTTTCCGTCGGGAAGCATAACCACGTAGAGCCATCCTCATGGCGGGAGAAGGTGGCCTTGAATTCATTGGCCGTGGCCGCGGACATGAGGTGGCTAGACAAAATCAGACCCAGCAGGAGGCCACGGCGTAAATGAGTGAGCCGCGCGGGCAGGGCGACGGTGGCGGGTGAGGAGGGGGATCGGAGGGCAAAAGACACGGGCGGAGCATAACCAATTTCCCTGCGGGGGCGAGAAATAGTTTCTTTTCCGCTGAGAAAGGACTTGAGGGGGGCGGGGAAAGGGGGCATGGGAGGGGCGTTCTGAGTGGTTTTCCTACCGTCTTTTT
>JAYVOP010000284.1:0-4351 GCA_043757865.1 Verrucomicrobiales bacterium | reverse complement strand
AGGTCGATGGGGACACCCTGTCACCCGGCGGCGAGGGGATTTGATCCCACTCAACACCGCCAAACTTCATTCAAAAGCGGCGTTCGGGATTAAGGCTGAGTTGCGTGAGCCGTTGGAAGTCCTACTGGAGCACTGGCAGGGCCTCATTTTTCGCAGCCAGAGTCTCTGCCGTGTTCTAGTGCCTCACGGATAGACAGAGAGATTTACTCGAACTGGGCCGACTGCCGCTTGCTCCGCAAAAATCATGGCCGCCGCTAGCATTCCGATCCCTCGGAATCTGCCATTTCCCAAGGACTCCCTCGGGTGATGCGGGTGATGTCGGCTAGACGGGGAATTCCCAATGCTCCCGGTAGTTCCGTCGCACTAGCGCGGTGGCGGCAGGGTGGGTGGGGAAGAGTAGTTTCTCGGTGTCCCAGGCGAGCTGTTCGTTGGGGAAGACGCTGGAGAGGCAGCCGAGCAGCACGGCCTCCGTGAGGGGGCTGGCGTAGGAGAAATTGGCGCTGGCCGGTTGGCGGGATTTTACGCTGTTCAGGAACTCATGGTAGTGGTCCCGGGGCTCCAGTTTAGCCGGGCGGACATCGGGGAATTTCTCACGGGGGAAGAGCATGGGCGTGCTCATGTGTTGGGCGACGAGGATGCCTTCCGTGCCAACGTAGATGCTGCCTTGGTCTGGGCATTTGCCGCCGATCTGGGCAATGATTTCCTGCGGTGGGCGTTGGCTGCCATCATACCAAGTCACGGGGACGGTGGCCTCGGCCGTGTAGGCGGTGCCTTTGAAAATGTATTCGATCTGGCCGTTGATCGCCCAGTTGTCCTTGCCCGCAGCAGGGCCAGTGGACTTCACACTGAGGATGCTATTTAAATCCAGCGCGCGGAACCAGCCGCTGAACATGTGGCAGCCCATGTCCCCTAACGTCCCGGTGCCGAAGTCCCGACGCTTCCGCCAGTTCCCCGGATGGTAGTGGTCTTTAATATAAGGGCGGACGCTGGCCACGCCTAACCAGGAGTCCCAATCTAGCTCTGGGGGCACCGCATCTGTCTGCACGGGAGTGGGGTTCGGATCACCCCAGGTCTTATTAGAAAAGGTATGCACGGCCTTGATCTTGCCGATGGTGCCGCCCCGAATGTATTCCACGGCGTGGCGCTCAGTAAACGCCGAGGAGATCTGGATGCCCATCTGGGTGATGGCCTTTTTCTCCTGCGCCTTGAGCATCAGTTGGCGGCATTCCCAGAGGTTCTGCGCTAGCGGCTTTTGAGTGTAGGTGTGCAGGCCGCGATTTAATGCGCTCATAGTCACGATGCCGTGCATGTGATCTGGGATGGAGACGTTCACGGAATCCAGATCCTTTTCTTTCTCTAGCAGCTCCCGCCAGGATTGGTAGCAACGGACATCCGGGTTCAGCTTGCGGGCGTGGTCGTAGTTTCGGGTATCCACATCCGCCACAGCCACTAGCTCGAAGTTCGGATGGCTGGAGAAGCTGTGCAGGTCTGAGAGCGCTTGGCCGCCGGAGCCGATGCTGGCATGGCGCACTTTCCCGTTAGGGGAAGCCGCGCGCAGGCCGGGGATGAAGGCGGGGGCGGACAGGAGGCTGGCGGATTTGAGAAAGGAGCGACGGTTTTGCATGGTCGGGACCATGGCGGTCTGCTGAGCGCACTGGCAAGATGGTTTGCGATGCGCAAATGGGGTGGAACGTGGCGGGCGGCAGACGCTTTGGCGGGCCTCCTCAGGGATGCTCTGCCGAAGTATTCTCCAACGAAAATTTTCCTTGCGCCACTAAACGCGACACCTAAGATTCGCGCTCCCTTTCCGGCTGGATTGCCGGCCCTTTCAACGGCCATAGTGCCTTTCTGGGCATTGGTTGCAGGAAATATTCTCTCCTGCTCGTCCCTCCTTTCTTACTCTCCCACTCCCTCATTAACTAACACAAATACGCTATGACTAACCTGAACAATCCCAAACGGGACTTCCCCCTCGAACGCACCCGCAACATCGGGATCTGCGCCCACATTGACGCCGGTAAAACTACCCTTACCGAGCGGATTCTTTTCTATACGGGCATGATTCACAAGATCGGTGAAGTGCATGACGGCGGTGCCACCACGGACTGGATGGAGCAAGAGCAGGAGCGCGGGATCACCATTACCTCCGCCGCTGTAACCTGCTCCTGGATGCAGCCAGTGGAAGACGGCGTGGTCAAACTCTACGCTGGTCAGAAACAACGCGTGAACATCATCGACACCCCCGGCCACGTGGATTTCACGGCGGAAGTGGAGCGTTCCCTGCGCGTGCTGGATGGTGCCATTGCCGTCTTCTGTGGCGTGGCTGGCGTGCAACCGCAGTCGGAAACGGTCTGGCGTCAGGCCAACAAATACAAAGTGCCACGCATCGCCTTCGTGAATAAGATGGACCGCACGGGCGCTGACTTCGGTCGCGTCTGCGCAGACATCCGTGCTAAGCTGGGTGCCAATGCCTGGCCCGTCCTCTGGCCGCTGGGCGCAGAAGATTACCTGACTGGCCAGATCGACGTCATTAACAAGAAACGCGTCATTTACTCTGACAACGACAAGCTGGGCTCCACCTACCAAGTCGAAGACCTGGACGAGAAGCAAACCGCCATCGCAGATCAAGCCTACAGCGACCTCGTAGAGCAACTCTGCAACGTGGACGACATCCTAGCGGAAATGTTCCTCGAAGAAAAAGAGATCACCACCACCGACGTGAAAGAAGCCATCCGTCGCGCCACCATTACCAATAAGTTTGTGCCCCTGGTCGGCGGCTCGGCCTTTAAGAATAAGGGCGTGCAGTTCCTGCTGGATGCCGTCATGGATTACCTCCCCGGCCCGCTGGACATCCCTGCTACCGTGGGTTCTAACCCAGATGACATCGATGAAAAGATCGAAGCTCCGGCCAACGATAACGGTAAATTCTGTGCGTTAGCATTCAAACTCTGGTCGGATAAATTCGTCGGTAAATTGGTCTTCTTCCGCGTTTACAGCGGCATGATTGCCAAGGGCGACCAAATCTACAATCCCCGCACCCGCCGTCGTGAGCGCGTCGGCCGTCTGATCCAGATCCAAGCCAATGTGCACAAGGATGTGGAAGCCGTTTACTCTGGCGACATCGCAGCGTTAGTGGGCGTCAAAGACGTACGCACCGGTGATACCCTCAGCAATGAATCGTTCGATATTTTGCTCGAGCCACCATCCTTCCCAGAACCCGTTATTTCCATGTCTGTGGAGCCAAACTCCAAGGCGGACCAAGAAAAGATGGCAATCGCGCTCAGCCGCTTGATGGAAGAAGACCCCACATTCTTCGTCAAAACCGACGAAGAAACTGGCCAAACCATCATTTCCGGCATGGGCGAACTGCACCTGGAAATCATCCGGGATCGGATGCTCCGCGAATACAAAGTGGAAGCCACCAGCGGCAAGCCCCAAATCGCCTACCGCGAGTCCATCACCATCGCAGCCGATGGCGAGGGCAAGCTGGTCAAGCAATCCGGTGGTCGTGGTCAATACGGCCACGTGGTCCTCAAGATCTACCCCGACGAGCAAAACAAGGGCCTCACTACCGAGAACAAAGTCGTCGGCGGAACGATTCCCAAGGAATACATCAACGCTTGTATGTCCGGCATTGCGGATGCCATGACCAACGGCATCATCGCTGGCTACCCTGTGGTGGGCGTCCGCGTAGAGCTGCTGGATGGCTCCTACCATGAAGTGGATTCCAACGAAAACGCCTTCAAAATGGCCGCCATCTTCGCCATGAAAGACGCCTTCAAGAAAGCCAAGTGCCAACTGCTGGAGCCGATCATGAAAGTGGAAGCGGAAACCCCTGAAACCTACCAGGGCGACATCATGGGCGACATCAACCGTCGCCGTGGTAAGATCACTTCAATCGAAAACCGCGTGAACAACGCCGCCGTGCGGGCCGACATCCCACTGAGCGAAATGTTCGGATACTCCACTAGCATCCGCACCATCTCCTCTGGCCGCGCCAGCTACAGTATGGAGCCTAGCCACTTCGATCCCGTGCCGAATAACATCGTAGAACAGATCGTGGAGCAACGGGGCACCAACCGCCGCGGCGGCCAGTCCTAAGTGGACTGCGGAGTTGCACTCCGTTCCATTTAGTCAGCGCAAAGCACCCATCCAATCGCAGCGGAGTTCCACTCCGCGCTCCCTCACGAAAGAAGCCCGGAAGCCGCACGGCCTCCGGGCTTTTTTGTGATGCTGTACGGAAGTTGGTTTCCAGTTGAATTCGTGATGCGGTTACAGTCAGATGGCCGCTCTGCTACCTTGATCCCCGAATGCCTCTGCACATGAACTTAGATTTCGACCCACTGAACTC
>JAYVOP010000283.1:0-16464 GCA_043757865.1 Verrucomicrobiales bacterium | reverse complement strand
TTGGAGCGCGGAGTGGCACTCCGCTCCGATGGTAAGGCGGAATCACCCGACGGTGCTCCGCGTAGCCAGTGGGGCGGAGTGCAACTCCGCGCTCCTTTCCCGGAGCCGATGGTGAGGTTTGGCGTTGGCGCGCTGGCATCCGCATATCTCACCACGCCACCACTGCCAGCCTGCATCATCCTCACCGGCCCGGTGAGTCTGGCGGAAATGAAGCGCCTTCGGAAACTGGGGTATGCCACCGAGTGCAGAATCACCCGCAAGAGCTGGGCCGAAGGCGGGCCCGTGCCGTCCGTATTGGAATTCACCGCCAGCACCCCGGCAGCCGTGGGAGAGGAGGGAAATGCCTATCTTAGGATGGAATGAGTTTTCAGTTTTCAGTGTTCAGATTTCAGTGGGGAAATGGACTGACCTGTCTTCGCTGAAAACTGAAATCTGAAATCTGAAAACTCTCATGCCCCTTGCCCTAGTCCTGCTCTCCCTGCCCCGCCGGGCGGATCGGCACTTTGTCTTTGAGCGCACGTTTCCTGGGCTGCGGGGATTGCCCGTGGAGGTCTTTCCGGCGGTGGACGCTGAATATGTGCCGGAATGGAAAGTAGCTAGGATGCGGGAGAAATGGAACCTGCCACGGCTGAATGCCAAGAACTATGCGGTGCGTCTCTCCAAGCGTCTAGCGCTGCGGGCGTTCCTGCAATCTGACGCGGAGGCGATGCTTTTCATGGAGGACGATTGCCTAATGCTAGAGGGGTGGGCAGAAGACTGCGAGCGACTGCTGGCGGAGATGCCGCCCTCGTGGGACATGGCATTCCTGGGCGGACAAGTGCCCAGTGCGGAGCCCGGCGGCCTCGCTCATCAGCCCGCCATGCGTTTATCTGCGCCCACTGCGGACAATCATTGCGTGCTGTTTAGCAAAAAGGGAGCCCGCCTAGCTCTACGGCTCCTGCGCACTCCGCGCGATGCCTTTTCAGACCAAGATTTATCCCTAGGGATAGCCGAAGGCACGCTAGAAGCCTACTGGACCGGGCGCTACACCGCCGTGCAACGTGCCCTCTCCAGTGATAACTACGGCACGCGCAGCGGCTATCTGCCTGCTGGAAATATGATGGCTGGCCCCGATGATGTGTGGGTGCTAGCCGCCTCCGTAAAGCCGGGGGACACCGTGCTAGAGTGGGGCAGCGGCGGCAGCACCCAAGTGCTAGCAGAGCGGGTGGGCACCACAGGAAAAGTCCATTCCTGCGAGCACCAACCCGCCATTTACCAACAAACCCTCTGCCAGCTAGAGCACGCTGGGCTCCAGGGCCGGGTGCAGATGCATCACGTGCCAGCTAGGCCGCAGCGCCCGCAGGACAATCAATGGCGCATGATGCCCAGCCAGATGACCGCCTACGTGCAAGCCCCCCGGCTGAGCCTCGACGCAGCCAAGGTAGATGTGGCTTACCTCGACGGCCCTAGCAGGACGCAGTGTGCTGACGTAGCCCTGGACCTGCTGCGCCCCGGCGGGCTGCTGTTGATCCATGATTTCTGCGGGCGGGCCCGGTATCGTGAGCACACGGAGAAAATTTTACTGAGAGCGCGACATGTTTGCAGCACGCCGCTGAAACAGGGAACACCGATCACGGATTTGGTGGTGTTTTGTAAGCTCTGAATTGCGCGCTTTGGGAGTGGGCATCGCTGTTGTTGACGCAGGCGAAATTGCCGCTGTGTGTCATCCTAACGGGTCCGGTGAGCAGTGCGGAATTGAAACGGATGCGAAAGTTAGGGTATCGGGCGCAGGCGCGGGTGGTGCGGGTGAGTTGGCCGGAAGGTGGACCGGTGCCGGGGGTGCCGAAGTTTGCAGAAGGGTCGGAGGCGGCGGTGATGGAGGGGGAGAATATTTATTTACGGCGGAGTGGGTGAGGTCTGGCAAAGGCGGGGACGCCTGTGCTACGGGACGTGTGCTGTGAGGCGGGTCATGCGCGCGAGGTGGAAGAGGAACTGCTGGGCATAGCCGCCGTAAGGACCGAAGTGGGTGGCGGCAAATTTCACGATGCGCTCAGTCGTGACGTTACGTTTGTTCGCAAAGTAAAGTTGCCGCAGCACCCGCTCGATCCACACGTCCACCGGGAAGGCTGCCAGCCGTTCGCACGCGAAGAGCAGCACACAGTTAGCGATCTTGTCCCCTACCCCATGGCAGCGCTTCAGCAGTGCCCTAGCCTCCGCATCCGTGCAGCCTGGAAGGCTGGAAAGATCCATCTCCCCAGTGCTCAGCGCCTCCGCGGTGCGATGCAGAAAGGCCGCCCGGTAGCCCAATCCACAGGCCCGCAGCACGTCCACGCCAGCCGCGGTTAGGGCCTCTGGCGTGGGGTAAGTGTAGAGCGCAGGAGCCTCTGGGAACAGCGGCTCCGTGCGCACCCCAAATTTCTGCCGCAGGGTTAGAGAAATTTGCCGGATGTGCGGCACCTGCTTCAATGAGGAGGTGATAAAGGTGGCCAGACATTCCCACAGCGGCTGCCGCAGAATGCGCAGCCCCGGCGCATACGCCACCGCTTGCCCCAGCGGAATATCCCCCTCTGGAAACGTGCGCAGAATGTGCTCCAGATCGTGATCCAAGGCCAGATAGCGCACCACCGCAGGCAGCATTTCCGCAGGCGTCACCATGATCTCCGCGCCCACCTGCCGCACCCAAACGGGCACGTCTCCCACCGTCCCTAACCATCCATCCCCATACTCATGCCAATGAAACACCTGTCCAGAATTGAGTGTGGCCGCGAGATTAAATGGATGCGCAAGGAGCATGGGATGAGGAATAAAGAATGACGAATGACGAAGACCGCACCACCTATCCCTACATTTCCTCATTCGTCATTCGTCATTCTTCCCCATGTCCTTATTCCTGGAATCCCTTAAGCTCCTCAGCGATCCCACCCGGCTGCGCCTCCTCATACTCCTAGATGGGGAGGAACTGAGCGTGGTGGAGCTGCAAGACATCCTCAGCATGAAGCAGAGCCGCATCTCCACGCAGTTAGCGCTGCTGAAACAGGCCGGGCTAGTGCAGATGCGCCGCACGGGAAAAAATAATCTTTACGCCCTAGCCGACGTGCCCGCACCACAAGCCGCCGCCCGCCAACTCCAAGCGCTGGTGCGGGCCAGCGCGGAGGAGATCCCCGAGGCTGCGGCGGACCAACGCGCGCTCCGCCTCGCGCTGGCCAAACGCGCAGATCAAGCACGCGCTTACTTCGATCAACTCGCAGGGAAATTTGGCCGCAGCTATCTGCCCGGGCGCAGTTGGAAAGGCTTGGCGGAGACATTGCTGAAACTGATGCCGCGTCAGACCATCGCAGACTTGGGCGCGGGCGAGGGCACCTTTAGCCAACTGCTAGCACAGCGCGCTAGCCGCGTGATCGCGGTGGATAATTCCGAGGCCATGGTGCGCTATGGTTCGCAGAAGGCGGCGGAGAATGGCTTTACGAATTTAGAGTATCGGCTGGGGGACATCCAAGCTCCACCCGTGGCGGATGGGGAGGTGGATCTCACCTTCTTTAGCCAATCCCTGCACCACGCCCGCAAGCCCCAACAAGCCTTGCGCGAGGCCTTCCGCATCACCCGTCCGGGCGGACGCGTAGTCATCCTGGACTTGCTGAAACATGACTTTGAACAAGCCCGCGAACTGTATGAAGACGTCTGGCTCGGCTTTGCCGAAGTGGAACTAGCCCAATTTTTAGAAACCGCTGGCTGGGTGGATCTTGCCATCACGGTGGTGGACCGAGAGGTCGATGCCCCCCATTTCCAAACCATCCTCGCTATCGCTGAAAAGCCCGCCGGAGCTTGATGGCGCGGATCGAAAGTGTGATCCGCAGTTAGGGCCGAAATATTTTCCATTCATCTGCTGCACGCGGCGGAAATGGTGCTCTCATTCCCGCTCAAACTCTTTATCGCTATGAATGAAACTTTCTCTTCTCCCGAACTTTGGAAAATCACCTTCCTCGTGCTCTCTGGCATTGCGTTGTTGCTCTCTAGCTGGGTGCTGACGCAGGCGCTGTTTCCGAAATTTATCCGTCAGGCGCAGGAGGCTTATGACCGTGTGTGGGTGAATCTGGCGGTAGGCGTGGCCACGGCGGTGGTGGGCGGCATTGCCACCACAATCTGTGCTAGCCTAGCGGGCAAACTCACCAGCCTGGGCCCCGTCGGTGGGCTGCTGGGCGTGGCCCCGGCCTTGCTCGGCGGGGTGGCGCTGGCGGCGTTAGTCATGGTGGCGTTAGGTGGCTCCGCAGGACTGGCGCGCCGCGTTGGCAGCGGGATGCAGCATCCCACGGATAAAGATCAGCCGTGGCGACGCACCTTCCGTGGCGGCGTGGTGTTAGGCGGACTGCTGCTGGTGCCCATTTTAGACATCGTGCCCTTTGCCCTCATCATCCTCTTGGGCCTGGGCGCGGGCGTGCGCACGCTGCGCAAAATCCGCCAAGAACAACGCGCCAGCGGCTCGTCCGCGTCGAGCGATGACTAGCCACCTGCCAGCGCGTCGGCAGTTCCTCCAGACCCTGGTGGCAGCCACGGCTAGCCTCAGCGTGGGGTGTGATCGACGGATGCGGCAGGCATTTCTGGGGCCTTTAGGTAATGTCATTGATGCGGTCAAAATTACGCCTTTCACCAGCCCACAAGCGGCGGAGGTGGACCTCATTTCCCATGTCATCAGCCGCCTCACTTGGGGTGTGACGCCGGGGTTATACGAACAGGTTAGGGCGCTGGCGGCCACGCCGGAAGCAGCGGCGGAGAAATTTATCCAACGCTCAGCGGACCCGCGTAATGCCGACACCCTAGCCAAGGAATCGCACACTCAAGTGGCGCACCTGGAGGCCCTCCAAGAGCCCATCGGAGAACTCTACGATTACCGCCCGAAGCAGTTAGAATTCGAACTCACCCAGGCGGCCATGCTGCGGGCGATTCATTCCCCTAACCAAGCGTATGAACTGATGGTCGGCTTCTGGTCAGACCATTTCAACATTGATTCTTCCAAGGCGGACTGCCGCTGGATCAAGGCCTACGATGACCGGGCGGTGATCCGGCCTCATGCGTGGGGAAACTTTGCGGAGCTGCTGCGGGCGTCTGCGCTTTCCCCGGCCATGTTGTTCTACCTCGATGGCCGCAAGAACCGCCGCTCTAAACCCACCGAGAAACCCAACGAAAACTACGCCCGCGAGTTGCTCGAACTCCACACGTTAGGAGTCCACGGCGGCTATACCCAAGACGATGTGATGGCCGTGGCGCGTTGCCTCACGGGCTGGACGGTAAAGGGGCGGGACGATAAACTTTTCAGCATGGGAATGACCGCCGGCATGGGCACTGTGAAGTTCCTCCCTGGTCAACATGATGATGGCCCGAAGACCGTGCTAGGGCACCAGATCGCTGCGGGCGGTGGGGCCCAGGATCTGGACGACGTGCTGGAAATCGTGACCCAGCATCCTGCTACCGCTCAGTTCCTAGCCACGAAACTCTGCCGCCATTTCATCTCCGACGATCCACCTGCTGCCGCCGTGACCGCCACCGCAGCGGCCTTTACGAGCAGCCGGGGAAACATTCCTACCACGTTAGGAGCGCTGTGGCGCACGCCGGAATTTCTAACTGCGCGGCGGACGAAAATGAAGCGCCCATTGCACTATTTAGTGAGCATGATGCGGGCGTTAGGCTGCCCTGGCACGGGCGGTGCGGAGATGCAGCGCGCGCTGCGGCGGATGGGGCACATGCCGTTCAGCTATCCCACGCCGGAGGGGCATTCGGATCAGGCCGGAGACTGGATGAGCACGCTGCTAGCGCGCTGGGATTTTGCCCTGCGCCTGGGCCGGGGAGAGCTAGCTCCGCCCACTTGGAAGGCCGCCACGCTGCATGCCGCTGCGGGTGGCACGCCGCCGTTACTCGCCCATTTACTGGGACGCCAGCCGACTGCCGATGAAGCCGCCGCCATAGCCGCCACGCCCGCCACAGATCAACTGGCGCTGGCCCTCGCGCTGCCAGATTTCCAACTCTACTAACCATGGCTCTCACTCCCACGCTGCTCATTGCTTCTGCTAGTAAGGCCGCTCCGGTCTTGGTAAATATCTACCTGCGAGGCGGGGCGGATGGCCTGCATCTGGTGCCGCCCGTGGCGGATGAAGCCTACCACAAAGCACGGCCCACATTGGCCCTGCAAGAGGCCAACACGTTGCCGCTGGATGGCTTTTTCCGACTCAATCAAGAGCTGGCTCCGTTGCTGCCATTCTATGAAAAAAAACAACTCGCGATCATTCATCAAGCAGGCACCCCGGAGGCCTCGCGCTCGCATTTCGAGGCGGAGGATTACCTGCATTACGGCGGCGGGAGCGGTGGCGGATGGCTCGGGAAATTCCTCCATTTAACGAAGTCAGCGAACGCTGGTCCGCTGACTGCCGTGACGATCGGCCCGCGCATTTCGGATAGCCTGCATGGCAGTGCGGCGGTGGCCATGCAGTCGCTGGAGGAGTTCGCGCTGCCGCCTAACACCAGTGATTGGCAGCAGCAGCTAGGGAAAATTTATCAGTCTGCGCGCGGACCATTAGGCCAAGCCGGGCAAGACACGCTGGCGGCCATTCAACGTATCCAAGGGCTGAGCGCCATGCTGGATGATGAGAAGAAACGCCGCACTGCGCAACGTGCGGCAGCGCGCGATGAGTTCACGGACGGGCTGGAATTGATCGCGCGGCTGGTGCAGGCGAACCTCGGATTGCGCGGGGCCACGATTGATCTGGGGGGGTGGGATTCCCACTTCGGCCAAGCGGTGGCGCTGACGAATCAACTGCCGCGTCTGGCTAAGGGCTTGGCTAATTTTGTAGAGCAACTGGGCGCTGATTTCAATCGCGTGACGATGGTGGTGATGACGGAGTTTGGCCGCCAAGTAACGGAGAATGCCTCGTTAGGCACGGACCACGGACGCGGCGGCGTGCATTGGGTGCTGGGCGGAAAGGTGCCCGGCGGCAAGGTCTGGGCTCAGTGGCAAGGACTGGAAGCCTCACTGTTAGAGTATCCGCGGGATGTGCCGGTGGTGCATGATTACCGCGCCACGTTAGGAGCCGTCTGCGCCCAATTGGAGCCCACGGTGGATCTGGCGCGGCTGTTTCCCGGCTATGAGGGCGCGGTGCTGCCGCTGTGGGGCCGGGGGTAAGCTCTCCACCCTCCCTAGGAGTAGGCGGGGGGAGAAGGCGAGAATTTTCTGGGGGGGAATGGGGGGAGGGGGTCGGCAGGGGGCAGCCCGGCTGAAGATTAAAATTTCCCCAACATGGCGTGGGAAACTAGGTTTTCCGGGGAAATCTTCGGATCATAGGCGGGTTACACCGGGAATATGGCGCTCGGGAGAGACTTGCGGACGACGTGGGAACGTTGTCGAGCGACCTTGGAAAGGGGGCTCCAGCGGAAATTTTGCTGCGTAAGCCCCTGATTTAAGTCATGAGGGGCAAGAAATAATGGGTGAAATCTCTGATGCCTATGGATAGGGTGCGCCCGCCAACGATTATTTACTCCATTTACCCCTTCACGATTCTTATGAAATACGCCATCGCTCCCTTGCTGACTCTAGCGCTCTTTACGGCCACCCCGCTCCACGCCAAACCGGACCGCGCTGCGGATGCTAAGGAGGCCCTGGCGGCCAAGAAAGCCGCTGCGGCCAAAGGCAAAAATAAGAAGGGCGCTGCGCCCACGCCGGCCTCGCTAGTGGCAGATATGCAGAAGGCGGTGGACCTGATCGCCAAGCAGGCGCAAGACGCCAAGGAGCCGATCAGTCTGAAGGCCAAGGAAACGCGTCCGTTCTGGGATGGGCTGCGGATGATCGATACCTCCCTAGCCGCGATGACGAAGAGTCTGAAGGCCAAGGATACCAGCATGGCCAAGGCGCTGGAGGATGCGGGCGCAGGCATGGTGGTGCTGAGCACCAGTTGGGGGATTCTGCGTGAGGCGTATCCGAAATCCCAAGTGGGCACGGGCGTCATTGCCCTCTCGGAGGCGTATAATTTATATTCCCACCACTACGGCCCCGCCGTGGCGCGCTATAAGAAGGGTGGGAAAATTTCCCCTGCGGAAATGGCAGAAGTCACCAAGGCCAGCACCCTGCTGCAATCTTTCCGACCGAAGCTGGCCAAACTGGAAAAGCAAGCGAAGCACAATACCTACCCGCAGCGGATGGCAATGGATGAACTGATGCTGATCGATGAACTGCTGGCGCTGGAAATGAAGCACGCCAAGCAGTATGCCGCCTTCCTCTATCAATGGGAGCGCTTCAAAAACACGCTCTACGGCTATGGCCTGGTGATGGAACATTGGTATCCCGATTACTTTGTGAAATGGGATTCGTGTAAGGCGGACGTGGTGGGCGTCTTCGGCATGTTTGCCACGGCGGGGGATTACTACACCGGCTGGGATTACTACAGCCTGCCCGTGACTGACTATGGCGTGTATTATGAACGCACCGCCGTCCTCACCACCGTGACCACGGCGGAGTTAGCCAGCTATGAACACACCATCGAAACCTACAGTGAGTCCACTGCCACGGAAGTCTCTGAGGAGGAGGAAACCCTAATCAATGAGGAAACCGAAGTGGATGAAGACGAGGAGCAAAGCCTCTTTGAAGAAGTAGAAATGTCTGCGGATGACCACGATGGCGATGGCGTTAGCGATGAAGACGACGAGGACGATGGCAACGACGGCAGCGCCAGCGATGACGAGAGCAATGAGGAAGAAGACATGGAAGAAGCCCAAGCGGATGATGACGTGGATGATGACGGCATCGCGGATGATGTAGAATCTGAAGACGGAGATGGAGACGAATAACCAACGATCCCGATGAAGTTCCCCATCATTTGCTCCTGCGCCCTCATCGTGGCTAGTGCCAGCGCTGCCTGCGCAGAAACCACCGCTGAAGCGTGGTCCTACACGGGCACGGACATCTTTCCCAGTGCCATCATTGCCACGGCCACCGTGGATTGGCACGCGGGGGAGGAGGACGAACCGAAGGCTAAGCAGAAGAAAGGCGAGCCGAAGGAAGTCCCCATGCTGGGAGATAAAAACGGTTGGATCGGGGCGCGGATTCTGGAGGTGCCTAAGGGCGCGGAGATCAAGGTGGAAGTGGTGGGCGAGGGCTGGCTGAAGACCTCCAAGGTCACGGTCAAAGTGCCCGAGGCCGAGGAGGAAGTCCTGGTGCTACCCAAGGGCATCTTCGACTACGAAGCCCTGCACGGCGTCACCCAGCAGAAGCCCGCGAACCTCAGTGTGAAGATCAGCGTCAATGGAAAGGAACTGCCGGAGCAGACGGAAGTGGTCACGCTCCGCAGCATCAATGAGTGCCCATTTGCGGTGATCTTTGGAGAGGGGGATGAGGCCACCACGGATCCGCTGGACTGGATGTTTGCCGCCTACGTCAATGAGAACCACCCGTGGATCGACGGCATTCTAAAAGAAGCGCTGGAGGCCAAACTGGTGGATTCCTTTGACGGCTATCAAAGTGGTGATCCCGAAAAGGTCATGGCGGAGGTCTTCGCCATCTGGCAGATCCTGCAACGTCACGGCATGAAATACAGCGACATCACGAACACGCCCAAGAGCAAATTCGCGCTGGCCCAAACGGTGCGTTTCCTGGACCAGAGCATCAAGGGATCCCAGGCGAACTGTGTGGACGGCAGCGTCATCTTTGCCTCGATCTTGACGAAGATCAGCCTGAAATGCGGCCTGGTGCTGGTGCCGGGGCATTGCTACCTCTGCTTCGATCTCAACCCCGAGGGCACGCTGGACATGAGCGCGGAAGAGGGCGAATGCACCGTGTTAGGCCTAGAAACCACCATGCTGGGCCAAGATGATCTGAAGCCCTTACAGGAGCTAAAACACCTGCCCGCGAAGGTCCGCGCCAAAGTGGCCAAGGCCGAATCCGCCGCCAGCGGAGTCACCTTTGCCAACGCCATCTCCAGCAGCACGGAGGCCCTCTACGAGCACGCCGCAGAGTTCGATGAGGAAGATTCAGAATACCACATCATCCCCATCAGCGAGGCCCGGGAATTCGGCATCATGCCCATTGCCTCAGGGGAGAAAAAGTAGCGCTGTGGCGCGAGATTCATCGTAGCCGCCGAGTTCCGAGGCCCACTCTACACTATGTCCATTGGGGGGCATCAGGCTCAGAGCCGGGGGAGATGGAGGCCGCCGTCTAGGTAGATCACTTCTCCGGTGGAAAAGGGGAAGTGGCCCGCTAGGAAGGAGCTGACGGCTAGGCCGACGTCTTGCGGCTGGCCCCAGCGGCGTTGGGGGACGGTGCCACTTTGGATGATGGGGTCATACTTGGCGGTTACGCCGCTGGTCATGTCTGTGGCCATGATGCCGGGGCGGAGTTCGAGCACTTGCACGCCTTGATCGGCCAGCCGGGAGGCGAAGATTTGGCTGCTCATGGCCACGCCGGCTTTGGAAATGCAGTAGTCCGCACGATTCGTGGACGCCATGACGGCGGAGACGCTGGTGATGAAGACTAGCTTGTAACCGCCGGATAGCTGGCTCTGCCCCGGATGCGCGACCCAATGCCGCGCGGCTAGCTGGGAGAGGAAATGCGGGCCTTTTAAGTTCACGGCCAAGACTTCATCAAAGCCCGCTTCCGTGGCCTCCAGCAAGTCTGGACGGCCCGGTGAGGTGATGCCCGCGTTATTGACCAAGGCATCCAGGTGATTATCAAACGCAGCGAGGGTGGCGGCAAAAATGGCCGCCCGATCCGCAGCCACGCCGATGTTTCCCCCGACTAAGGGGAAGCGCTGGGAGTCGAATTTGGCCACGGCTTGGCAGTCTGCAGCGGTTTGCGCAGCGGCGGCGGCATTGGCCGCGTAGTGGATGGCCACGCTATAGCCGTCGCCAGCGAGAGCGAGGGCGACGCCTCGGCCAAGGCCACGGCTAGCGCCAGTAACGAGAACGGTGGGACTGCGCATGAGAGATGTTGATTGGGGGGAAAGGCAAATGGGACATGTAGAACCGGGCGGTGCTAGATGTCCCATTGCTGAGAGGAGTTAGGGTTACGTCGCCCTTTAGTTAGACAACGGCAACCCGAAGGGCGTGGAGTAGTGGCTGGCACGATAGCCTTGGCCCTGAGCGCGGTCACTGAGTTCGTCTCCGGGATTGTAGGGCTTCGGCTTCATTTTGGTCTCACCCGTGGCGGCACAACTGGTGAGGAAGCCCAAGACGCTGAGCGCAAGTAACCAAGGGAGGCGTTTCATGGGTGCTTAGTTAGCGTTATCAAAGATCACTTGATCTCCGGGCTGCACGGACACGCCTTTTTTCAAGGACTTGGTGTCGATCTCGGCCACGGTCTGATTATTTTCAATCTGAGTGATGTTGAGCTTTCCGATGAGCTGCGCGCCACGTTTGACGAGCAAGCGGGAGTCCGTGCTGACGCCATCCGTCTTGCCCATGTTGATGATGCAGAATGCCCAATCTGGATTCACCGCGATGATAATGCCTTCCCGTTGGCTGAGGGAAATGGCCTTGGTGCGCTGGGTTTGTTGTTCGTTTAAGCGGGAGATGGTCTTGCCTTGCTCCGCCACGGCGGTGGTGGCCACTTCCACTTCTTTGTCCACGACGGCTAGCTTAGCAGAGAGCGTATCAATGTCGGCTTTGAGGGCTTCCAGCTTGGTTTGGAGTTGGTCGGGGCCGCCTGGGAAATTGGCTAATTTCTTGGCGATCTCGGCATTAATGGTATCAATTTCGCGCTGCACGGTTTCGCTTTCAGCTATCAAGGCCTTGGCTTCAGCGGCCTTGGTGGTGGCCGTCTTGTCTTCGGTTTCCTTGGCGTATTTATCGCGCTCGTATTTGGTCTTTTCTTCCGCATACTTGGCGTTCTCCTCAGCGGTGGATTTGTTTACGCCATCGGTCTTGTCGAAATTACTCATGATCTGACGATTGTATTCGTCTTTCTGTTTCATGGTGTCGATCAGCTTAGAGCGGTTCATCACCCCGAGAACGAGGGAACCGAGGATGCCGAAGATGGAAATAAGAGCGAGTGGTTTCATGTATAAAGTTTGCTAGTGAGAGGTAAGTGACGGTCTGCGGGCTTAGTTCGCTGGGGTTTCGGCCATAGGCGCGGCCGGAGTTGGGTCAGCCGCAGGAGCGGGAGCAGGCTCAGCCGCAGGAGCTGCGGGGGTGGCGAAGGGATCGGGAGCGGCGGACGGAGTCACGGCGGGGGTGCGGGCGGCTGGGGCAGCGCCAGGGGCGGGGGCCTCACTGCCACTGGCAGCGGAGATTTCGGCTAGGGCTTTCTTTTCGGAGGAACTTTCGTTGACCACGAGGCTGTCCCCTGGTTGGAGGGCGGCGCCAGCGGCTAGGGTGCCGGGCACCACATCACAGATGGCGGCTCCAGGCTGGACATTGGTGACGACTAAGGTGGCGATCTTTGCTCCGCCCCGCTTCACGTCGAGCTTGGCATTCTTGGTGACGTTAGAGCTGTTGCCCTTGTTGATTTGGATGAAGCCCCAGGTGGGATCAATGCTCGTGATCGAGGCGGAAAAGGAGTCTGGCAGCAGGCCCGTCTTTTGCATGATGTCCTTCTTCTTCAAGGATGCGATCTGGGATTCACTCGCCTGCTGTTTGGACATCGCCAGAGTGTGGGCGGCCTCGCGTTGGGCGATGGCGGCTTCTAACTCCGTTTTCTTGGAGGTCTTGGCATTTAATTCTTCGACGATGGCGTCGATCCCGCCCAGCGCGATCATTTTGGCATCCATGTCAGTCTTGCTCTTCTTCACCTCGGCCAGCTTGGCCCCCTCATCAACCATTTGCTTCTCTGCGGCCTCCCGCTTGGTCTTGGCTTCGGTTAGGTCCCGGGCTTCTTGATCGGCAGCGCGTTTTTTCTCCGTGGCGGCTTTCTTTCCATCCTCCAGGGCGGTTTGGGCGGTGCCGTAGTAAGCCTTGGAGTCAGCGGCATTCTTCTTGGCCGCATCGTTCAACAGGGATTGCGTTTCGATTTGCTTGCGGACTTGGATGTTCAAGCCTGCGGAGGCGAGTAACAGGATACCGGAGACGATGAATAAGGGCTTCCACATAGGATTTTTACTTAGGCTTGGATTAGGAAAATTGGGAGTGATGTAACTAGCAGGCACGGCATACACAACTCGAATCTGGAGGGCAAGAAAAAGATTTAGAAAAGTGAAGTGGTGAGGTGCTGCGGGGAGGGATACCACAGAGGTGGGAACTCCGCAGAGGATTGATTTTCCTGCCTTGCGTTGCGATCCGTGGATGCTAAATGGGCGGCCTATGAATAACTCTCTGTTCCTTCGTTGTGGTCTCGCTTTAGTGATGGCGTTGGTTAGTTCTAATCTCGTGAGTTGTGCGGGAGGTCCGACGTATGCGGAAATGAAGTCGAAGCTGCCTCCGGTGGCCAAGAATCAGGGGCGAGTGTTTATTTATCGGCCAAGCGGGCTGGGTTTTGCGGTTAAACCGCAGGTGAAGATCGATGAGAAAGCAGTCGGCCAGTCTGTGGGGCATGGGTTCTTCTACACGGACCAAGCTCCGGGTGCCCATGAGATTTCCATCAGCACGGAATGGAAGCATCAGAACACGTTAAATGTCACCGCTGGGCAGCCGAGCTATGTGGAATGTAAGGTGGTGCCGGGCTTGCTGGTGGGGCACATCATTCCGAATCAGCTAAGCACCAAGGAAGGTGAGGAGGGGATCCAGGAATGCAAGATGGTAGAGGAATAGCAATGCCGCCTTGCGCGTGGCAGGGCGCTAGCTATGGATGCGGGCCGGGCCCGCGACGCCCGGGCCCCGATCATCATGAAAATTACCTCTGCTGTCTTTGAAACGAGTGCTCCTGACCTGGAATCCTGCCCCGAGGCGGAGATGGCGGAGTTTGCCCTGATCGGGCGCTCGAATGTGGGGAAGTCCTCGTTGTTAAATTTACTGACGAACCAGACGCACCTCGCCAAAGTGTCCGCGACGCCGGGGCATACGAAGTTGATCAATTTCTTCCGCATGAATGGCACCTGGCGGCTGGTGGATCTGCCGGGCTATGGCTTTGCCCGCACGGGGGCGCAGGAAAGGACGCGCTTCAATGATGCAGTGGCGAACTATCTCTCGTTCCGTTTCCGGTTAGCCTATGTGTTCATTCTCATCGACTCGCGCCTGACGCCGCAAGAGATCGACCTCTCATTTTCCGAATGGCTGGCAGGTGTGGGCAGGCCGTTTGCCTATATCTTCACTAAGACGGATAAGGTGAAGCCCAACGAGCTAAAGCGGAACATGGCGGCCTTCCAAGCCGCAGTGAAGGCGCGCGGCGTGACGTGGCCGCGGGCGCTGACGTCCTCCGCCAAGGAGAACGCGGGGGCGCGGGAAATTTTACAATTTATCCAGTCCGTCAAGGAATGAAGACGCTGGAGGATCTGGGGTGGAATGTCGGCTTTGCGGCGGCCTTTGCGCCTTACGCGCGGCAGGGCTGGCGGCCTGCGCGCTTGATCCGGGATAACCGGATCACGTATGGCGCGCTGGGGGTAGAGGCGGGCGCCTTCGTGGAGCGGGAGGTGATCTTAAGTGGCAAGCTCTACCATGATGCGCCCACGGATGCCGCGCTGCCAGCGGTGGGAGATTGGGTGGCGCTGGACGTGGGCGCAGCGGGGGCGGACACGGTGATCCGCGCGCGGCTACCACGCCAAACGTGCTTCTCCCGCAAGGCTCCCGGCCACTCCGCCGAGGAGCAAGTGCTCGCAGCTAACGTGGACATCGTGGTGGTGGTGACGGAAGCTGGGCCGGACTATAATCCGCGGCGGCTGGAGCGTTACTTCACTATCATTGCCCGCAGTGGGGCGCGCACAGTGGTGTTAGTAAATAAAGCGGATCTGTTCTCTAACCTGGATAACAAGGCCACCGTGGAGGCGATCCAGGCCATGAATCCAGCGGCGGAGGTGCATCTGACAAGCGCGGCTACGAAGAAGGGCTTTAAGCAGTTCTGGGCGTATTTCCAGCCCGGGGTCTCGGTGGCCTTGATCGGATCCAGTGGGGTGGGGAAGTCCGCCTTGATTAATCAGTTGCTGGGCGGGGAGGAATATCAGTTCACGGGAGAGGTCAATGAAGTCACAGGCAAAGGCCGCCACACCACCTCTGCGCGGGAACTCATGGTGCTACGGAAGGGCGGCATCGTCATTGATAACCCCGGCATCAAGGAGGTCCAGATGTGGACGGACGAGACCACGCTGCGGGAAAATTTTGCGGACATCGAGACGCTGGCCGCCACATGTGAGTTCACCGATTGCCAGCATGGCACGGACCGTGGTTGTGCCGTCCGTGCTGCCATGGAGGCTGGGGGATTGCCCAAGGAACGCTACCAAGGATACCTCAAACTGGAGGAGGAAATAGCCGCCCTAAAGCGCCTTTCCAAGAAGCGCCAGATGACCGTAGAACGCCGCGCGAAACGAGATGTGAAGGTGAAAGCCCGGAATCGCAATGATCGCGAGGATCAAGCCCAGGAGCTACGCCCCGGACGCTAACTCCAGGGAGCGCGGACTTTAAATCCGCCGCATTTCGCACCGCCCTTCGCCACGTGGCGTGATGCGGCGGACTGCAAGTCCGCGCTCCTTGGCGAATTCCGTCTATCCTAACTCCGCCCACCCCAGCTCCTACCCGCAGCGTGGCCGCCCCGCGCCACGCCGCTCCCGCTCCTTCTCCACCTCCCAAACACCCCCCGCGTCACTTGGGTGTTGACGTGGTAAATGGTAGGTTCAGGGGAAACAGTAATACGAGCGGAGGCCATAAGTTTTGCAGGATACCCCGCCCGGGGCAAGCTGTCTGTCTTTCCGTGATGCAAGTTGGTTGCCGCTTGCCACTGGAGTTACTTCCAGTAAGTTACCTCCAACATACAAAATGACCACTCTATCCAAGAACGCCACGCTCAGCACGCTAGGACTCCCTCCGGGAGACCACGTGCTGCGTTTCCACGTGGAACTGGATGTCATCTCATTTGAGATGGAGGCATCCCCGCGCATCAAGTCGGAAGCCAAACGCAGGCCTACCGGTTTTCTGCAAAAGTGGGGTGGGCGAGCGGTTAAGCAGGTGGATGGGACGGATGCTTGGCTCTCACACATCAATGATAAACATCTGAAGTGAGCATGCGCGTATTGCTGGATGCTAACGTCTTATTGGACTGCTTGATCTTGGAGGCCAGTGAGATGCCTCGTGCAGGCAAAGCAGGGAGTGATCGGGTATTTGATGCTTGCGATCAAGGAGTCCACGTTGGTTTGATAGCTTGGCATACTTTGCCGATCATCGCCTATTATTTTGATCGGCAAAACTCTGCTGCCGATACGAACCACAAATTGACAGACAAAATTTGCCTGAGCCCAGGAGCTACGCCCCGGACGCTAACTCCAGGGGCGCGGACTTTAAGCCCGAACGCCGCTTTTGAATGAAGTTTGGCGGTGTTGAGTGGGATCAAATCCCCTCGCCGCCGGGTGACAGGGTGTCCCCATCGACCTCCGGTCT
>JAYVOP010000282.1:0-16502 GCA_043757865.1 Verrucomicrobiales bacterium | reverse complement strand
GGCAAACAAGGGCGGAGCGCCAAGCGCACCCCTAACGCGCTCAGTTTCCACTCCCTCCGCCACACGGCCACCAGTGAAGAACGCGGGCATTTCCGCCAGCATCGTGCAAGACATCATCGGCCATGATTCTAAGGAAATGAGCGACCACTACACCCAAATTGAAAACGACGCCAAGCGCTCCACGCTGGATTCACTACCCAACCTGAACAAGCTGTGAAAAAAAGCCACCTCAACAAACAAGCCTTCCGCCCCAGACCCAGAGCGTATGGCAAATCCCCAGCGCAGCCGTGGCGGCATTTCAGGCGTCGCCCTTGCCCACGGCTTTCAGCACCGCTACGTCGCGGATACTTGTGCAGGTAGAGGTCCTCATATTTGAGGCTGCGCCACAGCCGCTTGATGAACACGGTCCATCCAGCGGCCCCAGCCGTCCATGCTGATGCGCACGCCCCAGCTCGCGAGCGTGCTGGTCCATTCCGCGCTGGTGAACTGGAGACCTTGATTCGTATTGAAGATTTCGGGCACGCAGCTGGCTTTGGCTTTGTTTAACACGCTCAAGCACAACGTCATGTCCCTCGTGTTGCTCACGCTCCATCTTAACGACACAGCGTGTGTGCCAGTCCATCACAGCACAAAGGTAGGCCTCTGCGTGCCTGTGGGAGATCGGTGATGTCAGCGCACATACCTGATCGGCCTTGTTGATGGCTAGGTCGCGCAGCAGGTAGGAATGGATGCGATGCGTCTTGTCCACGATGCTGGTGCGTGGCTTGCCGTAGATCGCCTCACTCCCATCTCGCGTCGCAATCGCTGGAGGCGCTTGCGGTTGACCACGAGTCCGTGATCGCGCGTGAGCACCGTCACAAGCCTGCGTGAGCCCAATCAGGGTCGACGCAGATACAGCTCATCCATGATATGATGCGCTTCCTGCCTGCGTGCTGAGCCGCTTCTTTGGATCGCTCACCTGCACCGGATGCACGTCGAACTCCTTGCGATTTGGTGCACGGTCTGAATCCCGTTGAGGGCCTCTAAGGCCGCTCGGGCTTTGAACTGCGGGTCAGGTCTTTGGCGTTTTGCTTTCATTTACTTTACTTGGGTGTGGGTTGCCTATCCCATCCCGTAACCACGATAAACATAACTTCACTACTGGCCCGAATTCCAGGGCCCACCTCATAGTTGCAATTTCATCGCCCCCCACCGATCACCCCACTATGACTACCTATCACCTCGCTCGCGATGGCCAACAATTAGGCTGCCACACGGATAACGAAATCCGCCGGGGGCTGGCCGCTGGAACCTTCCTCCTCTCCGACCTCTGCTGGACTGCGGGCATGGGCGCTTGGGAGCCGCTGCGCTTCCATTTCACTGCTGCCGCCGATACTCCTAGCCAAGCGCTCCAGCCGCCGGATCTGGATAATCCCTATGCCGCTCCGCAAGTGCTAGGCGACATGTATCTGCCGCTGCTCCAGACCGGGCGACTGGCTACGCATGGGCAACGGTTCGGGGCTGCGTTGTTAGATGGGATGGTGGCCATGCTAGCCTTTGGAATACCCGTGGGCATTGGTTTTCTGGCGGTTGGTTCAACGGGGGTGCAGGGAGACCTGCCGATGCCCATTAGCCTGGGCTTAGGAATCGGTGGCCTCGCGTTCATCGGGCTGCTCATCTGGAACCTCGTCTGGCTCAGCACGCGCGGCCAGACGATCGGTAAACGCATGATGAAAATCCACATCGCCACCTTTCCTGACAGCCAACCTGCGGGCTTTGTGAAAGCCGTGCTGCTACGTGTGATCGTCAATGGACTGATCGGTTTCGTGCCGCTGCTGGGCGCAATCTACGGACTCGTGGACATCCTCTTCATCTTCAGCGCGGACCGCCGTTGCCTGCACGATCTCATTGCGGGCACCCACGTGGTCCAGGACTCGTAAACAGAGCCAAAGCCCTAGCCCACGCTGCCTTCCATCTCCAGATCGATCAGCCGCTTGAGCTCCACGCTGTATTCCATGGGGAATTCCCGCACGAGGTCGTTCACGAATCCATTCACGCTCAAACTCATCGCCTCGCCTTCGCTAAGGCCACGTTGTTGCATGTAGAAAATTTGCTCAGCGCTCACCGTGCTCACGCTGGCTTCGTGCTGCGTAGCGTGTTGATTCCCACGCACCGTGATGGCGGGATAGGTGTCCGTGCGGCTGCTGGAGTTGATGAGCAGGGCATCGCACTCGGTGTTATTTTTGCAGCCTTTGAGGTGCTTCGGAATATGCACTTGGCCACGATACGTCGCGCGCCCTTGGCCAATGCTGATGCTCTTAGAAACAATGTTGCTCGTCGTCTCATCCGCCGCGTGGATCATCTTCGCGCCTGTATCTTGGTGCTGGCCATTATTGGCTAGGGCGATACTGATCACCTCCCCGCGCGCCTTGCGGCCCTTCATCACCACACCGGGATATTTCATCGTTAGCCGACTGCCGATGTTGCAATCAATCCAGCGAATCTCCGCTTCCTCATGTGCTAGGCCGCGCTTGGTCACGAGGTTGAACACGTTCGGACTCCAATTTTGCACAGTCACATATTGAATCTTGGCCCCTTTCATGGCCACCAGTTCCACCACCGCGCTATGCAGCGTGCTGGTCGTAAACTTGGGGGCGGTGCAACCCTCCATGTAGAGCACTTCCGCGCCTTCATCAGCAATGATCAGCGTGCGCTCAAATTGGCCGAAGTTTTCCGAGTTGATGCGGAAATACGCCTGGAGCGGATGCTTCACCTTCACGCCCTTGGGGATGTAAATGAAGCTGCCGCCACTAAAGACCGCACTGTTCAGAGCGCTAAATTTATTGTCGCCCGTAGGGATGACCTTGCCGAACCACGGGCGGAAAATTTCCTCATGTTCCTTTAGCCCCTCCGTGCTATTCACAAAGATCACGCCCTGATCCGTCACCGCCTTTTGCACGTTAGAGTATGCCGCCTCACTATCGAATTGCGCCTCCACACCGGCCAGAAATTTACGCTCCTGCTCAGGAATGCCCAGACGCTCAAAGGTGCGCTTCACATCATCCGGCACCTCATCCCAAGAGCGTTTGGGGCCCTGGCCATTGGCTAGATAATAACGAATTTTTTGAAAATCAATGTTTTCCAGATCCTTCGTCGCCCAGTTCGTGGGCATCGGCTTATCTTCAAAAGTCTTCAGCGCTTTGAGCCGGAAATCACGCACCCACTGCGGGTCATTTTTCACATCACAAATATACTGGACCGTTTTCTCAGATAAGCCCACCCCCGCATCGAACTTATGCGCCTCGGGATACGAAAAATCACCAATGGACCGATCAATATCCACCGCATCACGGGTGTCTTGATCAAGTTCGGGAGTATCGAGGAGGGCATTCATAGAAGTTATCAGTGGGGTATCTTTCGGCAATGGACCGGGTGAAAATCACCGTGTCGATCAGCCAGGGGAAATCAAGAACTATTCTAAATAGTCGGCTGCCCACGCCCGCCACCGATGCGCAAGGCAGCCCGATTTCTCATGGGAAAATTTATCTTGCAAAAGGCTCCGCACAGTCAAACCGCGCGTCTCACTCCCCCACCCCACGGCTTGAAACGCTCCTTCCAACTCCTCATGGCCCTGCTCGGCTGCCTGCATCTCTGTGGCGGGCCAGCGGGGTTGTTGCAGGGTCTGGCTTGGGTGACGATGGCGGTAGAATATTCCGCGAAGAAGGCGTTAAGGCAGGATTGCAAAAAACCTTCGATGGTCAGCATCCCTGTTCCCTCTGTCGCCTCGCCCAAGAGACCGAACGAGCACAAACCAAGAGCCTGCCTCAGCCAGCTCCCGGAACAAGTCGGCAGTTTAAAATCAGCCATGATCTATCTTTGCTAGACACCATTTCCCTGCCCCCCGTGCAGAGGAATGTCACCACCCTAGCCGAGCCCCGCACCGCGTGGCTCACCTCCGGTCGGCTGCGCCATGCACCGCCTGTGCAGCCTCCCCGGCTGGCCTAACCCTTAGAGCGTAGAGCTGCCTACCCGGCGGCTCAAAAGGAAGGCTCACACCTTCTGAAAAGTCAACTTGGCTAAGTCCGCCTAGCGGTTGGAATTACTCTAAGCGTAGCTGCGGACGGAAGTCCGCCCTCCTCACCTAGCTGCGGCATCAGTCCGCCTCACCTTGATCCACTCCAGGCCGACCCGCGCTTGGCTTCTATCAGTATGCATCGTTTCATTTTTATTTATCTATTTGCATCACTTCATGGCGCAGTAGCGCAGCCGATCTATCAACATTTTGAAGGTCGCCAAACGCATCCACTCACCTCACTCCTGACGGCACCCGCCTCCTTGCGCTCACTACCCCAGAGGCGCGGCTGTGTGTCTATGACGTTTCTAATGCCGCCAATCCAGCGCCCGTGTTGCTGGCAGAGATTCCTGTGGGCCTGGAACCAGTCTCCGTGGCCGCAAGGACGAATGATGAGGTGTGGGTCGTCAATGAAGTCAGCGATAGCATTTCCATCGTCAGCCTCAGTCAGCGCTAGTGACAACGACCCTAGCCGCCCCAGATGAGCCTGCGGACGTGGTCTTTGCTCAAGGGAAAGGCTATGTTAGTTGTGCGCGGAATCACCTTATCCGCGTCATTGATACCACCAGCCACGCGGAACTACCGTTCATTCCTCTAGCAGGAGATTTCCCCCGCGCCTTGGCCGTGAATGCCGCTGGCACCCGGCTCTATGCCACCTTTCAGATGTCTGGCAATTACACCACCGTGCTCCCGGCTTCCCCCGCGCGGGCCCAGTCTAACCCCACAAATCCTGCGCTCCCGGCCCCACCCAAGACGGGGTTGATCGTGGATGCGAGCGATGCGCGGGTCTTTTAAACCGTGTTAGACCATGATGTTGCAGAGGTTGATCTGGGCACTCACGAGGTGCTCCCGTATCGTCAGGCACCGTGCTGGCATTTACGCCATCCGCGGAGGGCGTTCCTTACGCATTTTCCACCACCCTGTCAGGCAATGATAGTACCTCCTTCCACATCCATATGGGGGCTTGGAGCTGGGAGGACGAAGGCATCTTCACCCCTGGGGTGGATCCTGCGGTGGGCTGGACCCATACGTCTAATTGGCTAGCGCTCACGCAAGCCACCACCCTCAGTCTCACCGTCGCCCGAGATGCCACTGTGCCCTTTGCCGGCTCCGGTAATATCCTTGGCATGGCGGATACGGATTCCATGTTCCCTAGCCTAACTATATAGCAGGGGATGGACACCGATACCGACCAAAATCATTTCTTTGAAAATAATAGCAATGTGAGTTGGGCGGAAGATTTAACGTATCTAACCCACCTGAGAAACAGCACGCAGACCAGTATTGCGGGCACCTGGAATTTAGCCGCTGGCAACTACACAATTGTCTTTGGAAGCGATGCCCCAACTTCTGTCAACCCGCCCCGGCAGGGCTATAGCGTGAATTTCGCCACTGCGGTGCCGGAGCCGGGCAGCCTACTGCTGCTAGGCGCACTGGGCCTGCGTTTCACGCGTCGTCGTCGGTAAACTCTCCATAAATATAAATATCCTGATGAAAACTACTCCTACACTCCGCGCCATCACTCTCGCGGCCACCCTCCTCACCCCCACTCTCGCTCCTGCGTGCGCTTGTTGTTGTTGCCAATTTGAAGTTGGCACTAGCACCTTGCTGCCGTCTGAGCCCGGTGGAATCGTCTATTTAAACTACAATTTCCTAAATCAAAATCACAACTGGAGCGGCTCCTCGCGTGCTCCCGCAGATGAGAATGAGGATCGGAAATTGCGCACCCATTTCTTCACGTTAGGCGCGCAATATTTGTTTAGCCGCAGTTGGGGACTGCAACTCAACGTGCCCTGGGCAGAACGTTCGTTTACGACCCAGGAGGACGGGGAAGCGGCCAGCACGCGCAGTTGGACGGCGTTAGGCGACATCCGCTTGAAAGGCATTTACACGGGCTTTTCAGAAGATCTGTCCACGGGCCTAACCTTCGGCATCAAACTTCCGACTGGTGAATTCCGCCACGCGGCCACCGCCGTGGACCGGGACAGCCAAATCGGCACGGGCAGCACGGATTTGTTGATCGGGGCGTTTCATCGGCAAGCCTTTGCAGAGCCGAGCCACTTTCAATGGTTCACCCAAGCAGAACTGGACGTGCCGCTCTTTACCCAAGACCACTACCGCCCTGGCACGGAACTCAATGCCACCGCAGGCCTCACCTACACCGGCTGGAAACTCGGCGGCGTGAGCCTCAGCCCCGTGGCGCAACTCCTCGCCTCCGTGCGCACGCGCGATACCGGAGCCAACTCCGCCAACCCTGTCGCTAGCGGCTATGAGCGGCTGATGCTCTCCGCAGGCATCGAGCTAAAGCGCGCGCCCCTCAGCATTTATCTAGATGCAGAACTGCCGTTCTACGAGCACGTGCGGGGGAATCAGATCGTGGCTTCCGTGAGTTTAAAACTCGTGCTAGGATACCATTTCTAAAGGTCTCCCAAAGCAAAGGTGGACCGCACAGAGGACTGTGCGGACCACCTCACATGCTATCCACACGGGCCAGCTTTTGGGCTAATTCATAGCCGTGGCGGTCGCTGGCGAGGGTGGTGTTGGTGAGTAAATGACGCGTTTGGGCAAAGGCGAGTTCACAGAGATGACGCACGGTTTGGATGGTCGCTCCGCCGTCGGTTTCTTGGGCGGCTAGCAGATGCACCGCTCGCGCAATGCTGGCAGTGGCGGCTAGGAGTTCTGCGCCCGCATCAACGAGGCGGCCGAGCACGAGTTGTTCCTTGTCCAACTTCGGCCCGAATTTCGCCAGCGCTTTGAGCATCGCCCGCGCGAGCTGGCGGCTGAGTTTAGCCACCGTGCGCGTTTCCTTTTGAAATGGACCCGATGGTGGAATCCACTGAAACGGTGTGAGGATGCTGGCCAAATGGGGCAGATAAAATTTCACTGCGGCAGGTAAGGCGGCTAACCTAGCCCGCAGCGGCAAGCGGCTATCGAGCAACGGAGCACCCACTTGGAGGTGTGGATCCAGAGCTTCGCGAGCGATGAAGAGCCGCATGATTTCACTGCTGCCTTCAAAGATGGTGTTGATCCTGGCATCACGCAGGAAACGCTCCACGGGCTCGGGCGCTTCACCTCTAGCGGCTAGGCTGGCGGCGGTTTCATAGCCACGGCCACCGCGGATTTGCATGGTGTCGTTGATGATTTCCCACGCGCGCTCAGTGCCCCAGAGCTTAGCCAAGGCGGCTTCCAGACGCACGTCGGCATGGTGCTCGGCCAGCGCAGAGACGTAATAGACGAGGCTCTCGATGGCAAACGTATGCGCGGCCATGCGGGACAGTTTCCCAGCGATGGCGGCATGCTGCGCAATGGGCGCGCCCCATTGCTCGCGTCGCGCAGACCACTTCAACGCAATGTTTAAACAACGTCGCGCGGCCCCGGCACAGGCCGCTGGCAGCGTGATGCGGCCAATGTTCAGCGTGCTCAGCGCCACCCGCAGGCCCTTGCCCTCGCCTAGCACGATGTCCGCCCGCTCCACGCGCACGCCGTGGAATTGGATCACCGCATTGTAGAGCGCGCGCAGGCCCATGAAGCGGCAACGACGCACGATCTCTACTCCAGGCGCCTTGGCATCCACGATGAATGCCGTGATAGGAGCGCGCGCTAGATTCGTCTCGCCCGCAGGCGCAGGCGTGCGCGCCATCACCACGAGCAGGCCCGCCTTGGTGCCGTTCGTACACCAGAGTTTTTCTCCATTGATGAGGAATCCTTGGCCGTCCGCCGTGGGCGTGGCGGTGGTGGTGATGCGCGCGGGATCGCTGCCCACATCAGACTCCGTGAGCGCGAAAGCCGTGATGGTGCCCGCCGCACAACGCGGCAGATAATGCTGCTTCTGACTGGCCGTGCCGAACATCAATAACGGCTGCGGCACGCCGATGGATTGATGCGCGGACAGCAGTGCCGTGAGATTCCCACAGAAGCCGCCGAGGCGCATGGCGGCACGGCTGTAGTTCGTTTGGGAAAGGCCCAGGCCGCCGTAGCGTTGAGGAATTTTGATGCCGAACGCACCGATGTTCGCCAACGCGGTGAGCACCGTTTCGGGCACTTCGCCCTCACGATCAATCGTGTTAGGGTCTACGGTGGACAGCACATGATCCAAGCGCGTGAGGAAGGCATCGCCTTGATCCCGATCTTCCAAAGTCTGGCTAGGGAAGGGAAAGATTTTAGAGAAATCTGGCCGTCCCAAGAACAGGGAAGCAGCTAGGCTGCGGCCATGCAGGGCCTCGCGCGCAGCTTCGGCGGTCTCTAAGGCCGCCCGTTGGCCAGTGGACATTTTGGAGGTATCAATGACGGAGGAGTTAGATTGGATTTTCATAATAAATGATAGTTGGAGTGGTTGAAAGCGCGCGCCACGAGGCCTTGGGCGGGGGCGTAGAGTGGACCGTGGGTGGATTCCAAGGCTCGAAGTTCAGTGACCATTTGGGCTAGACCGATGGTGTCCGCATGGCGCAGCGGCCCACCACGGAAGGGCGCATAGCCCGTGCCTAGCACCATGCCTAGATCCACCTCTGCCGCCGTGTTAGTGATGCCTTCATCAAGACAACGCGCAGCTTCATTGGTGAGCAGCAATGGCAAGCGACGCAGCGCAGCGGCCACATCGCTTTCCCTGATGGGTAAATGATCCGTGGGTTTGCCATCTTGATAGTAACCGCGTCCGGCCTTGCGCCCTAACGCGCCAGAAGCCACGCGCATTTCCAGCCAATCCGGCACACCTCCTAGGTAAGGAAACGCTGTGGAAAGCGTGCGCACCACATGCAGCGCTACGTCTAAGCCCACTTCATCCAGCAACCTCAGGGGCCCCATCGGCATCCCGAACCGCAGCATCGCCTCGTCCACGCTTGCAATGCTGACGCCCTCCTGCACCATTTGGGCTGCTTCTAGCAGGCAGGGCATCAGCACCCGATTAACCAGAAAACCGGGACTATCTTTGACCACCAGCGGCAGCTTTCCGATGCTTTGCACAAACGCCACCGCCGTAGCGATGTCGTCATCACTAGCCGTGGATTGGCGCACAATTTCCACCAGCGGCATGGCATGGACAGGATTGAAAAAATGGAGCCCGATCAGCTTCCCGCCTTCCACCAAGCCCGTCAGTGGGAGTGCGGAAGTATTCGTCGCCAGCAAGGCAGCGGGATTCAAACGAGGCTGCACACCGGCGAACAATTTCGTCTTGATAGCGGGATCTTCGATAGCCGCTTCCAGCAGCAAGTCCACACTTCCTAACGGCACATCATTGAGCGAGAGCACGATGCGATCCAGCACTGCCGCTGCTTCCGTTTTCGACAAAATGTGTCGTGCCACCGCTTCCCGGCACGACGTGCGTAGCCGTTGATCCGCCACAGCTAAGGCCGCCGCGCTCACATCCATCAGCAACACCGAACGCCCGCGTGCCGCCAGCCAGTAGGCAATGCCACAGCCCATCACCCCCGCGCCCATGATGGCCACGCGCTTGATGGGGCGCACTTTCCCAGCCACGGTGGCTTTCTTAGTGCTCTCTTTGGCGAAGAATAGTTGGATCAGATTGCGACTCGTTGCTTGGCAGATCAGGCTCGTAAATACAGCCGCTTCCGCATCCAACGAGGCTTGGAAAGAGCGCCACGGAGCCCGTGTGACAAGCTCCAAGGCCAGCGCAGGCGCAGGATAGTTCCGTGGTAAATGGCGTTTCATCAGCGCGCGAATCACGGGCGTAACGAAACGATCTAAGTGGATGTGCCGATGGGGAAACATCGGTTTCATCAACCACGCTTCCGCCTGCTCCAGCAAACAATGCGCAGGCACGATGGCATCGACTAGCCCGATCTTCTTCGCCATGAACGCGCTGTAGGCCGTGCCCTTCAAAATGGCTTGGCAGGCTGCACGCACTCCGATGAGGCGCGGCAGGCGCGTGCAGCCGCCCCAAGCAGGAACCAAGCCTAACTGCGTTTCTGGAAGTCCAATTTTCGTCGCAGGATCATCACTGGCGATGCGGTAATCACAGGCCAGCGCCAGCTCGCAACCGCCGCCGAGACACGCGCCGTGAATGGCTGCCACCTTGGGAATCGGCAGAGCCGCCAGCGCTGCAAAGACGCGTTGGCCGGTGGTTATCAGATGCGACATTTCATCTGGCGGACAGGTTATCATCGTGTGCAGGTCCGCGCCTGCGATGAAGATCTTGGGCTTGGCACTGCGCAGTAGCACGCCGTGCACATAAGGGCGGGAGGCGATCCACGTGAGATGGCGCTCTAGCTCCGCCATGGAGGATCGAGTGAAAAGATTAGCCGCAGAGCCGGGCGTATCGAAGATGAGATGGCAGAGGCCGTGGCTGTCGATGACGCGACGGACCGCCTCCATGGCGGGTTCAGTGCGGTTAATGTGGATGGGAATGGGGGTTAGGGTCGCAGTCATAATTCAGTTTCTTTCTAGCCAAACCGCTCCGCCTTGACCGCCCCCCACACAGAGGGTGGCCAAGCCGATGCGCGCTTGGCGGTGGTGTAATTCTTGCAAGCAAGTCAGGATAAGCCGTGCGCCACTAGCACCCACGGGATGGCCGATGGCGATGGCTCCGCCGTGTGGATTCAGCACATCATCAGGCAATCCGCCTAGCGCACGGGAAACGGCCAAGGTCTGAGCGGCAAAGGCTTCGTTGATTTCCACCACGTCCGCATCGCCAATAAGCCGCCCGGCCTTGGCAATGGCGGCCACTGGCCCCAGGCCCATGCGGCGGGGATCGCAGCCGACGTAAGCATAGCGCTCAATGCGGCCCAGCGGCTCCAGGCCGAGCGCGGAGGCTTTGGTTTCACTCATTACTAACAGCGCCACGGCCCCATCACTGATCTGGCTAGAGTTCCCCGCCGTGACGGTGCCGCCCACTTTGGCGAAGACTGGCGGGAGCTTTCCCAGAGCCTCTAGACTGGAATCTGGGCGGATCCCTTGGTCCGTGGTAATGGCTTTGCCGCAGCAGGAAACGGGCAATATTTCGTCAGCAAATGCGCCCACCGCCCGCCGATGCGAACGCATGGCAAAGGTGTCTTGAGCGGTACGCGTGAGGTTGTATTCCTGGGCTAGTAATTCTGCAGTTTCTCCCATGTTCATGCCGATCACAGGATCTGTGAGGCCGAGTTTCAACGCGGGAACTGGCGCGAAGTCTCGTGGACGAAAGCTCGCCATCGCCCGCCCACGATTGATTAGATCCCGCGCCCGGGCGAGTTGGCTAAATTTAGCGTGACTCGTTTCAGGAAACATCAGCGCATAGTGGCTCATGCTTTCGGTGCCGCCGACCAGAAAAATTTCACCTTGCCCAGCGGCCATTTTTTCCACGGCGGTGGTCACGGCTTCCATGCCACTAGCACAGTTCCGATTCACCGTTACCGCAGGCACGCTCTCTGGTATGCCGCTGCGCAGGGCGATCACACGGGCGATGTTCGGCGTATCCGCAGGTTGGCCTACGCAGCCGAAGATCACGTGATCGATCAAGCCAGGATCCAGCCCCGTGCGCGTCAGCAATCCCGTGACGGCTAGGCGGCCCAGATCAGCCGCCGTAAGCGAGGCGAACGCTCCGCCCATTTTCCCAAACGGAGTGCGCAGACCAGCGACGATGACAGCAGTTTTCATATTAGTTAGAGTTAATGGTTTCAGCCTTGGGACGATGATCGACGAGTTTCTCTTCCTTCAACACCCGGCCCACGCCTTGCATCTCGCTGAGGGTGGATTCGTCGTGCCATTCGATGTGATTTGGCCGCAGCTCGGCAGAGTCTTGGAAGCGTGTGAGGATGGCGTGCTCCAGCGCGGCACGTTGTTCTAGGCGGTGCGAGGTGGCGTGGACGGTGAGTTGATCTTGGTCGAAAGGATCGTCGTGCGCCTTGCGGATTTCGATCTGCCATGAGCCAATGCCGTCGATGTCATCCAGCACATGCTCCAGCGCGTTGAAATCAACTAACGTGCCTTTGAGCTTATCGAATTTCATCTGCCGGATCTCGCTGACGCGGGAAATATTTCCCGTTAGGCGCAGGCTCATTCGTCCGCAGTGAGGGCACACGCCGTGGACCAGTCCGCCGTCCGTGCGGTCGCCTGTGCGATAGCGTAGAACCACGGTGCCACGGGCATCCAGCGGCGTATAGACGATCTCGCCCGGCTCACCTGGGCCGACGGGAATGCCCGTGTTAGGATCAATGATTTCCGTGATCCCCAAGTCAGGGGAGAGATGATAGCCGGAGGAGGGACTACCGTCGATTGCCGGACATTCGATCCAAGCCATCTTGGCCTCAGTGAAGGCATACGTGGAGACCACGGAAACATTGCTAGAGCCCAGTTCCGCACACAGCGCGCGCAGCTTGCGCCTCATGCCCGGCGGCACCTTTTCCCCGCCCAGCACCAAGATGCGGAGCTGTGGCCAATGATGCGTACCAGCGGCTAGGGTGAGGACATGATAGAGAAAGGTGGGCATGCCGATGAGCACCTCCGGCTTAATTTTGTCGATCATGTTGAGATTCCCCTCGGTGCCCAAGGTCTTGCCGCCACCCGTGCCGACCATGAAGGCCCCGAATCCTAACGAGCAATAATGCGCCTGCCAAAAGGCTAGGTGGGGCGCGAAGGGGAACATATTTAAATGTCGCCAGCCGAGCTGCGTGCCGCCTATCTCCATGATCCGTCGGCCAGCGAGTTGCATGATGTCCAGATCATGGGCGGTGTAAATGAAGGGCACGGGCGAGCTGGAACGGCCCGTGGTGCTGGTCATTAACAGCGGGCGAAATTCATGTTCAAAAGAGGCTTTGGTGGCAGCAGAACCATGGCGCAGGGCGTGCCAGATGGTGGCGGGTTGGCGACGCAGGATGGCGGCATCCGGCGTGAGAACGAACTCACGCGGATTGGGAATGAGGTCCGCCTTGGAGGTAAATGGCATCTGCGCCAGGGGCGTCTCAGCGGTGAGTACGGCCTCGGTAAAGAGCTTTTGATAATGCGCGGAAAAGGGCAGCACCCGAGTACGCAGGTAGTGCTCAAGTTGATGGACGGCGGGGTTAGTAGCGGGCGGTTTCATGGCGGTCTCCTTTTCGTTGATGTTGCGTGAGTAAAGCCTGGATGGCTGGTAGCGCGGCTTCTGCCGCGCGACGCCCCAGCGCGATGTAGTCTTCGTAATGATGATAATCGTGCCAGAAAGGATGCGGCATGACGGGCCGGATCAGCACGTCGGCACGACGGGCGGAGGTCTGCACCATGCGGATCTCGGAAGCAGCTAGCGCGCGACGCATGGTGTCGATGACATTGCCCCGCGCGAAGACATTCCAGGAGCGATTCAAATACGCCAGGAAACGCCGAACGTAGCCATGCACGGGCGCGGAACGCAGACTGGTGTGGCCGACCTCCAGCTCCGCTAGGGTGGGAATGACGCTGACGGCTATCACGATGTCACACCGCTCTCCCCGCAGAATCCCCACGGGCAACGGGTCCACCACGCCACCATCCACATAGCGCGTGCCGTTGATCTCTACGGGCACGCAGATGCCGGGGATGGCAAAGCTGGCGTGGACAGCGGTGGCGACATCTCCGGTGCGGAAAACGTGCCGCTCCAGCGTGTCCACATTGGCAGCTATGACGCGCAATTCTTTACGCAGGGAACGGAACGTAGCGCCTTTTAGAGATTCGGCTAGTCTAGCACGAATTCCATTTCCTTTAAATAGTCCCTGCACGGGGGGCAACGCTAAATCCAGCCGATGCCAGAGCGCTCGGGGCCGCCCCATTTCGGAGGCGAATTTTTCCAGATCCGAGCCATTAAAACCCGCCGCCCAGAGGCTCCCGACATAGGCTCCCATGCTGGAACCCGCAATGATGTCCACCGGAATTCGGTTTTCCTCCAGCACCTGAATTACCCCCACATGGGCGAGCCCACGAGCCCCCCCGCAAGAGAGCGCAAGGCCGATGCGAGGCCCAACGGGCGGGATAGAGTCACTTCTATTTCGGGCTCCCCAGGCAGTGAGGGAGCGGGTGGTCCGAGAGATCAATGAAAGCTTCATGGCGGCGGGGGCTGCCGTGACTTTTTGCTCGTGGCCGGGGCCGGAGGAAGATCCGAATTTGACTGGGGGTCTGGCTTCGTGGCCGGTCGCGGCAGGGCCGCGGTGGCTGTTAAGATTAGGAGGGAAGTAGAGTGATAGGCTCTATTTGTTTTTGAATTTATCTTACGATAGATAAATCAGCAAGATTTTTGTGAAAATTCTTTCAATCATCGCCACGCCGAACGTAGCCGAATCTGCTTTACCTGCCCCCTGCCCGAGGTGAGGGCTGGCGGCGTGATGCGCTTCCATTATTTCCTTTGGCTTTGGTTGATATGCAGTGGCCTGACATCGTGTCAGTTGCACCTGCATAAGACGCTGCACCATGACCAACTGGTGGCCTGCCAGCCCCGGCAGATGCAGGTGCGGGAATGGCAGCAGCGGCTCGCGCTGAAATTCTCCCTGTCCGGGCGGGATGTCTCCGCCGTAGCGAGTGCGGCTCCCGTAGCGGCGGGCGAATCCCAGGCGGGGCGGCTGGTCCTAGCCTATTTAGATCACGATCATTTCTCCGCCACGTGGAATCAAGGTCACCCCGTGCCCGTGTTAGGCCCGCAGGTTTGGCGACAAATGATGACCAGTCTCACCCACGAACTAGCCCCACCAGAGCCACTCCACGGATCATTGCTGCTACTGGAGAACGCCGAAGTCATCGCCTATCGGCCCCCAGGTGGCGTAGCGCGGCTGTGTGATCTAGCCGCTAAGCCTCCGCGCCTCCGCATCGTGCATACTTACCATGAAGCCGATCTAGCGCATCGGCTGGTTGCGCTGGTGCAGTCCGCCGCTCCGCCTGCCGAAAGTGTGCTGATCCTCACGGGAGAATCTCCTCCCCTGGTCTATTTAAATATGGCGGAACATCGGTTGGTCTTCCTTCATGCACCCGTGGCGGAGCCCTATGATTTTTCCCTGCTAGGGTTAGAGAAAGTCCCCACCACTTTCACCCTCCGCGCCGCGCGGGCGGCGTTCTGGAGCGGCAGTTTCCTCTCCTTATTAAATAACCCACTCTCCTTCATGGCGCGCGGGGTCAACATCGGCACCTCCATTGGCTCTAAGCTCCTGGAATGGCGGCCATTTCCCATCGTCACCACGATCCCGCCCGTGGCCACGCATCGTCCGCCCATGGATTCTGCGGCCTGGGAAAAGGAGTTAGACGCGCTCACTCACACTGCGCCCCGACTGGCGAGTGTAGACTTCTTGATTGATGGCCCGGAGTTTTTCCCGCGCTACATTCAGGCCGTGCAGGCGGCCCAGCGAAGTATTGATGTGCGACTCTTTATTTTTGATAACGATGACTATGCCGTGAAGTTAGCGGACCTCCTGCGCGCGAGGTCTAACCAAGGCGTGCGGGTGCGCGTGATGATGGATGAGATGGGCTCGCTGTTCGCTGGGCAGAGTGATCCGCTTTCCCCCATGCCGGGAAATTTTACTGCGCCCGATGACATGGAAACGTATCTGCAAAAGGGCAGCCATGTCCATGTGCGGCAAATTTCTAATCCCTGGCTAGCCGCTTCACACACAAAAGCGTTCATGATTGATGGCCATCAAGCTTGGCTTGGCGGGATGAACTTTGGTCGAGAGTATCGTTATGATTGGCATGACCTGATGGTGGAGCTGCACGGGCCATTCGTGGCGCAGATGGATGCGGACTTCGCGCGCTTCTGGGCGCACGCGGGGCCGGGCGGAGATCTGGCTTGGCTGCGGGCGAAATTGTTTCCACCCCCAGATCTCACGCAGCACGAGCCCGTGCCGCCGGGGGCCATCAGCGTGCGGCCCATTTACACCACCGTGCGCCATCACGAGATCGAGCAAACGCAGCTCCATGCGATCCGCCGGGCGCAGCAACGAATCTGGATCGAGCAGGCTTACCTAACGGATCATCGCACGGTGCGAGAGTTGCTTGCAGCGCGACGTCGGGGCGTGGATGTGCGGGTGATTTTGCCAGAGAAAAATGACTCACCCATCGTGGGTGCCAGCCATTTAGTAACCATCAGTGATCTGCTGCAAAACGGCATCCGTGTCTTTGCTTACCCCGGCTTTACCCATGTGAAAGCAGCCATCTACGACGACTGGGCGTGTCTGGGATCGGCCAACTTTGATCGCTTTAGCCTGCAAGCGAATTACGAATTCAACATCGGCTTCAGTGGCCCGCAAGCCGTGGAAACCTTATCCCAGCGGCTTTTCAAAACGGACTTCGCAAAAAGTCGGGAAATCCTCACGCTGCCGCACGTGCCTTGGAGCGGCTACTTAGCGGACTGGATTGCCAATGAGCTTTGAACTCCTCGGTGATTCGCTAACGAATACAAAGTGTATCCCATTTCAGCACCCCATTGCTTGACTTCCCGCACGTCTTTGAAGGCGCGGCCATCTGGTAATTCGCCCGCCGCATCCACTGGCAGGCCGTAGTGAAACTCGAAAGGGGCACCGTTTTTTCCAAA
>JAYVOP010000281.1:0-16508 GCA_043757865.1 Verrucomicrobiales bacterium | reverse complement strand
CCCATCAGGCTAATGTCTTTTGAATTACCGGAGAGAGGAAGGTGCTCGCAATTTAAACCAAAAGTTCGCCCAAATTTTTCTGATAAAGATTTAATTCTTGTGAAAAAGGGGCAGAGACACATCGAATCGTTTGATATAAAAGATCTGCTTCCATATCCACTAGTAATGGGAGAGGTCAACGGGAAAAATATTGGCTTAATCGCTCATTATGATACGGAAATAATCAAAGACTTACACTTCAATTTTCCAATGCGATCTGAATACTTTATTGGATCAGTGGAAACAAATATAGTCTATGTTTCGTTTGATCCTGCAGCACTAAGAAGCCCCCCCATTAAGGATTTGCTAAACAATAAATTACCGAGCACACACATCACATGCAGACAACGGTGTCGCACATTCGCCCTAAAAAACCGCATAGGAATCCTTCAGGGCGGCCACCGCAGCGCTCCAGGGAACTTCTATAAAAAGGTCGGCACGGAGCCAGCGGAGGTATTTTACGCTGCGTTGCGTGAGCCGTTGGAAGTCTTGCTGGAGCACTGGCAGGGTCTCATTTTTCGCAGCCAGCGTCTCTGCCGTCTGCTCCAGACGGCGGGCTTTGCGTTTGATTTCGCTGGTGTTCTTCACCCCTTCTTCTCTGGCTAACTTTTTTAAGGTTTTCCGAGGCCAGTTGTTGCAGATTAATGAGCCTCCGCGCCACTTTTCGCGTTTTCTGTTCCACCCATTCGATCTGGGATGGAACTCATGTGGCGAGGGAGGTGTTTTAGATTAAAATGTGCGCCATCCAGATGCACTGAACTGGACCAGCCTTAGCGCCCTAGGCAAAGCAGTCGAAACCATTTTTTCCCCCGCACCGGACACGCGGATCTGAGTCTCACGGGTAAGCGGTGGCCTCTTCCCGGGAGGCTTCGGCCTCCCGGCTGGCTCCGAACCAGACGAAGATTCCACTGAGGAGATACAGGTGATGATGGGTCATGAGGCCGCAGGCGAAGAGGAAGAGGGCGAAGACCTTGCCGATGCCGGCTGCGATCATGGTGGCGCGGGGCCGGGGCAGCCGGGTGGCCAGCAGGGCGCGCAGCACGCGCCCGCCGTCCATGGGAAAGGCGGGGATGGCGTTGAAGACGATCATGGCCACGTTGGCCAGGAGGAGTTGTTTGCCAAAACTTTCCCAGAGCAGCAGTTTATGCATGATCTCTCCCCGGTGTTGGGTGAGCGCGCCTAGATCGATGACGTGGGAGACGCCCATGGCTGCTAGCAGCAGGATGACGATGACTAAATTCACCGCTGGCCCGGCTACGGCCACCAACATTTCCTGCCGTGGCTGCGTGGGGATGCGGTCCAGCCACGCCACGCCACCCACGGGAAAGAGGGTAATCTCCTTCGTGCCGATGCCAAAATGGCGGGCGGTAAGAGCATGGCCATATTCATGCAGCACTACGCAGGTGAAGACCGCACAGATGAGCCCCACGATGCGCCAGGCCTCGTGCCACGCCATGGCGGTGGAGTAGCCTGCGGCCTTGGCCTCGGCAAATTCCTGTCCGCCATAGAAAAGCAGGGCCAGGATAAAGGTGCTATGCACACAGACATCGATACCCCAGAAGCGGCCGAGGCGGTAGGAACGAAAGATGGCGGAGAGCAGGGAGATAAGCGGGGTGGGGTAGGGGTGCGGATGGGGAGCAATGAGGAGCGTGGGGCGCGGGCGGCATTGTCTGGGGAAGTTGGGCCATGGAGCTAGGCGGGCGGTTGCAAGCCCGGTGGAGGCGGCACGCAGAAGTGGAGTCGCTGCTGGGTGAGGGGATGGGTGAAGGCTAATTTCCAAGCGTGGAGGAGCATGGGCGGGGCGTCCAGGTCCAGGGTCTGCACAGTGCCAGTGGCGGCCTGGGGCAGGTAGGTGGCATCTCCGATGAGGGGGAAGCCGAGCTGCCAGAGGTGGATGCGGATCTGATTCGTGCGCCCGGTGCGGGGGCGCGCTTCGAGCAGAGCGGTGCCATCGGTGGTGCGCTCTAGCACGGTGAATTCCGTGTGGGCGGCTTGGCCAGTGGGGTCTAGATGACGGCTCCCCGCCACTGCGGGGCTAGCACTGATGGCGGCGGTGGCGTGGAAATGATCCTCCGCCGGATGACCCTGGACGCGGGCGAGATAGACTTTCTCCACCTCCCCGCGCGCAAACTGCGGTTGGAGCTGCGCTGCGATGTGCCGCGTGCGCGCCAGCACTAGCACGCCGCTGGTATTCGCATCCAACCGATGCACGGGGCGTAGTTTGTCCGGGTGATAGACTTGATCTAGGAAATATTGCAAGGTGTTCCGATTAAACCGCCCGCCGGGATGCATGGGCAACGGAGCGGGCTTGGCCACGACGATGAACGCGGCGTCTTCATAGAGAAATCCCACATTCGCCCGCACCGCAGGCTCCACGAGGTGGGGGAGAAATTGATGGTAGCGCTGGCCCGCGCGCACGGTCTGGGCAGGTGTGACAGGCTGATTTTTCACATCCCGGATCTCCCCCGCCGCAAAGAGCACGTCCCACGCGGCGGCGGCATGATGGGGGAATCCCTCTGCGAGAAATTCTCCTAACGTGCGGCCATCATACGCCGTGGAGATGCTGAGCGGGCGGTAATTATCGTAAGGCACACAGCCGGGCAGGGGCGCGGTGATCTCCGCTAAGCGGCGGGTCCGTTGCGCTAAAGTTTCCGTCATCAACTGCGCGGCGTCTTTGTAGCAGTAAGGGCAAGATTTCCCGACGAGGTATTTCTCCGAGGCCTGATCCGCTGGGGTCAGGGGCGCTTGGCAGCGGAAGCACACTGCGGTATCAGACTCCTCCAGATGCGGGTCCAGCCCCACGCGTTGGTCGAAGACAAAGCACTCGCCATCAAAGTGCGCTCCGCCGCATTCCTCGAAATATTTGAGGATGCCGCCATCCAGTTGATAGACGGTCTGGAATCCCTCTCGCTCCATAAATGGCCCGGCCTTTTCACAACGAATGCCGCCGGTGCAAAACATCACGATGGGCTGCTCCTTCAAGGCTGCCGGGAGCTGGCGCACGGCGGCAGGGAACTGGCGGAAATGATCAATGTGCGGAATCAGCGCGCCCCGGAACGTGCCCAACTCGATCTCGTAATCATTGCGCGTGTCTAACAGGGTGATGGAGCGGCCCTCGTCCAGCCATTGCTTGAGTTCCTGGGCCTGGAGCTTCGGAGAAGTGCGCTCGCCAGGCGCAATGCCCTCCACGCCAAAGGCAATGATCTCTTTCTTAATGCGCACCAGCATCCGGCGGAAGGGCTGCGCTGCGCTAGGGCTGTATTTCGGAGCCAGTGCGGCCAGCCCCGGCCAGCGCTGCAACTCCGCCACGAGCAAGTCCACTGCCGCCCGGGGGCCGGCCACGAAGAGGTTAATCCCCTCCGTGCTCAGTAAAATGGTGCCCTTCAACTGCGCGGTCTGACACAGCGCGAGCAATTCCTCCCGCCGCTGTTTCAGATTAGTCAGCGGGGTGAATTTATAGCAAGAAATATTAGTGATAGGGAACGGCACGGGGAGTGGAGTATGCGCAGCCTCCCCGGCATACGCAAGGACTCTGCGCCCCGCAGCCTGGAGGCGCACGGGGGCGCTCAGCCTAGCAGCGGATGGATGCTCCAGGGCTGGTCTGCGATGGGTTCGAGGCCTGCGTTGCGCTTCGCCCGACTGGGAAATTATTTCCAAATTCCTTTTGCCCGCCCTGCCAAGCCCTTCCATGAATCCCGCCATGGCCATCCAATACCAGCCGGGCAAAGCCCCTCACCCTCGTGAACACCGCATGATCTTTCGTAATGTCGATCGTGTGGACTGGGACACGTCCATCGACCGCTACCTCCAGGAAGGCGGCTATGAGATGCTGAAAAAAGCCCTGCAAATGGAGCCCAAGGCGATCACGGATGAAGTGAAGAAATCCGGCCTGCGGGGCCGTGGCGGAGCGGGCTTTCCCACGGGGGTGAAGTGGACGTTCATCCCGCCAAATAATACCAAGCCCGTGTATCTGATCTGCAATGCGGATGAGTCCGAGCCCGGCACCTTTAAGGACCGCTACATCATTCACCAAGACCCGCATCAGCTCATTGAGGGCATGGCCATCAGTTGCTTTGCGGTAGGTGCGCATCTGGCTTACATCTACATCCGGGAGGAGTTCCCTGCGGGCGCGCAGATCTTGGAAAAAGCCATCGCTGAGGCCAAGGCCAAGGGCTGGTTAGGCAAAGGCATCGGCGGCACCAACTATGATTTGGAAATCTACGTCCACCGGGGCGCAGGGGCCTATATCTGTGGTGAGGAAACGGGCCTGATTGAAAGCCTGGAAGGCAAGCGCCCTTACCCGCGCATCAAGCCCCCGTATTTCCCCGCTGCGTTAGGATTATATCTCTGCCCCACCATCGTGAACAATGTGGAGAGCCTCTGCCACGTGCGCCACATCTTGGAAATGGGCGGGGAAACGTATGCCAAACTGGGCACGCCAAACAACACTGGCACCCGCATCCTCTGTGTGAGTGGAGATGTGGTGAAGCCCGGCTACTACGAAGTGCAAGTGGGCAGCCTAACCATGGGTGAACTCATCAACGACGTCTGCGGCGGCCTGAAACCAGGACGCACGCTGAAGGCCATCATCCCCGGCGGCAGCTCCGCCAAAGTCCTGCGGGCAGATGAAGTCTTTTCCCTGAAACAACCGGACGGCAGCACCAAGGAACTCACAGTGATGGACATCCCCATGGATTTCGACACCATCGCCAAATGCGGCAGCATGGCGGGCAGTGGCGGCGTGATCATCATGGACGACACTAGAGACATGGCCTGGGTGCTCAATAACTTGAACCAATTCTACGCCCACGAATCCTGCGGCCAATGCACCCCGTGTCGTGAGGGCAGCCTGTGGATGAAGAAGATCAGCGACCGCATCGTGGCTGGCCAAGCCACGCCTGATGACGTGGGCCTGCTGGAAAGTGTGGCCTATCAGATCGATGGCAAGACGATCTGCGCCTTTGGGGAAGCCAGCGCTTGGCCCACGGAGAGCTTTATTGCTAAATTCCGCGATGAACTTACGGCCCGCACCCGCACCGTTAGCACACTGCCAAGATCTGCACTGGCTGCCCATTGAGCGACAGCGTTTCCCCGGCGCGTCTTTTCAAAAGCAACTTGCCTAACGGAGAACTGATCGTGGTTACTAGCACCTCCTTGCCCTCGTGCTGCACCTCGGTTCCACCCGCAGCGGGGCCTAGGAAATAATGCAGATCCTCCCCCCGCTGCCGCACGAGCACGAACGCCCCCGGACCGATGGGTTGGTCCGCACGGAAGGGCTCCGCCACCAGCGCTTGGTAATCCGCCACTGCCGCGCGCAGTTCCGCCACGCGGAAGCCTTGACCACGGGCTAGGTAGGACGCTTCCAGGTTGCGCGTGTCATATTTATTCTCCGCCTTGCTATCGCCATCGGAGGCCGCCGCAGCGGTGGCTTTAGCCGCTAGGATGCTCTGCGATAGCTCCGTTTCTAACGTGGAAAGAATGGTAACAATGAGGGCCGCTTTATCCATAAGAGGGGGAATCTAGCTCACCACACTGCGCACCGTGCCATCGGCTAGGCGGGTGGTGAGCACATCTCCGGCTTGAAGCTGGCGCGCGCTTTTCACGGGCTTGCCCGTGTGGTCCGTGGTGAGGCTGTAGCCGCGCGCCATGGTGGCATCCGGGCTCAGGGAACGCAGGAGTTGGGTGAGGTGGGCGAGCCGCTGGCGCAGGCGGGTGTGGCGATGGGAGAAACGCATTTCCAGCAGTTCCCGCAGCAGATTGAGGCGCGCCCGGCGGCGTTGCAGAGCGGTGGCGGGGGAGTGCCGCTCCAGTTGGAAATGGAGTTCCTGGAGACGCGCCCGGTGGCGTTGGAGGCGGGTGGTGAGTTGCTGGGATAAAGTGCGCTCCATTTCCTCCAGTCCTTGCTGGTGGCTGGCCAAACGACGTTCTACCCCACGATCCAACGGGCCTGAGCCGAGCATTCCCAGCACCTTCGACCAGTGGCCTAACTGTTGGCGCACGCGGGCCTCGAGCGTCTGCTGCCAGCGGCCTAACGTGCCCAGCAGCTCCTCCCGATCTGGTGCTAGCAGCTCCGCCGCCGCACTGGGCGTGGGCGCGCGGAGGTCCGCCACAAAGTCCGCGATGGTAAAATCAATCTCATGCCCCACGGCGGAGATCGTCGGCAGCGGACAGTCCGCGAGCGCCCGCGCCACCACCTCTTCATTGAAGCTCCACAGATCCTCCAAACTCCCGCCGCCCCGCGCCACTACCAGCACCTCCACCTGCGGCAGCCCCGGCTGCGGCACGCTGAGATACCGCACCGCCGAGGCGATCTGCGCGGCCGCTCCCGCGCCCTGCACAGCCACGGAATACACCAGCACGCGCACCCAGGGAGCCCGCCTCCCTAGCACCTGCAACATGTCCCGCAGAGCCGCGCCACTAGCCGCCGTGATGATGGCCACCACCTCCGGGTAACGCGGTAGAGCAATTTTCCGCTGCGGGGCAAAGAGGCCCTCTGCGGCTAGACGTTGTTTCAATTCCTCGAACCGCTGCTGCAACGCGCCCTGGCCAGACTGCTGCACCCTGCGCACCGTCATCTGCATCTGCCCGCGCGCTTCATAGACAGTGAGGTCACCACAGACTTGCACCTCCATGCCATCCCGTAATTTCAAGGTTAGGGTGGCCGCCTGACTGCGCCACAGCACGCAACTTACCTGCGCCCCGGCATCCTTTAACGTGAAGTATTGATGCCCGCTAGGATGAGGTTTGAAATTACTGATTTCCCCCTGCACCCACACCCGTGTGAAGCCGCCCTCCAGCGCCTCCCGCGTGGCCCGCAGCAGGCGAGACACCGTCCACATCACGGGCTCCGCCGCCGCTGCCGTTGGCGTGGCCCGCCCGGCGGCAGTCTTGCGCACCCGCTTAGCCGCTGGCTTCCGCTCTGGCGGCGGCGGGGGCTCTGCGGGCGGGGATTGAGGATCGAGGAAGTTGAAGGAAAAGAGGTCCATAGCGGTGCGCCCGCAGCGCGCGGACTGGCGCTCTCTAGTGTGGCTTGCGGCTGCGCGCAAGTTGGGCTGTGGCTTGACGCTAGCGTGGGATGGCTTTAAATGCCGCCGTCCATCCTCCACCCACGCCCCATGACCTTCTCCGAACTCAAAGATCAAGTCCTCGCAGCCAATCAACGCATTGCTAGTGCGGGCTTGGCTAAATTAACCTGGGGCAATGTCAGTGGCTTTGATGCGGCTAGTGGCCGGGTGGTGATCAAGCCCAGCGGCGTGCCTTACGATGTCCTGCGGGATGATGATCTGGTGGTGTTAGACTTGCAAGGCCACGTGCTCGAAGGGGAGCTGCGGGCGTCGTCGGACACGCCCACGCACCTCGCGCTCTACCGGGCCTTTCCGCAGATCAAGGGCATCTGCCACACCCACAGCCCTTATGCCACGGCCTTTGCGCAGGCGGGCCGCGCCCTGCCGTGCTATGGCACCACCCACGCAGATCATTTCTACGGAGCGGTGCCCGTGTGCCGCATCCTGACGGCTAGTGAAGTCCACCAAGACTACGAAACGATCACCGGGGACGCCATTGTGGAGACTTTTCGTAACTTAAAATTAGACCCCCTGCACATGCCCGCAGTGCTCCAGGCTTACCATGCTCCCTTTACCTGGGGCACCTCTCCTGCTGCCGCCGTGGACAACGCGGTGGCCCTGGAAATGTGCGCGCAGATGGCCGCCACCTCCCTGACCCTAACGCCGGATCTCGCACCCCTGCCGCAGCATTTATTGGATAAACATTTCCTCCGTAAGCACGGCCCCGCCGCCTACTACGGCCAGCCTCATTGAGTCCATTGACCATGTCCTGCGCCCTCCAACTGCTCACCCTCGCCACGCTGCTCAGCGCAGATTATATCTCTGCCCAAGCGCCCTCCGTGCCCACGCATCTGCCGCAGGCCAGCACCGTGGTGATGAACCGCAAATCCGCCCGCAGCTTTGATTTCAGCGTCTCCGTGGAGGGTGCTAAGAAGCTGTATCTGGTCGTCACCCCCACGGAAAAATCCCTCCCAGAGAATCCCGTCGCTTGGCTAGAACCCCGCCTTGTCGGGCCTGCGGGCGCAAAGAAACTAACCGATCTAACCCCCGTGGCCACGCTCAATGAACGCGGCCCCGTGGCCCTGCATCAGACGATGGCCGGGCGGCCCTTCAGGTATCTGGGGCAGCACGTGGAATATGGCTTCGGCGTGCGGGGCCCTAGTGTGTTAGTGTTCGACGTGCCGGAGGGCTATGCGCAATTTCTCACCACGGTGAGTGTGGATTCCATGAACCCACAGGATCAAGAGGTGAAAGGCAGTGTGCGTTGCAAAATATTTACCGATGTGCCCGGCACCGCCAGCCAGCAACCCGAGCTAGACCGTGCGGAAGCCGCTAAAGCCGCCGCCGAGCAAGAGCGCACGCTGCGCAAAGCCAAGGACGACGTAGCAGAGGCGCTGAAACGCTATCAAAAAGCCACCGAGCGCTTGGACAAGGAAAAGCAACGCTTCGATGAAGAGGCCAAACGCTATGAGGAGGTGTTGAAAAAATACCCCGACCTCAAGCCCCCGCAGCCGTGAGCTACGCCTAACGTGGGGCGCATTCACGGCAACCACGCCCTCACCGCCGCCCATCATACCAGATGCCACAGTCTGCTGGGCGATGCAGCGTGCGGCCCAAGTGGAAGAATGTTTTCACCAAGAAACGCCCGAACTCACCCGGCGTATAAAGCGCGGCCTTGCGCGCGGAAGTCAGCAGTGGATGCGCACTCAGAATGATGCAGCGCAACCCCTGGGATCGGCCATAGCGCTTGATCCGACGACACAGGTAAACTTCCTCCCCAGCGTAATATTTCAGATCGAATCCGCCCACAGCTTCAAATGCCTCCCGCCGAAAAAAGAGGAACGCCCCCGCGGCATCCTTGGAGAGGCGGGACCAGGCATTCCACAGTTTCAACGCTAGGCCATAGAGGAAATAGGCTCCGTCCTGTTGCAGGGTCGCGCCACCACCGAGGATCTTCGGATCGGCTAGTGCAGCGGCCAGATCTTCCCACAGCGCCCGGCTGGGCTGAGAGTCCGCATCCAGAAACAGCAGCCATTTCCCCTGTGCTGCACGCGCCCCGGCATTGCGCGCCCGGCCAATCTGATTCACCGGTTCGCTCACCACCAACGCCCCACTCTGCCGCGCGATTTCCGCCGTGCGGTCTGTGGAATTATTATCCACCACGATGATTTCCGCGCGCTCCTGCCGGTCCGCTAGCATCGCGCATCCTAAAGCCGCCGCCGCCAGGGCGGCAGGCAGGCAGCGCTCCTCATTGTAAGCCGGAATGATGATGCTCAGATGCATGAGTCTTGCTCTTCCCGCTGCATGGCTCCTAGCTGGAGCCAGTAAAGCACGCTCATGCGCACTGCGATGCCGTTTTCCACCTGCTCATTGATGAGACATTTCTCGTAGTGCATCACCTCATCCACCAGCTCCACGCCACGATTCACGGGGCCTGGATGCATGATCCAGATGCCTTTCTGGCGCACGTGGTCTAGCCGCTCCCGGGTCACGCCGTAGAGGCGATGGTATTCATGTAGGCTAGGGAAAAATTGTTCCTTCTGCCGCTCCAGTTGGATGCGCAGGAGGTAGATCACATCGGGGTTCCAGGCGAAGGCTTCATCAAAAGTGCGCAGCGCCTCAATGTCCGCGTGGCGTTCGTCCGGGATGAGGGGGCCTGGCCCTAGCACGGCCACCTTTGCGCCCAGTTTCCGCAGGATCATGCTGGTGCTGCGGGCCACGCGGGAGTGCAAGATGTCTCCCACGATGATGACTTTTTTTCCCGCCACGGAGCCACAGCGTTCCAAGATGGTGTAGGCGTCTAACAAGGCCTGGGTGGGGTGAGCGTGGAAGCCATCGCCCGCATTGATGACAGAAGCAGGAGAATGTTTCGCAATCAGATTCGCGATCCCCGCCGCCGCATGGCGCACCACGATGAAGTCCACCTGCAGGCTCTGCAACGTGCTGATGGTGTCCACCACGCTCTCCCCTTTCACTACGGAACTAGTAGCGACGGTAAAGTTCGTCACATCTGCGCTCAGCCGCTTGGCTGCGATCTCGAAGCTGCTGCGCGTGCGTGTGCTGGGCTCGTAGAAGAGCGTGAGCACATGCTTGCCTTTAAGCACGGGCACCTTCTTGGTCTTCCTCCGCATGATGTCTTTAAACAACGGCGTCTTCTCCAGAATAAACTGGATTTCCTCCACGCGGAGGCTTTCAATATCGATCAGATCTTTGCGCCCGATCGCGCTGAGATTCGGCTCGGTCATCATGCGGTGCGTTCCTTCTGTTGGTGTAAATAAATGCCGTCCTCTCCGTCCTCTTCTCGCAAGAGCACGCGGATGTATTCCCCCGGCTGCGTCACATGCTTGACCCCCACATAATCCGGCTGGATGGGCAACTCCCGGTGGCCACGATCCACGAGCACGGCCAGCTCGATCTTGGCGGGCCGCCCGAAGTCTAGCAGCTCATCAATAGCCGCGCGGATGGTGCGGCCCGTGTAGAGCACATCATCAAAGAGGATCACACAGCGGTCCTCTAGATCGGGGATGGCCATCTTACTGCGCCCCAAGTCTAACATGGCCTCTAAATTATGTAGATCATCCCGGTGAAAGGTAATGTCCACCTCCCCCACCACCACGTCTTGCTCTGGTGGCAAGAGCCGCGCCAGCCGTTGCGCCAGCGGCCCGCCGCGCTTGCGAATGCCCACCAGCGCCAGCTTCCGCACGGGATGCGCGGTGTGAATCTCCCATGCCAACTGCTGCAACGCATGCGCGAGCTGCGTTGCCGACCGTAGTTCCGTTACTCCATCTGGGATCCCTGCTGACATTGCGCGCCATCATGCGGAGCCGCGTCCAAAACGCAACCTCGAACTCCGGCTCAATGCAGTGACTTGGGCACCATTTCCACCAGCTTCTTGATGGAATCCGCAGAGTGCTTATCCGCCACCAGCACGGCATCCGGCGTTTGCACGATGATGAGATCATGCACGCCTAACAGCGTGACTTGGATCTTGCTGCTGGTGAAAATAATGTTGCCGGAGGCGTCGATGCTTGCCAGTGGGCTATTGCTCGCGTTGTCGGACGGATCCGTGGCGAGGTATTTTCCCACCGAGATCCAGGAGCCCACGTCGTCCCAGTCGAAGGTGGCCTCGAGGTTGAGCACCTTGCTGGCGTGCTCCATGAGGGCGTAATCAATGGAGATGGGCGTGAGGTTAGGAAACTGGCGGGCGATGGTGGCGGGCAGGTCGTGGCTCTGGCGGATTTCCGTAATGAAATGGGCCAACTCGGGACAGTGCTGGCTGAGTTCTTTGACCACCGTGGGCAGGCTCCAGATAAACATGCCCGCATTCCAACTGAAGTTGCCATGGGCGATAAATTGTTCGGCTAGTTCCGCGTTCGGTTTTTCGCGGAAGCGAGTGACTTTGTAAATGGGCGTGTGCGATGGCAGGCCAGGAATGGAGGTGCGCGCGCCCCGTTCGATGTAGCCATAGCTAGGGCAAGCCCACGTGGGCTTGATGCCGATGGTGACTAACGCGGGCGTGCTCGCCGCTACCGCCACCGCACTAGCCAGACAAGATTGGAAACCCGCCGTGTCCTGAATCAACGTATCCGCTGGCAGCACGATCATGGTGGCGGAAGGATTCCGCCGCGCCACCCAGCCGATGCCGAGTGCCAGCGCAGGCGCGGTATCCCGCTTGGCAGGCTCTGCGATGAGATTCTCCGCCGGATGATCCGGCAGCAGGTTGCGGATCTCAGCGGCTTGCTCCACATTAGTCAGGATGAGAATATTTTCCCGAGGCACGAGGCCTTCCAGCCGCTGCATGGCTTGCTCTAGCAGCGTGGATTCATCGAAGAGACGGAGGAGCTGCTTAGGGCGGGCATCACGGCTCAATGGCCAGAAACGGCGGCCACTGCCTCCGGCCAAAATGACGGCATAAGTGTTATCAGAGATCATAAGGCCGCATGGATTGCACGGGGATGGCGCATGGTGCAATGGCAACATTTCCCCGCTGGCGCCGACCCGTGCGATTCCTACGCTGCACGCCCTCTCCCTCCTTCAAGGAGTCGGGGCTACTGCTTCAGTTTTTCCTCGGCACCTGCTAGTGCTCTTTGGCGGGAGTCTTGGGTTTGGCTTTTTGCGTGGTGAGGTAGGCCACCACGTCCCGGATTTGGCGCTTGCTGAGCAGGGCGCTCATGGGCGGCATGAGGGAGAGGGGCGGGGTCATGCTGGTGACATCTGCACGCGGGAGAGCCTTGGTGGCTCCGTCCGGGAGTTTGAGGGAAATGGTGGTGGGGTCTTCGGCTAGGAGGGTGCCGATGAGTGGCTCGCCTGTTTTCGGCACCACGGTGACTAAGCCGTAGCCGGGGCGGATGATGGCGCTCGGAGTCACGAGGGACTCTAATAAATAATGCGCATCTTTTTCCTGGCCGATGGCGCTGAGGTCGGGGCCCACACTGGAGCCGCCCTTGCTTTCGAATTGATGGCAGGCGACGCAGTTGGCGGCCAAGTTGGTGAGGACGATTTCGCGCCCTAACTTGGCGTCTCCGCCTTCCTGGCATTCGGTAAATTGGGTGGCGCTGGTGATGGTGGCCAGTTGGGTGGCTAGGGCGGCATCCTTGCTGGCACAAGCCTCGCAGGCTTCCAGGACTTCGAGTTGGGTGGCGAGAGGGAGTTTGGAAAATTCGCCTAACGTCTGTTTCAACGTGTCCACCGCAGCGGGTGCGGCTAGAGTGCCCAGGACTTTCCAAGCCACCTGCATATCCGCAGGTGGGCCCTTTTTGGTGAGTTCCAATGCCGCCGTTAGGGCGGCGGTGGGATTGCTGGCAGCGAGCAACGGCAAGGCGGTGGCCCGGAGGATGTAGAGGGATTTATCCCGGAAAATAGCGGTCAGGAGATCACGCACGGCGGGGTCATCGGCGTGTTGTCGGTGGAGTTCTTGCAAGGCTGCGGTGCGCAGGGGAGTGGCAGTTTTTTCCGTGCTCACTAACTGAAGCAACTGGGCAGTGGCTAATGGCACGTGAAATGCGCAGAGCGTGCGTAGCGCTAAGTCCGCATCGGCCATGGTCAGCAGGGTTTGGCTCTGGGGCGCGAGGGCCTGCTGCATGAGGGCGAGATCCTGAGTCGGCACCTCGCGATAGTAGCCATCCACGCGGTCTAACGTGGGCGGGTGAGCCCAGAGGGAAATGAGCGTGAGCGTTTCTAAGCGTATCGCGGGCACGCTCGTGGCTTGTGCCGCATAGGCCACGAGCCGCTGCGCATCTGCGGCAGTGCCTAGGCGGAAGGCGGCATTGAGCGCGCGACGCTGGGCGAGTTCCGGCAATGGCGTGCCTGCGAGAGCGGCAAGTTTTGGTAGGGCGTCGGGGATACCGGCATCATCGTGAATGGCGCGGGCGGCTTCGGTAACGATGCTAGGATCGGCATCCGTGAGGAAATTTCCACAGAGCGGTGAGTTGCTCCGTGCCAGCGCCAGTAAGGCCGCACGACGCACGCTGGCGGTAGGCGCAGTGGATAATTTCCCTAACTCCGCTGGCTCTGCGTTATGTGCTAGGCCCGTCACGTAGGCGTGGCGCAGCAGCGGGTCGGCATCGGCCTCGCAGGCGGCTAGCAGGGCGGGCACAGCCTCAGGGCATTTCAGACGCCCCAGCGCAATGCCCGTCTGGAAGCGGACGCGAGGATGCCCATGCGCAATTAATTTTCCTAACGAGGCGATGATCTCGGGCGGCAGTTCGCACTCGGACGCGACTTTCACGGCTTGGGTGAGTAGCTCGGCATTGGCGTTAGGAAAGAGCGTGTTGAAGAGCGCATAGTGATTCCACTTATCATCGCGCGCGCCTTGTCCCAGGCCCCACAGCGCGTGGCAGCGGGCCAGCAGCGGAGCCGCTTCATCCAGCGCCACGGCTTCCAGCGCGGACCATTGTTCATCGTCCGCTAGGGCGAATTGGGCCCCGCGTCGCACGCGCACGTCGGCGTGCGGGAGGAGCCTTACTAGCTCTGCCGTGGCCAATTTATCGAAGCCTGCTTTCAGCAGTTCTTGCACTTCTTCGCGCTGCTTTTGATTGGTCGCCTGCGGATCATCCATCGTCCAGATGGCGCCTTTGCCATCCAGGGGATAGCCGCCCATCCAATCGGCAAAATATAATTTACCATCTGGTCCCCAGCTCATGCCGATGCCCATGATGCCACTGGATACAAGTTCGTCAGACGCGATCTTGAAGCTAGCTCCGGCGGGCTCGAGCCGGATGGCATTCATCTTTCCGCTGGGAAATTGATTGAGAAAAAAGCAGCCGACCCAGGCCTCGCCTAACGCCGTGCCAGGATTGTAGGCAAAGCCCGCTGGGCCATCATGGCTATTCGCAATCGGCGGCGTGAGAAACGCTGGCTGGTCGGTAAATGCAGGCTTCCAGCGTCCTTCATCCATCCACGGACAGAAACTTTTCTGGAATTGAAACCCACAGCGCCAGCCGCTATCACTCTGCTCCGTGATGTAAACGAAGCGTTCTTTTTCGCCCGGCTTATCGGCATCATTGTCCACGCCGAAGAGATTGCCGAAGTCATCGAAGGCGATCTCTTGCACGTTGCGCAGGCCATGGGCAAAGATCTCGAAGCCCGTGCCATCCGGCTCGCAGCGGAGCACGCAACCTTGATTCGGCTGAGCCAGCGGCGGATGGTGCTTGAAATGGACGTTCACGCCCTTGTCGCCAATCGTCCAGTAGATGCGCCCGTCCGGCCCCACTGTGAGGCCATGCATATCATGCCCGGCATAAGCAATGTGGTGCCCGAAGCCATGCACGAGCGATTTTCCAATGTCTGATTTCCCATCATCATCCAGGTCCTCCAGCTTCCAGAGGTCCGGGGCCACGGTCAGATAAACGCTGCCATTGAAGGCCAGCACGCCTGCGGCAATGCCGCTGACCTCCGTGTTATAGCCTTCGCTGAAGAGCAGCTTTTCATCGGCTAGACCATCACCATCGGTATCGGCTAGTCGCCAAACGCGTTCTTTCGCCTCCGTGAGATCTTGCCAGTCCACCGAGCCGTCCTTGTTAAAGTCCTGCAAGCTGCCGCTGGGGCCTTTGAGTTTCCCGGGGGCGAGCACGTCATGGTAGAAGGCTTTTTTGTCATCGATGGATTGCAGCTTCTGGTCGGCTGCGATCCAGTCCGAATGCTCGCGGATATCGATGTCGCCCACTTTCCGCCGCGTCGTTGAGGTGATAAAAACCCGCCCGTGTGAATCCACGCTGCACGCCACGGGGTCCGCTACATTCAAGGCCCCAGACCATTTGGTGGCTACCAGCCGCGCTGGCGCAGCGGCGGCTAGGCTGGTGCCGAGAAGCCACAGGAGCAGAGGTTTCATAGCTTGGCTTTGACCAGCTTCAGCAATTCCACGTGATCTTTAACGATGTGGTCCGAACGGAATTTGACCGCCTTCTCACTAAGGAAACGGACCGCTGTGCCCACGCGCGCATTCCGCGCTAACTCCATGTCGCGGTCGTGATCGCCAATCAACCAGCTAGCGGAAATGTCCAGATCATGCTCATCTCTAGCGGCTATAACCATGCCCGGTGCAGGCTTGCGCATGGGGGAGTTTTCCGATTTCAGCGCCGTGCAGGAATAGATGGCATCAAAGCGCGCCTTGGGGCCTAACTCTGTCTGCATACGCTCGTGAATGGCGTCTAGTTGAGCGGTGGTGATGATGCCTTTGCCCACGCATTGTTGATTGGTGACGAGCACCAGGAAGTAGCCTTTGCTCTTGAGATAAGTCAGCACTTTCTCCACGCCTTCGATGAAATGGAAGTCCCACCAGCTCAGCACATAGCTACCATCCCCTGGGGATTCGTTGACGACCCCATCCCGGTCAAAGAAGATGGCCTTGCGCGGCGGTGGCGGGGGGGCGGCCTGGGCCTTCTTGGCCGGAGCCTTTTGAGCGGGGGCTTTCTTGGAGGTAGATTGCTTAGCTGCCACGGCCTTCTTGGCAGGGGCTTGGGCGGCTACGGATTTAGCAGGAGAGGATTTCTTGGCAGAGGACATGGGAGTCTGTAAACCAACTTCTGATTTCCGCCAAATGCTTTATCCCTCGCTATGGTGCGACATTTATCCTGCGGGAAATTTCCCCTGCCGCCTCACGGGACACCCCTGCGGTGCCATTCCGCACCCCTGCCCAGCCCCGCCGCAGGCCTGCGCGGCCACAGGACAGACTTGTCCCGTCGCAGGACAGACTTGTCCCGTCGCGCTCAAGTCTCTCCCGCCTTCCTATTTCCGGTGTCACCCGCCGATGATCCGTAGCCACCACCGGGAAACCGGGCTTCCCGTGGAATTTGGGGGAAATTTTAGCCCGAACGCCGCTTTTGAAAAAGGTCGTTTTGCGCGGCGAGTTCGGAGTAATGGGTGTTTGTGAACACTTCCCAGACCCCGCCCACCGCACAAAACGAT
>JAYVOP010000280.1:0-4373 GCA_043757865.1 Verrucomicrobiales bacterium | reverse complement strand
CCCCCGCGAAGCTAAGATCCTGCTTCAGCAGCCCTAACACGGAATCCAACTTGGCTAGGCGCGCGACCTCCCAGGCGTGGAAGGCATCGTTGAGCCGGGCGGCGGGGAGCGGAGGACTATCCTCGCGCAGCACTGCGGGGTTGCTCACGGAGGGCGCATACGTTGCGTCTCCCGCCACCAAGTATCGACGATCAACAGCAAGCGCAACGCAAAGGTCGTCTAACATTCGGCGGCGTGGGATCGTTCCACTGATCCAACGGGAGACCGTGGCCTGGGTCGTGCGCATCCTCCGAGCCAAATCACTTTGGTTCAAAGCCTGATCGGCCATGATCTTTTGAAGTCGGTGTGAAAAATCTTCCATAATTATAAACTTTCTGTTTGCGTTGCGCTCAAAGCGTATATACGTTGCTTTTAGAACGGAATTTAATATACATGTCACTCAAATCAGAAAATCACAAGAAAAAAAAGGGGCGGCCTTTTGGCAGCATCACTCGCTTCCCAGGACTGGTTAGCGCTGCGCGGCTGCTCAACCGCTCCCCGCACCATTTGCGTCAAGTGTTGCTAGGCCAGCGCACCAGCCCGGAGTTGCTGGCCGCGCTGATGAAGTCTGGGCACCCGCTTTCCAAATCTCTCTCTAACTAGCAATTATGCCAAAACCAAAATCTCCCGCACTGCCCCCGCGCTCCGCCCCGCCGTCCGCCAGCACCTCGCTGAGCGTGTTCAGTCCCCAGCACCTCGCCATGGCGGATCAGCCTGGGCAGGAGGAGGGAGACCAGCTCTGCCAGCTCTACCAAACGGCGGAATTCGCGCAGATGCACTTACTAGTGCTAGGGCTCTACGCCTACGGCGTGAAGGCCCGGCTCGCCTACGGAGCCTTTGGCACGTGGCTGCACGTCCACGCGCCAGAGCTAGCGCGCCCTGCCGCCAAGGGCGGCTACAAGCCCAGCAGTGCGTTGCATAGTTATATGCAGTTAGCGGCTAGCGTGCTAGAGGCCATGGGCATTGACCTGTTAGAATGGTTTCCTGGTCTGGACTCTGCCAAACGCAAACTAGGCTTGACCAGGGCAGCCCTGCCCTGGGAGCCGCACCAGCTACTGTTATTTACCGACGCGGAGCTAGACCCGAGCCAGCGGGTGCTGCGGGAGCGCATCCACAATGTGCTAGCGGGCAATACCAAAAAGAGCATGGTGGCGCGCTTCGTAACCACCAAGGAAGACGAGGACTCTGGAGCCCTCACCCCCACCACGGGTGCGGGGCAATACCACGCCACGAAAAAAGACGGCAGCCCGCGCCAGAAGAAGCGCACGTTCGCGGAGAAGGATGCCTACGAGGCCCTGGCTGCCGCGCAGGGGCTGCTCGTGACGCTGCGCACCTGGATCTCCCCAGAGTCTGCGCTGCGCTTGAATTTGTTGCCCCCAGGGCTGCGCACGGAGCTGCGGCTGCTGGCCTACGATCTCCAAAAGAATCTCACCGACTAACTGAATTTCCGTTACCATGAACTCCTCTCTAACTCCCCCTCAAATCAAGGCCGCCCGGCAGCAGGCCGCCGCTGTTAGCTACTACGAAAAACAGGTTCCCGCGCAGCCGAGTTTCAGCCGCGAGGACGTTGCGCAATTTCTGAATTGCAGCGTGCCGCATGTCCAAAATTTGATCGAGGACGTGGAGAGCGGAGCCACCCACCCTAGCAAGGGGCTTATTGCCGAGAACATCGGGCGGCAGGGAAAAAAAAGCCGTTACCGCATCATGCGCGCCACCCTGGTGCGCTTCCTGGCCACGAACAACAACCTGCCCATCACCGACGCCTAAAGTCCACCACTCACCCTAACACCTAGCAGACCATGAATAGCACCGCCATTACCCTAGCCGATCTAGAATCACTCGCCCTCAGCGCCCAGCGCGCGCACCAACTCCTCACGGAGGAAATCGCTGCGCTGGAAGACGCGCTCACCACCACTGCCACCAGCCACCGCCGCGTGATCCAATCCGCCGTGGGCAAGGCGCGCAGCACCCTAGCCAAACTCTACGAGGCCGTGGAAGCCGCCCCCGCGCTCTTTGAGAAGCCGAAGAGCCGCGTGATCCATGGCATCAAAGTGGGCTATGCCAAGGCCCCCGACACCTTTACCGTGCCTAACGAGGAGGAAACGATTGCCGCCATCGCGCGGCTGCTTCCAGCGCTCGCCACCGTGTTAGTGAAGCGCGAGTCCAGCATCGTCAAAGGCGCGCTGAAACAGTTAGACCAGGAAATGCTGCTCCAGCTAGGCGTGCTCGTGACCGCCGGGGAAAATGAAATCATCTGCCGCCCGGTGGACGGGGACATTGATCGGCTCGTCAACGCGCTGCTGAAAGTGGCCAAATCCAAAGAAGTGAAAGGCGAAGAATAATATGGCCTCTTCTTCCAAGCGCTTTCCCCGCGCCATCGTCGCTCAAGTGCTAGCCGAACTCTCCCCACGCCTCCTGCCCGCGTGCGCTACGATCAACCCTGGCTGCGATGCCCAGGAGATCGGCTTCAAGGCCTGCGGATCTTTCCGTCGCGGGCTGGCGGACAGCCATGATTTAGATCTGGTCTATGTTAGCACCATCGGCCCGGCCACGTTGCCGGGCGAGATGTTTCCCCTCCCCCAGCAGTCACTTGTTAGGGTGGCCCTAGCGCATTTAGTGGCCGAGGGAGTGCTGACAGAGTTAGCCAATGGGCCGAGCATTCAGCGGTTCGTTCACGTGGCCACCGGATTGCCCGTGGACTGCTACGCGGCCACCCACCGCAGCTATTACAATGTGGTGCTCTGCCGCACGGGCAGCAAAGAGCACAACGTCACCCTAGCCAGTGCCGCCCTAGCGTTAGGGCTGAAATGGGAACCCAGCGCCCGCAACGCAGGCTTTCGCGACCCAGAGTGGCACGAGATCCAAATCATGGACGAACGCCACGCCTTCAAGTGCCTGGGCCTCGCCTACAAGGAGCCCGCAGAGCGGATCTAACCCGCCCGCGCACCAAGCCCTCAAGACCACTTTATGAATCTCTCCACGTTACCACTAGCCGAATCTCAACGTCTCCAAGCCCTGGATGCCACCTTCCGCAGCCTGCCCGCGCGCGGGCATCTCAGCGTCATGGCCACCGTGGCCGCGCAGTTAGGGTATAGCCTGGACGGCCTGAATAAAATCTACCGGAAATGGAAACGCGGGGGCATCGGCGGCATGTTAGACAAACGCCTTTCCCCCGCGCCCCGCGCGGATCAGAAGGCCACGCCGGAGGTCACACAGCGGTATGTTACGCTCTGCGAAAAGAGCCACCGCAAGGACGCTCCCGCCTACCGGGTGCTGCGTGCCGAGCTGCTCAGCGCTGGACTAACCGAGCGGGAAATTCCCAGCCACAGCGCGCTGCGCAATGCCGCCCAGAAGGTGTGGCTAGACAAGAAAATGGAACTAGCCGTGGCCCGCCACGGGCTCGTGGCCGCCTCAGCCTTCAAGCCTCAAGTGCTAAGCACCCGGCAGGGATTGTGGGTCGGATCACACCTCGTGATTGACGACATGTGGCACGATCATTTTGTGCGGATCTGCCGTGGCGAGAAATCCTACAGCGTGGTGCGGCCCATGGAGTTAGGCATCTTGGACCTCTTCAGCGGCTGCCGTTTCGCCTGGGGCTGCCGCCCCCGGCTGCCCAAAGATGACGGCACGTTTGACCAACTGAAAGAGGCGGAAACGCGGTTCCTCCTAGCTGGGCAACTGGCCCTGCACGGCTACTCACCGCGTGGCACCACTTACCTAGCCGAGCACGGCACGGCAGCCATCCGGGAGCGCGTCGTCGCACTGCTCAGCGACCGCACGAACGGGATCGTCAAAGTGACGACGAGCGGAATCATCGGCAACGAATCTGTGATGGCCGGAATGTTTGCGGGCCAGGGGAAGGGCAACTTCAAATTCAAGGCGGCCCTGGAAAGTCTGCACAACTTAATCCACAACGAGGCGGGCTTCATTTCCGCGCAGGCGGGCCGGAATAAAGACAGCCGCCCGGAGACCACGAACACGATGCTGCGCTACACTTCAGAGGTCACAGAGATGGCCTTGGCGCTGGAGCAGACGGGCATGGCGGAGTTGCTAGCGCTGCCCGTGCTCGATTGGCATAGCCAATGGATGCCCATGTTAGGCAAGCTCCACCAACGCATCAACTCCCGCACGGATCACATGTTAGAGGGCTGGGCGAAGTGCGGCCACGTGGTGACAGAATACCTCGTTCCTGCGGACATGGCGCAGAGCCTCGGCATGGGTGAGCAGGAGCAATGGATCGGCCCCTGCGATTACCTCGCGCTGCCCGGCCACGTGCGCAGCGCAGTGCGCCTGATGGCCCAGGGCGATCCCTATACCAACACGCGGCAAGCAAA
>JAYVOP010000279.1:0-4405 GCA_043757865.1 Verrucomicrobiales bacterium | reverse complement strand
CTTTTCCGCGTCGCATCATCAACATTCACCCTAGCCTGCTGCCGCAGTATCCTGGGAAAGACGCCATCCCCCAGGCCCTAGCTGCGGGAGAAACGGTAACTGGCTGCACAGTGCATTACGTGGATGCTGGGGTGGACACCGGGGAGATCATTGCTCAGTCCCAAGTAGCCGTGGAGGCTGGAGAAACGCTGGCCACGCTGACCCGCAAGATCCAGCTAGCAGAACACGCACTGTTGCCAGAAGTGGTTGGACGGCTGCTCGGCTAACGCAAGCCACAGAAGGCGGCTCTACTCTAGGGTAAAGCCGCCCGCAGGGCGGCTCCCGCTCAAAAACCTCAACCCACCAGCCCAGCGGGCTGGTCCACACTCGGCTAACGCCCTGGCGGCGGAGTAGGTGGGAGATCCTTACCTGCGCGGCTCGCGGGCTCGGTCAATTTGATGGAGCCACCGGACTTAACCTCTAGGCCCGGCAGATCGTCGCTATGCAGCAGCGGCGTGCTGGTATCATCCCGATCCGTGGTCAGGCCCATGTGGTAATACCAATGATTCTCCCCCGGTGCTAACGCTTCGACGTAATTCGTAGCGGCATTGCCGATTACTTCATCCGGGGCGTCACCCACGCACCATTTGCTGCCAGCGAGAAAGAACGGCTGCTCGGTCTGCATGAGGTCTGCGCGGAACAGCTCACGGAAAGCATCATTGGCATAAACGTAGTCTGGCGAGGTGGGAAAAAATTGATCGTTGCCCGTGGCATAGGCGTAGAGCGCTTGGTGGATCTGATAGCCGTGCTTTAAAGTCGCATGGCCCCGCGCATCCGATTTCCATTTCCCATACCTCGGCACGGCTACGATGACTCCCGCGATTCCGATGAGGAGCACGAGGCTCAGGCGGAGGATAAATGGACGGGAGGTTTTCATGGGGTGATGCGCTCTGCGATGTAGATGCTAGCGATGCCGAAATTCAGCGGGATGCAGCGGGCGTTTTGCAGGCCGTTGGCTTGTAGCAGGGCCAGCATTTCCTGGCCGCTGGGGAAGGCTTCGATGGAGTTACTGAGGTATTCAAAGGCGGCCTTTTGGCCCGTGATGAGGCCCGCAATTTTCGGCAAGAGCCGATGCAGATACCACCGGTAGAGCGGGCGCAGCACGGGCAGCGTGGGCAGGGAGAAATCTAGGATCACCAAGTGCCCACCGGGCGTCAGCACCCGCGCCATTTCCTGCACCGCCTTGGGCCACGAGGCCATATTCCGTAAGCCAAAGGCCACCGTGACTACCTCATAACTAGCATCCGCAAAGGGCAGGTCCAGGGCGTCCGCCACCATGAGTTCCAGACCCGGAATCTCCCGTGCGCGGGCCACGTCTAACATGGGATCACAGAAGTCTGCGCCCAGGATTTTGGCCTGCGGACATTGCTTGGCCATTTCCATGGCTAGGTCTCCACTGCCCGTGGCTAGATCTAAGATGCGCGGCGGCTGGAGATCTCGCACGAGCCGGGCCACCTTCCGCCTCCAGAGGATGTCCGTGCCTAGGCTGAGGACGTGATTCGTGACCACATAACGCTCGGAGATCTGGGCAAAGGCAGCGTGGACGAATTCGGGATTTTGCATATAGAGAGAGAAAGCGCGTGGCCTTCCCACCTGAGTGGGAAGGGAGGGGTGCTCGCGAGAGGACTCGAACCTCCATGTCTCGCAACACATGAACCTGAATCATGCGCGTCTACCAATTTCGCCACACGAGCAATGCCCCATCCTAACAGCGCAGCCAAATAGCCTGCGGTCAGGGTGGTGGGATAGTAGCACGTTTCAAAGATAGACAACTAAAAAGTTGGAAATCTGCATGGCCGGAGCCTACCGCATCCTAGCGCGGGCTTCCCCACCCCACGCTTTCTCCCTTGCCTGGAGGCGGGCGCTGAGCACGATGGGGCGCAATGGAAAAAATGCAGGTAGTGACGATCTACACGGATGGCGGATGCCAAGGGAACCCTGGCCCGGGCGGCTGGGCGGCGGTGCTCACGTGTGGGCCGTATCGGCTAGAGATTAGTGGGGGGAATCCTGCGACCACGAATAATCGCATGGAGCTATCCGCCGCCATCGCAGCGCTGCTGCGGATCAAGGATCCGTCCCGCGTCCTCCTCTACACGGATTCCCAATATGTGCGCAATGGCGTCACGCAGTGGATCCACGGCTGGAAGCGCAAGGGCTGGGTCACCGCCAATCGTCAGCCCGTGAAGAATGCGGACCTCTGGAAGGCGCTGGATGCCTCCACCACCCAGCATCAGATTGATTGGCGGTGGGTCAAAGGCCACGCGGGGAATGCGGGCAATGAGCGGTGCGATCAGCTCGCCACGCAGGCCATTGCCGCCGTGCGGCAACGCTACACGCCCGCCCAGTTACTGGCGCTAGTGCGCGCCCGGAGCCCGTCCTTGGACGATTGACGCCAGCCGCCCAGGCCTCCATAGCTTACAGCCATGAACTTCTGCCTGCGTCCATTCCTCAGTTTCCTACTCCTCCTAGCGGCCACCGCTCCAGCGGCCACCACGCGCCCTAACTTCATTTTTATCCTCACGGATGACCAAGGCTATGGCGATCTTTCCGCCCACGGGAATCCCGTCCTGCGCACGCCGCACCTGGATCACCTGCGGGAGCGCAGCGTGCGCTTTACGAACTTCTCCGTTAGCCCCACTTGCGCGCCCACGCGCAGCGCCTTGCTCACGGGGCGGCATGAATTCCGCAATGGCGTCACGCACACCATTCTAGAGCGGGAGCGCCTCACCTTAGACGCCATCACGCTGCCGCAGGTCTTGCAGACGGCGGGCTATGCCACGGGCATCTTTGGGAAATGGCATCTGGGGGATGAGGACGCCTACCAGCCGGGGAAACGCGGCTTCTCAGAAGTCTATATCCACGGCGGTGGCGGCATCGGGCAAACCTTTCCTGGCTCCTGCGGGGATGCGCCCGGCAACACCTATTTCAGCCCCGCCATCCGCCATAACGGCACCTTTGAAAAGACCACCGTCTTCTGCACGGATGCCTTTTTCACCGCAGCGGGGGATTGGATTCACGCCCAGCGGAACCCGCAGCCATTCTTCTGCTGGATCTCCCCCAATGCCCCCCACGCGCCCTACACCGCCCAGCCTGCCGACCGCGCGCTCTACGAAGGCAAGGGCCTGGGCGCGGACACGGAAAATTTCTTCGGCATGATCCATAACATCGACGAGAACATCGGCAAACTCCTGGCCAACCTTGAAAAATGGGGCCTCGCGCAGAACACCGTCATCGTGGCCATGAACGACAACGGTGGCACGGCGGGCGTCAAAGTCTTCAATGCCAACATGCGCGGAGCCAAGGTCACGCCTTGGCTGGGCGGCACCCGGGCGTTCTCCTTCTGGTGCTGGCCGGGGAAATTCACCCCCGCAGACTGTCCCGCCCTCACGGCCCATGTGGATGTCTTCCGCACCATCGCCAAACTGGCCGCAGCCCCCCTCTCCGCCGCCGCCGAGACCCAGATCGAGGGCCGAGATCTGACCCCCCTCTTAGCAAATCCTGCCGCGCCTTGGCCAGACCGCACCCTGGTCACCCACGTGGGCCGCTGGCCGCAAGGCTCCGATCCTAACGCGGCTAAATATCGCCAATGCAGCATCCGGAATTCCCGCTACACCCTCGTGAACATGGACGAATCCCCCACCCCGCACTGGCAACTCTACGACGTGCTAGCGGACCCCGCGCAGCAGCAAAATCTAGCCGCCGATCATCCCGCCGAGGTCCAGCGCCTCAGCACTGCCTACGATGCGTGGTGGACTTCCGTGCAGCCACAGCTCGTCAACGAGCACGCCACTGGACCGCAGATCAATCCCTTCCAAGCCGCCTACTATCAGCAATACGGCGGCTCCCCCACCCCTTCCGCGCTCCAAGCCATGGACCCGGCCCGCGCCACCAAAGCCAAGGCCGCGCCACATTCTAACTAGCCAGTTCCCATTTCTCCATTTAAGAGCCATCCGTGAACGAGCCAACGATCCATGCGGCGGCGGATCGACTAGCCGCAGCGCTGCCTCAGGGCGGCTTCGGCTTGTCGGTCGTAGGCCCGTGGGGAGAAGTGCTGAGCGTGCAACGGAACTGGTCTGCGTCCACGTTAGTGCCCGTGTGGAGCACGTCTAAAGGCCCGGCGGCGGCCACCATCCTGCTGCTCTTAGCGCGGGCCGGGCTCACCCTGCGCACGCCCGTGGCCAGCGTGTGGCCAGAGTTCGCGCACGCGGTGGACTTCGGCCAGTTACTCTCACATCAAGCCGGGCTAGCCGCCCCAGAGGGAAATGTCTCCGTGTTCGATCACCCCACCGTGGCTGCCCAACTGGCCACGCAGCCACCCAACTGGCCGCCCGGCACCGCCCACGGCTATCATCCCCGTTCGTATGGA
>JAYVOP010000278.1:0-16708 GCA_043757865.1 Verrucomicrobiales bacterium | reverse complement strand
ACGCGCATCCCGCCTAGACAGAGAAAATTTACCTGAACCGGAAGGAGTCCCCGCAGGCCTACAAAATCCCTTGCTCGCAGCTCCGGCAGCCCGCTCCTGATGGAGCGGAGGGAGCCGCGTCTGGAGCGCTCCATTTAGACGCCGATACGATTCGAGAATACCCACTAGCCACTAGAGATCATTTGCGGGTGTTGGGCAATGTCAGCTCATTTTGGTGGTCTTGGATAAATTGCCGAGCCGCAGCCGGGTCGGCATGCTTGATCCTAAAGAGCACTGCCGGAAAGGCCGCCGATCGCGCCTCGACGCCTAGATCATTGTGAGGAAGTGCGTCGAACCAAGCCCGCAGGCCGGTCAGTCCGCCCTCGCGGACGGCTGCTTCCGCCAGATTTTTCATGGTCTCTTCCTTCGCCCAACTGTGCCCTGGTGGCAGGGAATCAAGTGCTGCCTGGGTGCCCAGGGCCACGGAGTTTCTACCCACACCTGCTAGCACCTCGAAGAGTTGACCGTCCCAATCATTCGTATCCGTGTGGGCATTCAACCATGCTGTGGCTGCTGCGGGATCCGCCTCCGCCCAGCCACCCAGCAACTTTTTCAGCGTCCAGGTCTGCTCCTGGGGATTAGCATAACGGCTCTGCACATCCTCGATGGAGGCCGCTCCTAGCTTCCGTCCCCATTGCTGTAAGAGATGCTTCCACTCCACATCCTGGAGCGCAAACCCACGCTGCAAGCGCTCCGTGAGCGGCAACTCCATCCATTCGGCATGGCCATAAGGGATGGCTGGCAAGACCTCTCTTGCCGCCTCCGCAGTTTCTACTTTCCGTGGGCACAGTGGCTGCGATGAGGGAGTGCTAACGACATCTGGTGCCACCGGGGGGCTCTGGCACGTAGGAAGCGAATGCCCCCGCGTGCACCAGCCTAGCAGGAACGCCAACGGGGCTAGCAGATAGGGCAGGTGAGATTTAGAGGAAGCGTGGAGCCGCATAGCTGGAGGAAATTTCGGGGAGTGTAATTTCTGTTCTATAAAAGGCTTTAGCCTTGCGCCGCAGGCCCCTTGAAGCTCTGGGTGGCCGCCTCATTCTTGAGTGGGCCGCCGTTGGTTGCTTCGCCGAGGATGAGGTAGGCCCCATTAAGATTTTCATTTTCATTCCGTCGGGTGGCGCGATGTGCGATATTGTCCTAACCGCGCGCCCCCTGCTGCACGGCGGCGGTAGTCGAAGCCAGCACGGCGGCGGCTCTGGTGACTATTTGGCATGATCGACTAGCGCGAACTCTGCGCCCGGATCCACTTTCCCTTTTACCATCTCGCTGAGGGCCGCAGATCCGTCCGGTTGACCGCATGCTAGGCGAACGGAACCAGACAAGTGAGCGAAACTTAGTTTCCCTGCCCCGTCGATCGAAAGATCCACCCGAGCACTCCCGGCCACATCTCCCCGGATGTCCACTTTTGCCGCCGTGATCATCACCCGCGTGGCTCCATTGATGGCATTCTCGTGATCTCTTCCCAGAATGACACTGCCGCCCGGAGCGAAAATCACCACTTCAGCGAGTCCATTGATGGTGCGGGGAATCTTCACTTCCCCCTGCGGTGCCGAAAGGTGCAGCTTCGCATTTCCATTGATTTCCCCGGCCACCTCCACGCTTTCAGCGATCAATCCCGCAGCATCAATCACTGCATCTCCATCCGCCGATTCAATCCTAAGTTTCCCAATCCGGCCCTGCAACTTCACTCGCTCATGCCCAGCTGTGAAGGGCACCCGGTATTCCCCCTTGGGGTCATTCAGCACCACGACTCCATCTAGCAATTGCGGGGCGGTGGGTTCTGGCGCCTTCATTGGTTTCTCTGGCATTGGTAATGGCACCGCCCCCGGCGCGGGTGTCAACAAGACCGATGGTTCAATGGAGGGATTCGCCTTCTGCGTGGCTTTAGCGACGATGGGAACTTCGATTTGCGGAAGCGTGGCAGGTTGGATCTCCGTCGTCACCTTATTGGTTCCCGTGGAAGTCTCATGCAGATGCGCCCAGAACCACGCAACTCCGCCAAACGTAAGTACCAGGGCCGCCGTCGCGCGCCACCGCTTTTTTCTCGTCGGGAGCCCTCGCGGAACTTCCATCGTCTCCTGCTCCGACGTTTTCAGCGCCAAGCGCCGGTCTATTCTCGCCACGTAACGATCAACCGCCTCCGCTCCATCTAGTAAAACATGCAGCGCTGGCATTTCAATCAATCGCCCGCGCACCTGTTGCGCATCCGTCAGGGAAAGCTCGTCCGGAGAACGGCTCTTCACCATGGCAATTACTTGAGCAATACTCAATTGAGACTTCGGATCGTGGGAATTCATGATGTTATGAAAGCAGGAACGCAAAGATAGGGAAGCATAAAATTGAAATCATTTTTTACTTTGAAAAGTCGCAAAAATTATTTAACTTATCCTAAGTATTATATATGATAGCGGCATGAGGTCCCTCTCCTTTCAATCCATTCGTTAAATCGTTAGACCACCATCCGTCACACCCTCAGCGAACAAGCCAGATGATGGTGGTCTGCGATCCGCATTTCGGGGGAAGTATGTGCTCTTGATGCATGATCTGTCGTGGTTTGTGCGGTTGTTGAAACAACGGTTTGCGCGGTGGGATAACGCGTTTCAGGAGACGTTTGGGACGTTGTGTATGTATGCGGCGGGGACGGTGCCGAAGGTGAGGGTGGGCGGCGGCAGGGGCATGTGGTGAGCTGGCCTGGACGATGGCGTTGGAGAGTCGGGTGCGATATTTTCACACGGGGAGGGATCATCAGCACGCAGGAGTTTGTGGATCGGATTTTCTTGCTAAAGAAACAGCATTTCCCCGCCTCACGAACAACAGGTGCGCGCAAAGTGTCAGAGGCTGCGTGGGCCGGATCACGGCTCTGCGAGAAGTGCGAGAAGTGCGAGGGGGAGACGTTGGAGGGGAGTTTAACATCGGATAGCGGAAGCTTGAAACAAGGTCCCCGCCTCAAGAGCAACGATATACGAACGCTCATGGCCGCGCGAATGAGGCTGAGGGAGATGCGGGTAGCGAGCTTTTGCGGTTCCCCAATCGTTGCTTGTGCAGAAATTGCATCTGGACTCTAGTTTCGAAGGTGTGGTATTCGTCGGCTGGCAAGGTTTGTGAGCGGGTTAATCCCTCCCAGCCTTGGACGCGGAAGCCCCATGCCAACCGTGTTGCCTTTTAAAACCCTGAAACCGCCATCCACAGACTCTGCCCCCCCCTCTAACGCTATGAAAACTGCCCACGTCTTACGCTTCACGTTGTGGTTCTTTACCGCCAGTCTAAAACTGATGCCGGAGGCATGGGCAGCAGCTCCGGTCAATGATGCTTATGCCAATGCTACGAACCTGGGAAGTGTGCTGCCACTGAATACGTCAGGGACGAATGTAGAAGCGACGACGGAAGCAGGGGAAATAGGGGGAGGTGCGGCCTCGGTGTGGTTTCGCTGGACGGCCCCAGCGAGCGGCTTTTATGATTTCCGCACCACGGGCGCGGCTTTTGATACCAAGCTCGACGTGTATAACTCTACTGTAGCCTTACCCACAGCGACGGACCTCCTAGGACAAAATGATGATGAAGGTGGTGGACTACTGCACACCAGCCGTGTGCAGTTAGGATTGGTAAGCGGACAGGTGGTGACAGTAAGGGTATCTGGATATGATGCGGCGGCTGTGGGCACCTTCCCACTGGCCATCACCGCCTCCCCCACGCTGTATGATGCCTATGCGAACCGTAAACTGCTGACAGGCTCCCTCCCGGTCACCTTTGCCGCCAATAATCAAGGAGCGACAACGGAAGTCAGCGAAAATTTATTTAAGCCACAGGTGCAAGGCACCCTTTGGTTTACCTGGACGGCTCCGAGCACTGGGACCTTCCGCGCAGACACGATCAGTGGGGCCGCACTGGATACCACGTTGGCCGTTTTCCTAGACAACGGATCTCTGCCTACCAGCGCCCCTATAGCGTCCAACGATGACGCGCTGGGAGGCACCAATAGTGAGGCCACATTTCCAGCCACATCTGGTCTGACGTATGCCATCCAAGTGGGCGGATTCAACCTAAGCCGTGGTTCATTCACCCTGACCATAGATGTCCTACGGCCTGCCAATGACCAATACGCATCCCGCACCGTCTTACCAAGCTCTGCCCCCGTCACCTCGACAGGGACTTACGTAGGCGCTAGCCTCCAGACTGGTGAAGTAGCAGTGCCCTTGGCTGGTGGAGGCAGTTCCAAAGTGAGCGTCTGGTATGCCTGGACAGCACCCACTGCTGATTACTACCAGTTTGACACCCTCGCCAGTGTGGTCACAGACACCTCGCTGGCAGTCTATTCCTCCGTGGCCACGACCGCTCCGCCTACGGTAGCTAACCGACTGGGATACAACGATAATGTGGTCGGGGGTAGTCTCCGCAGCCGCGTGATCCTGCCCACTGCCGCTGGTCAGACGTATGTCATACAAGTGAGCAATGGGAACAGCACGCGGGGCAGTTTCACGCTCGCAATCGCACTCGCGTTGCCGCCCAATGACAACTACGCGAATCGAATTGTGATGCCAAACACCCTGACCGGTGCCCTGAGCGGATTCAATGTCCGGGGCACCCTGGAAGCTGGGGAATTCGTGCCCGTGGCTCCGGCGGCTGGCATGCAGGCCAGTGTGTGGTATAACTGGACGGCACCGCTCTCCGGGAGCTGCGTGGTCGATACTGTGGGAGCCAGTGCCATCGATACCGTGTTAGCAGTTTACACGGACAATGGGGCCCTGCCGTTAGCCGCTGCGCTCCTTGAAGCAAACGACAATGCGCCTGCGAGTGTTGGCAGTCGCGTGACATTTACCGCTGTGGCTGGGCAAAAATATGCCTTCCAAGTCGGTGGCCAGGGAGCTGTTCGCGGAACTTTTCCGCTGAATCTTTTGCTCTCCCCCATCCCCCAGGAGATTGCTGTGACCACCGCTGCGGACGTGAATATCCCCAATGGAGGCACGGTTGCGGAGGTTACCGCGATAAACCTCCCGCATCCTTTTTACATCAAAGTGAACAATGTTGGCGGGCTGGACCTGTCGGGATTTTCCACCTCCCTGACCGGGACTAACGTCAGTGAATTTAGCATTACCACGCCCCTGCCTGCCGCTATCGCAGGCCTGCAAAGTAATTTCCTGGGAGTCACCTGCAGTGGGGCTGCGCTCGGCCTACGGACCGCAACTCTGAAGCTGCAGAGCAACGACGCGGATGAATCCCCCTATACCATTGAACTCAGTTGCAATGTATTATCCGAAACGAATGACTCTGATGGCGACGGACTTAACGATGCGGCAGAGGTCCGGCTGGCGGCATTAGGTTTCGACTGGCAGACCGAACAACACGGTTTAGTCGATGCCCTCAATGCGGGCTCTAATAGTGCGGGACTCTTTACCACCGGGCAAGTGCAGGCCATGCACGTGGGCACTACCCTCTCCATGGTAGATCCGATCACGCATCGCTTCGCGCTCCGTTTCCAGCTCAAGAAGTCCACTAACTTACTAGACTTCACTCCCTTCCCGTTCGTGCCCGCAAGCACCAGCGTGGACGGCACCGGGCAAGTGCGCTTTGAGTTCCTCTCCCCAGAAGGAGCCGCCTTTTACCGCCTAGGGGTGGAATAGGGCTTACTTCTGTGCCATGTCGCTGCGCAGAATCTGCACCGCTAAGGCCCCACCACCAATGAACGCGAGCAGAAACAAGATCATTGCGAACCCCGGATAGCCGAAGATGTGAAACGAAGTTTCCACCCGCATTAGCAACGAGGCACCCACAATCATCGCAGCGAGAATGAGACCCATGGTGATGCGGTTGGCAATCTTTTGCAGCGTCGAGACGATGAGGTTTTCATTGAACGAGTCCACCTTGATCCGCAGCTTATTGGTGGCTGCGAGTTCAAACAATTGATTCAGGCGCGCGGGCAACTGTTCCACGAATTCTTTCGCCTCAAGCAGTACTGTTAGCAGGTTTCCTGGGGCGAGTCCCTTCACGGTGCGTTGATGCAGAATCTTGGCGGCGTTGCGGCGGATGGATTCGTTGGGATCGAACTCGGGTGCTAAGGTCTTGCCTACCAAATCGAGGTTCAGCAGGGTCTTGCCCAGCAGCGTTAGTTCTGCGGGCACTCGCAAATTGCAGTCGCCTGAGATCCTTTGAATCTCCAGCACCACCTTACCAATCTCAATATTATCCAAGGTCTTGGCCTGCTGCTGCATAACCAAATCAGCGACTCGCCGATGGAACTGAGCCGCATCGTAATCCTCCAGTTGCTCGCCCATCTTCTCCGCCACGGCCACCGCGCGGTCACTCTGGCCTTCACTGATCGCCAGCAGCAGCTTCAATAGCTGCGCCTGCATTTCCTGCCCTAGTCGTCCCACCATGCCAAGATCAAGTAAGGCAATGCGCCCATCATCCGTGAGGAAGACATTGCCAGGATGCGGATCTGCATGGAAAAAGCCGATTACGAGGATTTGATGCAGGTAAGCTTTGAACAATTCTTCAGCGAGTCCAGGCCCGTCAATTTCCAGCTTCGCCAGCGGGCTAATTTTAGTAATCTTGGCCCCACTGACAAACTCCATCGTGAGCACGCGACCACTCGAATAGTCCTCAATGGGCTCAGGAATCAGGATGCGCTCGAAGTCCTTCAAAGACTCACGCATCATCCGCAGATTCCCCGCCTCAATGCGATAGTCGAGTTCCTGTAGCAATGATTTCCTGAACTCCTCGACGATGCCACTGAACTGGTAGCGCCGTCCCATATCGGTGTTGTGGTCAAGGAAATCCGCGATTTCGGCCATCGACTCCAAATCATCCGCTACGATTTGCCGTGCATCAGGCCGCTGGACTTTCACCACGACTTTCCTGCCGTTGCGCAATACGGCGTGATGCGCTTGCCCCAGCGAGGCGGAGGCGAATGGCTTGGGGTCAAACTCTTGAAACGCCTTGGAGAGCCGGACCCCAATCTCCACGGAAACGATGCCCTCCACGTTCTCAATCGGAAAGGAGTCGGCGCTATCTTGCAACTTCGAAAGCGCATCCATGTAGGCTGGTGGCACGAAGTCCGCGCGCGTGGAAAGCAGTTGCGCTAACTTTATATACGTCGGTCCCATTTTCTCTAAATCCTTCACCAAGTCTTTTGCCTCTTGCGGGACCGCAGGTGGCGGTGCAAACGGCAGTGGATCATCCACAATGGGGGCCTGCTTGACTAGGTCACCATGACCATATTTGTAGAAGAGTAGAAGCAGGTCGCGATAGCGCTTTAGGCTGTTGGCGCGGAGGGAAAGTGACATAAGAGATAATCAGGAGGGCAGAGTGGCCGCAGGTTAATAAAGACATTACACGCTCGCGACGATCGCACCGAGAAGCGGCAAAGTTCACGTAAGCTAGTCTCGGAAACAAGGTGTTCGCGATGGGGTTTTCACCCCATTTCATAAGGCGCGGCGGATGCAGTTACGGTTTTTTTTCACTCGTGGGGTTTTTACCCCATTTTGATTTTTTATGACGAATGCAACCTTGAAATGTCGAGAGCATTCCGCTCAAGCCACCCAAACAACACATCTATACCCACCTGAACTATGAATTATAAATTTGGAATTCTGGGCAGCTCTTATGCTGCTGTGATAATGCTAACCTCGTCTGCGCTTGCGGAAGAAGTAATCGCAAAAAAGCCGTCTGCTGATCATCCCGCAGCTGCTTCTGAGGCCCATCCCGCCAAGCTAGGACGGACCTCAAAAACGAGCCTACTAATGGGCAAAGACGTAAAAAATCTCCAAGGCGAAAAGCTTGGTGATGTGACTGATATTATCGTAGATCTGGCCGCAGGCCGAGTCGTCGCTGTGGTCATTTCCAGTGGCGGTTTCTTGGGTTTGGGGGATGAGCTAAGTATCGTGCCTCCCGCCGTTTTAGGGTGGGCCCACGGTAGCAATCATCTGCAACTGGATGCCTCCAAAGCAACCCTAAGCGCAGCCCCCCACTTCAAGTCTAGTGAGTGGCCGGACCTCAGCAATGATGGCTATGTGACTAGTGTTTACAGTGCTTACAAAATGGAGCCATTCTCCCATCAGACGGCAGCCGACAATACTGCCCGTAACGCCCCAGACCGAAATGGAGCTAAACCCACGGCCTTCGATCAGGGAAACAGCAAGGAGGACGTGAACATCACAGCCCAAATTCGCAAAGGTATCATGGCCAAAGAGGGTTTGTCGGTGAGTGCGCAAAACGTAAAAATCGTCACCAACAACGGTCACGTTACCCTGCGTGGTCCCGTCAACAACGCGGAAGAAAAGACTCTGATCTGCGATCTCGCCATCAAGGCTGTCGGCAAGGAGCATGTCGATGATCAACTCGAAGTAAAATGAACCATTGGTGAACAAACAAATCTGTCAGTAACACAAAACAACAAACAAACAAACAAACAAAACTTATGTCCTCTACATCCGTATTCTGCATTGCCACCTCACACAGCCAAGCTGATCTAATCGTTGATCGCCTTAAGTCTGCGAATTTCTCCGAAAGCGATATTTCCGTGCTCTTTCCAGACAAAGGAGCAACGCGCGACTTCGCACATGAAAAAAACACCAAAGCTCCAGAAGGTGCCATCACCGGAGCAGGCACTGGCGGAGTGCTCGGTGGTGCGCTGGGCCTAGCCGCAGGCATTGGTGCACTCGCTATTCCTGGGGTCGGTCCCTTTATCGCGGCTGGTCCCATCATGGCCGCACTTAGTGGGGCCGCTCTCGGTGCCACTGTCGGTGGAATCGCTGGTGGGTTAATCGGCATGGGCATTCCAGAGCTGGAAGCGAAAGTCTATGAAGGTAAAATCCATGAGGGCAACATCCTCATTTCAGTCCACGCTGCCAACAGTGATGAAGTCACAAAGGCTAAGGACATTTACACTAACGCCCAGGCGACGGACATCTGTTCCACTGGTGAAAACAACACCCCCAAAGACCGGAACGCAGACTCAATCCGGAATGCGCGGAACTCCGATGCCGAATTGGCATCAAATCTGTAGCTCCAACCTAAACCCCAATCCGCTCAAATAAAATAAAACAAACCCAAAAACTTATGAAAAAACCCAAGACACTTAACGACCTTTTCCTCGATGAACTGGCCGATATTTATAACGCTGAGCATCAGCTCGTCAAAGCACTGCCCAAACTGGCCAAGATCGCCACCTCCACTCACCTGCAGGAGGCCATCCTCGCGCACCTTGAGGAAACCAAAGGTCACGTCACCAAGCTCGAAGCAGTATTCGAAGCCTTTGGTAAACCGGCCAAAGGCAAGACCTGCGAAGCAACCAAAGGACTCCTTGAAGAAGGCGACGAGATTGCTGAAGAGTTCGCAGGATCACCTGCTATCAATGCAGCGCTGATCTGTGCCGCGCAAAAAGTGGAGCATTACGAGATCGCCACCTATGGCTGCCTCCATGAATGGGCGGGACTCCTGGGGAACCAGGAGGCGGCAGACATTCTGGAATCCATCCTCGACGAAGAGAAAGGGGCCAATGCAACGCTCACCGAACTAGCACGATCCTACGGCAATCCTCAGGCCATGGGCGAAGGGGATGCGGACGGGGACGAGGACGCCGCCTGAACAATCCCCAACTTTGGTTATTAATTGGCCCAGGTTCCCCCTAACTGGGCAAATCATCACCAAACAGCCCTGTGACCGTCGGATGACGGTCACAGGGCACTTTTAATCACTTTCCCTAACTCGTTATCCACTTCAAACCAATATCATGAGAACAAAAATCCAAAGCTCCCACACCCAAGGCAAAATCGGCTGGGCATTGCTCTGGCTGATCGGTATCCCCTTACCCATCCTACTTGTGGTCTTTTTCCTGAAGGGCTGCCATTAATTAACTGGTGAGTTACCGTTATCGCCCCAACACCTCCACGGTCTGGTAGAATCTCGGGGGGCATCCGCTCAGTGGTTCATGGTTATATTATTACGACATGCAGAAGGCGCATGTGCGCCTTCTGCAATTAGGGAATGAGCAACTTCACTCAATTCTTGTCAATGTTAGAGAGTTCCTCAATAACTTCCTAAAGCAAGCCATCAGTAGATTTTAGCGGGCCTGCTGTTCCTATTGAAGAAAACGCATTCCCAGCCTCACTGAAGAGTGGGGGACATTAAGTCTCGGGGTTGCTTGAGCTAGAATAAAGGCACTCGTGAAGTCTGAGGTTGAGACATTGGAGGGGGATGTTGCAGAGGGGGCAGCAGGCTCGCGTCCGCTGCTACGGCCATTTGCTGGGGCTACTTCATTGGGGGCTTGACCCTAGGCTGGCACGCGCGTCAGGCTGCGGGATGATCCGCCTACTTCTTTGCCTCACTTTCCTCACCACTTCGCTGCCCGCAGAAACCTTATCTGCTCAGCCTCTGTGGCCGGACGGGGTGCCTGGCGCGCTGGGCGCGGCGGAGCGGGACCTCCCCACCCTAACGGCCTATTTACCGAAGGCAGAGCAGGCCACGGGGCTGGGCATCGTCGTGTGTCCTGGCGGCGGGTATGCGGGCCTGGCCAGCTATGAAGGCGCGGGCTATGCGGAGTGGCTCGTGGAGCAGGGCATCGCTGCGTTTGTCTTAAAATATCGGCTCGGATCGGCGGGGTATCGCCATCCGAGAATGTTGCAAGATGCCGCGCGCGCGCTGCGCATCGTGCGCAGCCGGGCGGGTGAATGGAAGCTAGATCCGCATCGGCTCGGAATCATGGGATCAAGCGCAGGCGGGCATTTAGCGGCCACGTTGCTGACGCATTTCGATGCTGGTAAGGCCGACGCCACGGACCCCATCGAGCGCGTGAGTAGCCGCCCAGACTTCGGTGTATTGTGCTATGCCGTCATTTCCATGGGGGACACTGGACATAGCGGTTCCCGGGATAATTTGCTAGGAAAAGATCCTGATCCAGCATTAGTGGAGTCCCTTTCTAACGAGAAACAAGTGACCGCCGACACGCCGCCCTGCTTCATCATGCACACTTGGGACGACCCCGTGGTGAAAGTGGAGAACGCCTTGGAATTCGCCACCGCGCTGCGCAAGGCGGGGGTGAGATTCGACCTCCATATCTACGAACGCGGTCCGCACGGCATCGCCCTCAGCGTGGGGAAAAATGGAGCCGCGCCTAACACGGTGCATCCCTGGGCGCAGGATCTGCTGATGTGGCTGCGGCAGCACGCCTGGGCGAGCCCCGCGCCCTGAGTGTGGCTAGACCGCCGCCAGCGCGGCTCCTAACACGTGGAGATTTCCCGTGTCTGCATCCCAGTGGCAGCGCGTCTGGGACGTGTCCGTGGGAAGCGAGAGCAGAGCGCGGACGTTCGTGGAAACGAGCGCAAAGGCCTCTGGCACACTGAGGTCCGCGTGGCGGATGGCGTGCTCCACGCCCTCCCGCAGGCCCAGGGCCGCACCTGCTAGGTAAGGCGTGCCGGGCAGCGAGAGGCGGCCTGTGGCGCTGAGTTCTACGAGGCCACCAATGCTAGTGGCATAGCGCCCGGGGGCACAACGCGCGGGGGCGGCGGCATCGCTGATGAGGATGAGTTTCCCTGCGGCCTTGGCGCGGGGCAGCACGCGCATGACGGACGGCGGTAAATGGTGCCCATCATAAATGGCGCTGGCGTAGAGATCATCATCCGCCAGTTGGTCCCAGATTACGTTAGGATGCCGGGGCAGCACGCCCGGCACGCCATTGCCTAGGTGGGTGCAGAGCCGGGCTCCCGCTTGCCTAGCCGCGTGGATCTGGGTGGTGTTAGCCAGATGATGCCCCAGCGCTACCAGCACGCCAGCGGCGGTGAGTTGCTCAATGAACGCGCCCGCGCCCCCTGCTTCCGGTGCGAGGGTGACGATGCGAATGCGGCCCTCTGCGGCGGCTTGCAGACGTTGGAATTCCCCCCAGTTTGGAGCCCTCACCCACTCCGCAGGATGCGCCCCCCGGGCTCCCTCCTCGGCACTGATCCACGGGCCTTCCAGGTGGAATCCCCCCACCATGGCCGCTGCCAGGGGATCGGCTAGGCCTGCGCTGAGGGCGCGCAGGCCACGCGTGAGCTGCGCCTCCGATTGGGTGATGAGGGTGGGATAAAATTTCGTCACGCCTTCTGCTAGTAACGCGCGCGCCACCACGCCCAGGCTCTCCGCCCGGGGTTCGGCAGCATTGAAATCTTCCCCGGCAAAGCCATTGACCTGCACGTCGATCCAGCCCTCGCTGACGTATGCTCCCGTGGGACTTTTCATGCTAGGAGGCGAGCCGCTGCGGTATCGAGGAAGACCTGCGTGCGGGCGTGAGTTTGCAAGATGGAGGCGGGGGCCAGCGGCGTGATGGGGCCTTGCAGGCAGTCCCGCACGGCCAGGGCCTTACGCTCGTCCGGCACGGTCACAATTAGTGCGGTGCTCTTGAGGATCTGCCGGATGGACATGGAAATGGCTTGGCGCGGCACCTCGCCTAACGTGGGAAACCAGCCCTCCCCCCACTGCTGGCGGCGGCAGGTCTCGTCTAAGTCCACGATGAGATAGGCCTCGTCGGTCGTGAAATCGGCGGGCGGATCATTGAACGCCAAATGCCCATTTTCCCCAATGCCCACGAACGCCACATCAATCACTTGGCCAGCGATGGCTGCTGCCGCCGTGGCGCAATCCCCATTTAAATAGTGAAACGCTGCCAAGGGCAACGGCAGTCGCGACACGAAGCGCTCCCACAAATATTTCCGAAACGAAGCCGGATGCGCGATGGGCAGGCCCACGTATTCATCCAAGTGAAAGGCGGTTACCACGTCCCAGGCGATGTCTGGCTCTGCGATTAGGGCGGCCAACATTTCAAACTGGCTGGCGCCCGTGGCCACGATGATCTGTGCCCGCCCGCGCTGGGCGATGGCTGCGCGCAACAGGACCGCCCCTGCGCTGGCGGCGGCGGCTCCCATGGTGATCTTGTCAGGAAAAATATGTCTATCCATGCCCGCCCTGTAGCGCAGGCTGCGGGCGTTGGCAAACACCACTCCGCCCTGATAAATTCGCTGGCCACTGACGCAGAACCTGCGCAGCATCTGGGCATGAAATTCTGGTGGTGGAGCATCATGCTAGTGATGGCGCAGGTCGCTGGCCCGCAATCCTGCGGGGCGGCCACGCTGCGCTATACGGATGGCTTGCGCATGATCGAGACGCCGGGGCAGACGCAGCAGTTAGTCACCTGGACGCCGGATGCCGTGGAAGATTGGCAGCAGGTGGAAGCGGAAGGCGTGGCGCGGCTGGTGACCCAGTTAGGCTCGCAGAGCCTCTCCGTGACGGCGGCCTGCACGGGCTTCTTTTCGCGCTCCCTAGCTGTGTGGCAGATGCGTTTCCAAGTCACGGAAGCCGTGCCCTATCTGCTCAGCGCAGGCCTTGCGCTGGTGGGGGAAGGCGGATTCGCCTGTGCCAGCTTGGTGGATCTAGCCCATCAGGAAGAGCCGCTGGCGTTGCTACAGTTACCTGGCATTCCCTTCGATGGAACGCCGGGGAATTTCACATTTCAAGGCACCCTGGCCCCTGGGCGCTACGAGTTAGAGGCCATCATTTATACGGGGGATGTAGCCGCCGTGGCGCAGAGTTCCTTGCAGTTGAGCTTTACCATTCCCGAGCCCACGAGCCTCACGAGCCTCCTAGCTGTCAGCGCGTGGCCCCTGCGGCGGCGGCGGCATCGTCCTGAGCCTTGGAAAAGTCCTCGACGTGTCAGCAGATTTCCCTAGGCTCGCGGACTTATGAAAAACTCATTGCTTGGTATTGTCTCCGTCGTGCTCTGCGCACTCTTAGCTTGGAAATATGCGGAGTCTGCACAGTTGCAGCAACGCATCGCCAACCTGGAAGCAGAGGTGGCCACGTGGAAAGCCACGCAGTCCACCACCGCCCAGCAGCTGGCATCTAAGCCTGCGGCAGAGCCCTCCTCCGCGTCGGCCCCGGACCAATCAGCTCCTGCCGAGGACAAAAAAGCCGACCAAGGCATGGCCAAAGCCATGGCCTCCGTGATGGACAGCCCTGACGCTAAAAAGGCCATGCAAGAGGGCATGAAAACTGTGCTGGATGAAATGAATAAAGATCTCTACGAGCTGCTAGGCCTTTCCCCAGAGCAGAAAGAAAAGCTCCAGGCACTCATCGTGGAACAAGCGGTCCAGCAGCAGGCCCTGGGCATGAAAATGATGACTGGCGGCAGCAGTAAGGAAGCGCGGGACGGCCTCTTTAAAGCCATCAAAGACCAACATGAGGAAGGGCAAAAGGCAATTAAAGACCTGCTTCAGGATCCTGCGAAAATCGCCCAATACGAACAGTTCCAAGACTCCGCACCCGAGCGTCAGCAACTCTCCAAGATGAAGTCCAAGCTGGCCACGGACGGCACTCCGCTCAATGAAACCCAGGAGCAGGGCTTGATGAATTTGCTCTTCTCCGAGCGCAAGGCCATGAAATGGGATCACGATTACACCAAGCAACAGGAGATCAATCCAGACTATTTCACCACCGAAGCGCTGGACCGCCAAGCCGAGCAAGTCAGCGCCTACGATGCCAACATCGACGCTAAGTTAGTCGGCCTGCTCAGCCCAGAGCAGATCACCGCCTTCCAAGCCCAACGCACCAGTCAACACGCCATGGAAAAGATGGGCGTGCAGTTCATGAAGGCGATGTTTGGAGGGAAAAAAGGGGAGTAAGACATGGCACAGAATAGTTACACCCACGCGCTCACGCGGGCGCAGGCAAGCAAGCTGAGAGCCTTACTGGAGGCTCGGGGGTGGGCGTTTGAGGTAAAGGAATACACGCTCTATGCGGCCCGGAAGGAGAAGGTAAACCTAGCGGTGTATGAGAAGGGCCCGAAAATTCTGGTGCAAGGGAAGGGGTGGCAGGAGTTTGTGGAATTTTTGCTAGAGCCGGAAATCCTGGGCGTGGCGGAGGTGGGCTATGAGGCGCTGCATCAGCCGGAAATGTATGAGCCGCACATCGGCATTGATGAGAGCGGGAAAGGCGACTTTTACGGGCCGTTAGTGATCGCCGGGGTGTATGTGAATCCCGTGTCCGCAGCGGCCTTGCAGCAGGCCGGTGTGCAGGACAGCAAAGCCATTAGCTCGGATAAACGCATCCGTGATCTAGCCGAACTCATTCGCACCACGCCCCAGGCGTTGCACGAGGTGATTAGCATCGGGCCCGAGCGGTATAACACGGTTTATAATGAGGCCAAAAATCTGAATCGGCTGCTGGCCTGGGGCCATGCGCGGGTGATGGAGAACTTGCTAGAACGACAACCAGATTGCCCGCGCGCCTTGTCCGATCAGTTTGCCCATGAGTCCGTTTTGGAAAAGGCGCTGTTGCCTCGGGGAAAGAAAATCCAACTGCAACAACGCACGAAAGGTGAGAGCGACATTGCCGTGGCCGCCGCCTCCATCCTGGCCCGGGAGCGTTTCATTAATTGGCTGGAGGAGGCCAGTCGGCGGCTGGGCGTGGTGCTGCCGCGCGGTTCTAGCAGTAAGGAAGTGCAGACGGTGGGCGTGGCGTTAGTGGCTGCGCGGGGGCAGGATTTTTTACCGAAAGTGGGGAAGATGCATTTTCGGAATTCCTATCGCATTCTCGGTCTGCCAGAGCCCGCGAAGAAGGAATGGCGAAGGAAATAATTGCATCTGAAAACAGAGCCGGAGGCGCGCCCGCGAGCCACTCCTTGAGGCTAGCAAGCCTACGCGGGAATGGGCGGGAAAATAGAGTGGCGCGGCTGGGGATGTGAACTATATGCCGGAGGGGTATTGCTTGCTGCGCCAGAAGGTGGCGGCGGGCATGGCCTCGCTTCTCAAGTCATTCCCCCTGTCTCTATGCTGCGCGCGCTCAGTTTGCTCATTTTCTCTATCCATCCGCTGCTGGCCGCCGAGCCAGTGGTGCGCTTTAATCGTGATCTGCGACCGATCCTTTCGGACACCTGTTTCCACTGCCATGGGCCGGATCAGAAGAGCCGGAAGGGTGGGCTGCGGCTGGACCTCCGGGAGGAAGCGCTGAAGCCTGCCAAGTCTGGGGCCATCCCCATCGTGCCGGGGAAGCCGGACGAGAGTGAAGTCATCAAACGCCTCTTGACCAAGGATGCAGAGGAGCTAATGCCGCCGCCGGAAGCGCATAAAACCCTCACCACCGCTCAACAGTTGCTCTTTAAAAATTGGATCGCCCAGGGGGCTGTGTATGAGCCGCATTGGGCATACACGCCGCTCAGTTTGCCGACGGTGCCAGTAGTTGCTAACACGGCTTGGCCGCAGCAGCCGTTGGATAATTTCATCTTGGAAAAGCTCAGCGCAGAACACTTGCAGCCATCTGCCCAGGCGGATCGGGCGACGTTGCTGCGGCGGGTCAGCTTGGATCTGATCGGCCTACCGCCGAGCCCAACGGAAGTGGCCGCATTCCTGTCAGACTCGGCACCGGGAGCCTGGGAACGGCAAATTGATCGGCTCCTCGCCAGCGCGCACTTTGGCGAGCGCTGGGCCACGTGGTGGCTGGATGTCGCGCGCTTCACAGACACGGTAGGCTTTCATGGAGATCAGAATGCGCGGAATTTCCCTTATCGAGATTATGTGATCGACGCCTTCAATGCCAATAAGCCGCTGGATGTCTTCACGCGTGAGCAACTAGCCGGAGACCTGCTCCCGCAGCCGACCCCTGAGACGCTGACGGCTAGTGGATTCAATCGTTTAAATATGGTCACGCG